>CAYPIX010000007.1:18303-67098 GCA_964410875.1 uncultured Kofleriaceae bacterium
TACGAGACCAAACCACTTAGCGGGTTTTAGGTTTGGGGCGAAATCGAAAATGAAGAGCCCCTAAAGGGGAATTTTTCGTTTCTTTATCGCCGGCGAAGCGAAGTTCTTTTTGAGCAATACTGGCCGCTTGCTTTGGCGATAAATGCCTACCGACCACCAGTTCAAGGTATAGCATCTCGAAAATAGCACTCGCCGACCAATCAACGGGAATCGCGTAGCCTGAAATAGCTGGTGTGTTTTTCCCAAGGGTTCGCGCAATTTTTTTTGGAACAGCACCAGCAAATATATCGCAGGACGAAAAATGTAGGAGCTCAATATTATGTCCAAAGGCTCCTAAAGAATCAGTGATGTGTTTTGCGGTTAGAGTCCCCTTTCCAAGAAGTACACCATCTTTATCACCATGCCCTGCGATAACCACTGCAACAGGCTCTGCTAGCAGGCTCGCTTCCATAAGTGCTTTTTTCACATCCTCGTGTTCGGTAACCCTGCGGTGCCGTACACGAACCAGGGGCATCCTTTGAAAGTAGGTCCGTAAAATTTCACCAAATGAGTAGTCCTTTTCGGCGAAAGATTCTTCCCAGGCAGCCTCAAGAACCACGAGCCATCGAACTCCAGGCTCAACCGTCGCTCTTGTTCCGGTCCAATTCTTTTCGTTCGAAGGTGGAGCGCCAGAGGCTGACCATTGTCCACTGATAACACTTCCTGCCCCCGATAGTGCAAACCAACCTCGCCCCTTCAAGCCCCCTTTCTCCTTGAACTGAAAACGAAGCACACCGTTGCGAATAGCACCGCGCAACCTACCCTTGCCACCCGAGTATCTTCCGCGAACTGACGCGCCACGCTTGCTTAACCGCAAACGCCCGTAGTTGGTATCGAACAAGCCGTTGAACCCCAACGGCTGCACCTCGGCTTTTTCCCTGGCCTGTCTAGTTCCAATCCACGGGGCCCATTCGGTTTCTCCGTCCGCACGCCAACTTCCGGCAAAGCTATCCCCACTCTTGTCCAGTTCAAAAAATGCTTGCCCCGTTGTACCGTCAATTTCCTTGTATCGAAGAGTGAGGCGACGGCCAGTAACTGCACCTTTCAATGTTCCAACTAACATTTGAGATGAATAATGGCCGGTTACCTTCGCGCCATCTTGGGTAAGCGATATCGTTCCGTAGGTAGAATCCCAAATTCCAGCGAAACTAGTTTCTGCCAGCGCGACCGAAGGCCCCAAGAGCACAAGGAAGGCTGCTGCCAGCGGGGCCCTAAGAGACCACGAAATCAACTTGCTGCTCGCCGTCTTCCAAGTTCTGCTGCGGAAACGACCCGGTTCCTACCGGTTTCTTTAGCCTCATACAGAGCTGCGTCTGCTTGGAGAACCAGCTCAGAAAGCGTCATTCCGTGGTCTGGATAAGAGGCAACACCTATCGACATGGTCACCGCGAACGTGCCCTTGTCTGACGGAATACGCAAGCGTGCAACGTCCTGACGAATACGTTCTGCCAAATTGATTGCTCCCTCATGCCCCGTCGCCTCGAGAACGATGGCAAATTCTTCGCCTCCATAGCGCGCGGTAATATCGATCCGGCGTACTGCAGAATCTAGTACGCGAGCAACGCGGCGCAGAACCTCGTCTCCTAAAGGGTGCCCGTGGGTATCGTTAACACTCTTGAAGTGGTCAACGTCACATAGCAAGACAGAAGCCTGGTGTTCATAGCGAGCTGCTCGCTCTAAAAGCTCACGACTTCGAGCCTTAAAGGTTCTGTGATTCGTCAACCCAGTGAGACCATCGGTCGTCGCCATGGTTTCCATTTCGCTGTACATAAGAGCGTTCTGCATGCAGATGGCTACTTGTTTTGCAATAACCGACAACATTTCACGAACATCTGCACCGTACGCGCGCGTTTTCTTGCTAGCTAGAACCAGCGAGCCAATGACTTCGCCGCCGGCGAGGAGCGGAAGAGTGATTAGGGACTCGACTCCGCGAACAGGAATGCTTCTAGTAAAAACTGGAACGTTCTTATTGTTGAATTCGCCTGAATGAGGAAGGTAACGCTTATTTTTAACTACCATTGAAACCAAACCATCATTGTCTTTGAACTCTAAGCCGCTCAGTCTCGTGCGCGAGCAAATAGGTGCGGTGTCGGTAGCAAAATAGGTGCGAAGCACACTGTGCCGCGCACTCGCTGGATCAAATCTCGTAACAGCAGCAAAGTCGAAGCGGCAGATAAGGCTTGCAGCTTTGAATGCTGTCGACAAAACCTCCTCTAACGTGAGAGCGCGGCAAAGCATCGCCGACGCTTGATAGAACCTCTCGTGCTCGTACTTGGCTCTTTCCGTCGCAAAGAACGCTCTCTCGGAATGCACCAGCGTAGCAATCTGTCCCGCTACTGCTGTCGTCCGTTCCATTTCATTTGAGTTAAAGGGAGTTTCTCGCTCCAACATAATTGCTCCATGAACAAAACCGTCCACGGATATGGGAACGCAAGCAAAAGCCGATTTGCTGTCTAAACTATCTCCTAGAGGAAGCTGTCGAGCGCGTGCGTGATCAAGTTGGACGACCTGACCGTTTCGAAAAACAGGTGTCAACGCGCCCGTGATTGGGATTTTCGCGTTCATGTTTACGTCAGCACCAACACCTCCGCGTATAACCGCGCCCTCTTCACCACGCTTGCGCCAAATTAGGAGAGCTCGACTAGTGCCGAGCAGTTCAGCCAAGAGCGAAAGACTTCCACTCGCGTTGTTTCCGATTAGCTCTCCTGCTCCAGCTTGAAGATTGTTGTATTCGTCATCGTCTTCGCTTCTCGGCTCATTCTCACTACCCGCTTCTAGACGGAAGTCTTTTGCAACGCTTCGGAGGCGCTCGATCTCGTCGAGAACCGCGGCTTCACGATTGCTTTTGAGAGATGCGATGGTGGTTTGCCAGAACAACTTGTGAACCACAAACGAACCTGCCATGAATAACAAGTGGACAGAAAGAGTTCCAAGTCGGGAAACTCCGTGCAGGAGCCCTGGCCCAGAGAGTTCGAGTGCACATGCTACTAGCAGGGCAGACCATGCAAACTGACGACCAGCAAAACTAGAAGCAAACGCAATGACTCCGTAAAGCAACGGGTAAATCAGAGACTCTATCTCCCCCGTTTTCGCAATTGCTAGATAACAGAAAGACACGACAACGGTGCTTGCGACAATTCCCGAATTGCCCGTTCGTAACCAGCTCCGTCGAAGACCAGCAACCCCATCTTTGCGAACCTGAATCCCAACGAAGAAACCTATTGCGGTAGCAACAACAGAAAAAACCAAAATGTTCGCGAGACTGGTAGACCAAACGGGTCGATGAAAAGCGAATAACGCTTGGACTACCGAGTATAAAACCACTCCCCAAAGGACCGTGCGCCCAGTGAAAATTGCCCGGAGCCTATTCATTTTGCTCCGTCACGCGAACAACAATTTCGCTTGGAAAAACCAGCCCGAGTTCGGTTCGAGCCATATCCAAAATCATGTTGGGATCTTGTCGCAACCCACGGTTTAAAAGTCGTAGTTCGCGGTTCTCTCCACGAAATTTTTCTCGTCTTTCGGTGAGTTTGGCAATCTCAAGCTCCATCTTGCTGAGACGGCGAGCTCCATCCCGATCGAGTACACGGTAGGGAACATAGGCAAGCGCAGCGGCAACCCCGACCGCCAGTGTAATCCGGGCGATCCAGCGTATCTCGCCCCAGCCAATATTCGCCGCAAACATCACCTGAAACGATACGTAGCCGGAAGCCCTGGGGCAATTATTTGACCCTAAAGATAGAGGCTAAGTTGGCCTAAAAAGGACCGAGCTTTCCGAGGCGCGAATTCAATGCTACCTAACGCTTATGTCCGACGAAAACGAGAGTGACCTATTTGGTGGCGCATTGGGTTTGGTCATCCGGCAAGCGCTGTCTCAGGCAGGCGGCCTGCGCGAAATAGTCGAACGTGAAGCTCAATCGACCCGAGATTGGCTTGATCGGACACTAAGGGAGCGAAGACGAAAAGACGTTTTGTCAGGCCTGGGCAAAGAGGCATTGCGGGCATTCACCGAGGAACGAATCGGCGAAGCCGATATTCCCGGCATTTCGGAATGCAGTAGACAAATTCAGGCCATAGATAATCAACAAGATCCGGCCGCGGTCAAAGAACCACCGAAGTTTGAGCCATGGAACCCGAAAGAAGCCCGCGATCAACGTGCCGACACGATTCTCGACGATTCACCAGCAAGGCAAAGGGAGTCCGACGACTAGCCGTTCCCACTCCTGTGGAGGGTTGACACGTATCAGGTTACTGAGGTACCCAGCGGACCTGATCATACGGAAACCTAAGGGGATATAGCTCAGCTGGGAGAGCGCTTGAATGGCATTCAAGAGGTCAGCGGTTCGATCCCGCTTATCTCCACCCAAAAGGCCCGCGATCGCGGGTCTTTTTTCTTTTCGGTGATGCGACTTGAAGCGACTCTGAATGGGACCGGAGATCAGGCAGAGGAATGCGTCCGATTCCACGACGTGATTGACGAGCAAACCTGAGCAACCGTCACACGATATACAAAAATCGTCCTTGCCAGTCGATAGAGTTACTTCCACTCGTCTTTCAATATACTAAAAATCTCAACGTCCTTTCGAACGCTTCTCAACTTGAAAAACGATCTTAGAGTTCCTTCGGATTGGAACCCAAGCTTTCTTGCAAATTCGATGGATGTTTTATTGTTGGGTGTAACCCCAATTTGTAGACGCGCTTGACCTTCTACTTCAAAAAAGTACCGAATCACCAATTCTACCGCCTTCCTCATCAAACCTCTACGTCGCAGTTCAGGATCGAAAATTATATAACCCAGCTCAATGGAATCCGAGTACGGCGCAGTAAAAAAGGCATTAACCAACCCAACTAGCTTCGAATCATTCCATACCAAAAACCGCTTAAACTTTTCTGTCCAAAATTGGTTGTCTCGAAACTGGTTCTTAAACTCATTCAAACCTATGTCGAAAATTGGCCAATATGGCTCATTTACTGAGGTGAGCAATCCGTGAAGCAAGTCTAAATTTTCTTTTGAAGTTTTTGTTATTTTTACGTCACCTGACCGCAACATATGACGCCTCCTGTTGCACATAAATATGTGTCGATATTTTACACGACATAAAGCTCGTGGAGGACGGTATCGTTCAGCGGGTTATTCGTATGCAGGAATAGGCCACTTTTTTTACAAGTTCTATTTGTGCACCGGCGTCAAAGCGCCCCCGGTTAGCCTATTTAATTCGAGCGCGATGTCCGGTCTCAGATAAAAAAGAACCGAGGCTTGCCCGTTGTCTTTTGCATAAAATTTCGCTCCACCGTGTTCGATGTCGCGCATGACGGCCGCAACCGTTCCAGAATCCGCCCAATCGTCGTCCATAGGAATAACATGCTCCCTGCGAGTATTTCCGACGTTGTACGCAAGCCATGCCTCATCGGCATCTAGCTCAACTCTGTCTTCCAGATCAGTCAAGAACGCCTCATTCCCCGCGATTCGACAAAGGTTTTTGACGATAGTGACGTACGAGTCCTCGCCCTCGATGCACTCAAGATCAAAATTCCACACTTGATCGCAGATGTTTCGCCCCCAGGGTTCGCCTTCTAGCTCTGCCCCCAGCGCGAAAAAAAATCGTACCGAAAGGATCCTTCTCGTACGTTTCCCGATCCCAGGAACGAAGCAAATCGTCTATCGTGACTCCTTCGTTTAGTTCTATCCCCAGTTTTGCCAGGGTTTCCAGCTGTTGCTCTAGTGTAACCGTACGCTGATATTGCCTAGAAGAATGAAACGCAAAACCACCGGCGATCAAACAGGCACAACCACCAACGAGGCAACCAACAGCGTGCCCTATGTCTGTCATAAGCAGCGCGAAGGCAAAAAATACCAAGGCAACCAAACCAAAACCGCTTGCAACTCGTACGAGCCCGGTCTTCGTTTGGAGTCGAGCGTCTTCCAAGTATTTCTCAATCTCATCCACTTTTTTGAGCGCACTGCTCGTACCAGAATGGCGAAGATCACAGCAATGGGTACCTCTTAGTTAGTTTGGCGGCCTGAAGCCAATACGTTATTTCTTATGTCATTGCGAGCTGTTAAAGACATCGAAATGGAGAAAGCAAGAAACCCGATCGCGCTATTTTTTTTGCTGGCTGCTGGACTTTTCGCATCTGCACCCGCTTCGGCCCGACCGATTCAGACGCTACCTGAAGCCGAAAGTCTCCGCTTAGACGTCAATCTCGAAATCAGCGTGTCCGACGGAGCTTTTTTCGAGCCGCTTTCCCTGAGCCCCGATATTTACTACGGGCTGTCGGAAAGGTTTGTTCTTGCACTAACTCATAGCGCAGCGTCCCAAGGGCGCATCGGCTCTGGAAGGTCTTTGCGGCTTACAGGAGGAGGTAATATCTACCAGAATCTCGGGCTCGAAGTTTTCTATAGATTGTTAAGCCTTCCCTCTCTAGACGTGGCTCCACAGATGGGTCTTATGTTCGACAGCTTCGATCCGTTTAGGTACTCGTTTAAACTCGGCGCCCTCGCACATACACAAGTTGGCCCGATCGTTATAGTTGCCAATCCTAATCTTCAACTGGCACTCAATGAGAGTGATCAAAGAGAGAATCAGGTTATCCTTCCGTTTTGGGGGTACTACCAATTTCAAGAAGGAATGGATTTCTACGCTTACCTTGCTATAGACAAGTTTGAGGCGGTCGCTTTTGGCGGCGGAGCAGTCTTTCAAGCGATGGAGTCCGTGCGCCTCGGCGGGCAGCTCGGTTGGCCGCGGCTCTTTGGCGAGCGGGGTGCCTTCGACAGAGCACACATAAATCTATTCGCTCAACTCCTTTTGTAGGAACTTTCTCGGTATCGCCTACATTTAATTTTGGGCAAAGGGCCGCGAATCTGGGTCCGGATGGAAAAAAAAGCAATAAATAGAGCCCCACCATCACGTATGGAGCTTTCACAGCCCTTTAGGGCAGAAGGTCGCGGGTCGTATACTGGACGAGGATGCCCATTGGCCAGATCCTCATACAGCTTGGATATCTCGACCCAGACGGGTTGTCGCAAGCGCTAAGCCATCAATCGAAGCAAGGCGCACGACTGGGCACGAACATCATCGAACTTGGCTTGTGCACCCAAGATCAAATTTCTCAAGGTTTGTCACGCCTCCATGGCATTCCGGCCGCACTCGAAAAACATTTCACCCATAGCCGAGAGGTTGCTTCTGTTGTCGATGCCAAAACATGTCAAACTGCCTTTGCGGCCCCAATCGCGATAGTAGACAACGACAAGGGAAAGAGTCTCGTAATTTGTTTTCGCGATCCGTGGGACCGCGACGCAGTCGAGTCTGTGCAAGCACGAGCTGGCATGCCGCTCATCCTTAGTGTTGCGCCAGAGTTAACGATAGCGGTTACTCTTTACAGGTTTTACAAAACCCGTCCTGCTGAGCGGTTCTTGCTGGCTGCCCAACGAGCAGCGGATTCTGCAAAGGGGACCACGTCATCTGAATCGAAGATACCCGTTAACGCGACACGAGGCGTTGAAAACGATGACAATCACATTTCGCTATCGATGCAGCTCGTTGATCTAGATCACCAAGACGTTGTTAGAGAAGCAAACGCCCCCTCGACAACAAATTCAAATAAAATTTCTTTTTCTGAACTTCGTAACCGCCCAGTGAGTCATGCCCCTGCCCCTGCAGGTGCTGCTATTCCAACCGGATTGGCAGCCGCGAGCGCTCTTCCTCCGCCCTCTGCGCCAGAACCATCCTCCCCTCAACTCACTCACCATGTCCTCAACAACTTGGCGGAGCAGAACCAAGCCAACAAAACCGCGTCTGTCGAACAATCAGGCCTGTCTTTCACCGAAGCCGAGATAGCTCTCTCTCGGTCGGTGAATCGTGGAGAAGTTACAGAGGCCCTTATCGGATATATGCAGAGCTCCTTTGGAGCTGGGCTGATCGCAATTGCAAAGAAGGATATGGCTCTTGGCCACAAAGGTTTTGGCGGCAACCTGACAGAACAAACCGTTGAATCGGTCCTGATTCCACTTTCTTCGGAGTCAATGTTTCAAAGCGTCGTCAATTTCCGAGAGGCATTTATAGGAAGTCCGCCCGAGTCCGGGAAAACTATCCAGAGTCGGTTTTTCAAACTATTTCCCAATGACGGCACCCCAGAGGAAGTTCTAATAGCGCCGGTGTGCGTGAAGGATAAAGTCGTCTGCTTGGCATACGCTCACGGCGTGAATGGCAAAGCCCTCGCAGCCGACAGGGCCAATGAACTGATTGAGTTGACGAAACTCGCCGGGCAAGCGCTGATGCGGGTAATTCGTTCGAAGAAAAGCCAATAGAAGCGAAGGGGTGCTTCTCTTACGGTATCACCGGAATTGCAGTGTTCGCTAACGACTGAAGGAACCCAAGCCAGTCGGCAACCGCTGTCGTATTTCTCTGGGCAACAAAGTGACCGTCAAAACCAGCGGATGTGTACTGAAATAGTGCAGCGGTCCGGTTTACTCCGTCTCCAGCTGCAAAGTTCAGAGAAACGGGACGGGTTGCAAAAAAGTTATCGGGCTCGCTTTCGTCATACAAAGGCTCTCTTACTGTGTTTGCGACCGGCAGCTGGGCTGCGTAGGCGGTAGCATTAATAGTCGCATTCGGGGAAAAGGTGTCGACCTCGCCCCATGTCACGACTACATGTTTGGAATCTACGCCCTCTAAAGGACGCTGTAACAGCAGGGGTGCGTAGTTCAACGTTTCCGCTTGATCAAAGAAATTCTGCCAAAGCACCATCACTGGGTGTTGGTCACTGAGTGTTTCGCCCACAAGAAATTCCAGCCCCGCTCTTGTATCGACAGGATTGCTCTTTGTTAGAAGAGCACGGGTCAAATATGATCCTGCGCCAGAAAAAATAGCCGCCGGCGCTCTATTCTGCGTTACGATAGCCGGCATTCCCACGGTTGCGCCTTGAGAGTGGCCAAAGAAGTAGGTCTTCGTTCCGTTTAATTGGACATCGCCTACACCTGTCACCGCTATCGTGCCTAATTCAGGTACGCGTAGTGCCTGCGCTACATCAACCGCCCCTTGAAGATTATTGTCACGAGCCGCCAGTGGGTTAACAACATTAAATACCAACGCATCTGGTTCTTGTGAGCTTTCCCCGCGCCTGTCACCATGGGCAATGCCATCGTAAGAGAAAACCGCCATAGGCGTTGGCGCCGTCGCCAGTGCCTCAGCGACACCGTTGTCGACCACTCCCCGAAACGTACCGCTAGTACCATGAGCATAAACAACCGCTGGGAAACCACCTACCGGAGTTGATGCTTTAGGAATGGTTAGCGCGAAACAAACCTCTTCTGTTCTCTGCACTGTGGGCGGCGAAAGAATTACACCACCATCGGTTGGTACTTCGTATGGAGCTGTACCTACTTGGAAGATCGGAACGGTAAAACGACCGTGGACCTCATGAAAGTCTTCGCTTACTGAACCGCACGCTCCTCGACCAGACGCGTCCTCACAGGGCGAAGCGTTTGTTCCGTCACAGAGAGTGACGTCAGTAAGAACTGGTGCAGGCGTAGCAGTTGCAGCCTCCACAAGTTCCCGCGTTCGTCCTGCAGAGTCAGCAACGGTAAAAACTGTTGCCCCAGCAATGTCGCTCGGCGCTAAATCGATCTGACTGGCGATATAGTTGCGAAAAGGAGCGAACACGGCATGAGCTGATGCTAACTGGGTGTCGCCGGGTGCGCTGTTATTGAGAAGAGCAGCTAAATCGGCATCCTGCTCGGGAATGTCACCGGATTCAGAGCGAATATCAGTCGTCAAGTAGGCGGCGTACGTGTGACCGGGGAGCAACGGCGCACGCACGTTGTTTTGAATGGTGAGGAAATTCTGACAATTGTAGAGCCCGCGAGTGGTCGAAAATTTCCAACTTCGCGATCGGTCACTACCTAGTTCGTCAGCTCCAGGGGTTACGTCGATGTAGTGAATAGAAGCGGGCGTGAGAGTAGTAAAATTGACGGGACCTGAGAAGCGGAACGATACCGGGGCAATCGAACTAAAACCTCGGAAGTCCCTCGCAAAAGCCTCAACATAAAGACCGACCAAGTCCACGCCGAGGAGCCCAGGTCCTGGAACTGGAAAATCACTAAGATTCAGCGTTCCGTCGCCATTGTCACGAATATCGCTGGGGAAAGGTAAACGAAAAAAATCCGCCAATGGTTGTGAGGTGCGCGGAACTTCAAAAAAGGCTCGAAACGTTTCGCCGTCTGGAGCACAGTCCACGCCTTCGAAGGCCGGAAAAGCGTCAAGAGGATGCTCGCAAGTCTCATTGGGGTTACAAATTAGACCTGCAAGGCAATCGCCAATTTCAGCACAAGACTCCCCAACATCCGCATCACCAGCCGTTTGGCAGGAACCACTTAATCCGAAATTTTCGCAATATAAATCATCTGTACACTCAGCTCCGGTTCCACATGGGGCGCCTATCCCCCCATCCCCTTCGGGGCCACATAATCCCTGGCGAGAACAGAAGAGCCCACTATCGCAATCTGCATTGGCCCAGCAAGCGCCGGCGAGCCCAGCAGCTCCCGGGGTGACGCAAACTCCGGCACCGCAACGAAGGCCATCATCACATTCACTGTTCGTTCTGCAAGACTCGCCCCGGTTGTCGTCGAACGGATCTGGAATCAGAAAGCAACCAGAAAGCAAAGAGCCGAAAAAAATCACGCTAGAAAGGGCCCACAATCCTCGCATAGGCCCCAAATGTAACACTGAGTCGTCTATAGAGATCGAGCATCGAGTCCATTTATCTCTACTTCATCCGGAATCATGACGGTTATGAAACAAAGTGATAGCCTACCCGCACCGGTGGAGAGTCCCACCACAAAGGCCAGCCAGGTCCAACTCTTCAACGAGCAAGAATCCGAGCTCGTATCGCGTGCTCTCGTCTTGGTTTCGCAGCATGCGCATGCTGATGCCGCCATTCTGTCAGCCCAACTGAAGCAACTTGCCGAATCAAGTCGCCTCATTTGGGACACCCCATCATTACGTGCTGAAACGGTCATGGGAGGAGAAAGCCGAAACGGCTCAACGTTGATTGAACATCTTTGCCGAATGGACGGCCTTGAGGGAGACCTATCATTACCCGTGAAAGCGGTCCTCCAACGAACATTTCTTCTTCGTAAAATTCAATTTTTTCGCGGGTTCGTTAAAACGACTAGAGCGGCTGCTAGTGAAAACCAAGAGATGCGCCAAACCAGCCTTGCTCTTAGAGAAGAGTATGCCCAATCCGTATACACGCTAATGGCTGAAGAGCTGCTTCTTGCACTTTTGCGAAAGCCCACTGTCAGAGAAAACACAAAACAAAGAGCCGCAAATCAACTAATTGCCATTTGGGACAGCGCCACCCTTGAAATCGATCAGTTCTGCCCCTTGCTGGAATCGGCATGGCATGCGCGCAACAGGGTCACTGTCGGGCTCGGCAGCCTACTTGGTGCATCCGAGTACTTTAGACTGGTTGCCGAGCATTGCGATCCTCAATTTCTCGACTTTTTCGAAAGAGACGAAGTATCCAAGGCTGAGAACCAAGCCTTTACTGAATTTCTTTTTGGTCTCACGTTCGAAGAATTCAATACGCTTCAAGAGCAAATGACGGCGCAAAAAAAAGAGGTTGTAACATCAAACTGGGCCAGCGCGATTTTGAATCGCCCAATTGAACAGGGCTGTTCCAGTGACGAAATTAACCCAGTTGCCATGTACCGCTCCTACTCGCGGCGACAACTTGCGGCTGACTTTAGGATTCTCGCGGGGACAGAAGGGCCAGAGCGTACTGCAGAAGCTTATTTGATGATTTTCCTTCTCGATCAACAGGCATGATTTGATCGGTTTCCTACAGCCTAATTCGGTACTCTGGGACTCTACCCACAATGCCATGGGTCTTTTGTGGGTAGTAGATACCGGCAATCGAAGGGTCGTAGCTATAAATCGCCGCGGAGAGACCCACAGCATCTTGGGAGCGGCCCGTCTAATTGAACCTGTCGCGCTCGCAATTTTCGAAGACGACCTTTTCATCGCAGATAGGGCCGCCAATTCGATTGTTTCTTGCTCCCTAAGTGGCTCGCGCGAGACCACTCGATTCAAAATTGCATCTCCCCAATCTATAGCCTTTGATCCCAGCTTGAGGCGACTTATCGTAGCTGGCGATACTCTTTCCTTTTTGAATGTAGACAATGGGTTAATCGATAAGGAACCAGAACTTCCAACCGCGGTGTGCTTATCGCCTGACAGGCGTAGGATCTACCTCGCTACCAAAGAATCGGAGGGCTTCACTTCTATCCTCGAAAGAAGCTCTGGCAAAGAGCGAGTTCTATGTTCAGTACCGCACGATGTTTCTTTCCTCACAAACACGCCGGCAGGGCTACTCGCTGTACATTCAGCAGGACTCGTCGGAATCAACCTGCACCACGGAACTTTTACTACGGTTTGGAAAACCAATAAGGTAGTTAGAGCGGCGACAGCACTACCTTCTAAGAGCTATGCAGTGTCCTGCGGCAACGAAGTCTTGGTAGTCCAAAGAGATGGCGGCTCCGCAACCCCCTTTCCCGGAGTGACTCGTGAGTAGGGCATTGCCACATATCTGGAGTCTCACCTGTTGTGTCTTTCTCGCCATACTTCCGAAAGATGTAGACGCCGGTAAGTCTCAACGAGTCTACACCCGGACGATTGGCGACCAAAACGTATTCGAAACCTACTCAAGAGTCGTTGGGAGCGACCGGTTCGCGAAATTCATCATAGATGTCAAAACCGACGAGATTTACTTTATTGACGTAAATGTTTTCAAGATCCACGCTGATTTCGTCCTCGACGTGCTCCTAAAGAAGCCCTGGTCGGCTGAGACCATTAGGGAATACAACAAGAATTACGAACGCGAAAAACCACTCTTCGTACTCGGTTACATAACAGAACATTTGGACGCCGGAAAAATGACCTTCTCGTTCTGGGAAGGAGACAAAATCAGTCCAGAAGGCGTTGAGCGAACCCACAAGAAGTTGGCCCAAACGTTTTTCAAACCACTCGCTTTCCGCCCAGATTCACCTCGCCAACAAAAGGTAGGCCAACATGTCGCAAAAAAGGGCATCCCAGTCATTACCAATGATCGTGTCTACCATCTCTCTACGTTCCAGCCATTCAATAAAGGAAGAGCTATTGGTCGACTAAGAGTCGTTCCCAAAGGCACCCCATTTGAGGAATTGGTCTTCAACCAAACCGATATCGTTTTATTGCAGGAGACTTATCCTGACATTTCCCCAGTGAGTGGAATCCTCTCCACGGTTCTCTCAACGCCACTCTCCCACGTCAACCTTAGAGCCACCGCGTGGGGGGCTCCCAATGCGACCAACGTGAATGCGCTGCGAAGGTACCGACGGTTTAACGGCAAACTCGTATTGTACGAAGTAGGTCCATCGGGAATGAAACTTCGTGCCGCGACCCTACGAGAGAAAAAAGCATATCGAAGGAACATCCACAAAAAGCTCCATATCGAAGTACCAGTTGCCGACAAAACGACGTCGAAGTTGGCCATGTTGTCTAGCATTGGCAAAAACCAGTCAAAACTCTACGGCGCGAAGACTGCAAATCTGGGCGAAATAGCGGGTGCGGGACTGGCCCAGGTTTACGTACCCAAGGGAGTAGGCATTCCTTTTTCCTACTACGTTCGCCATCTTAAGCAACACGGCCTCGACAAAGAGCTTGATGCTCTCCTATCTGATAGGAGATTCGAATCAAACATCAGGTGGAGGAAAAGTGCCCTCGCGCAATTTCGAAAGAGAGTAACCGAACCGCCCATTGACCCGGATTTGCTAAGTAGAGTTTCAGAGATAGTACGTCGCGATCTTGGACCTAGTGTTTTTGTACGTTCTTCTACCAACGCTGAAGATCTACCAGGGTTCAACGGCGCGGGCCTTTATGAAACAGTCCCAAACGTGCGCTCGAAGCGGAGCTTGGGTAGAGCTATCAAAACGGTATGGGCGTCACTCTGGAATTTTCGCGCAGTTGAAGAGCGAAGACTCTTTGGTATCGATCAAAGAACGGTCTTCGCAGGCGTTCTGGTGCAAACAGGTGTGAACGCAACTGCTGCAGGAGTTCTTGTAACCTCAAACCTCTTTGACCCAACCGAAAAAGATGCTTACACAATCAATGCGAAATGGGGTTTAGGTATTCGCGTCGTTGAAGGTAAACGCGTACCGGAACAAATTATTTTTGACACTTCGAACGACGGAACCAAGATCATCTCACGCTCAGATGACCCCGTAATGTTGGTTTTTGATGAGGACGAAGGAATTCGGGAGGTGCCAACCAACGGCAATCCCGTCATCCTAACGGAAGAAAGAGCGAAGCGACTGTCCGGTGCGGTTACTTCTTTCCTGCCGCTCTTTTCCAAAGATAGCCCCCTTGACGTTGAGTGGCTTTTGGAAGGCGAGAAAGTTTGGATCGTTCAAGCTCGCCCCTATATCTCTTCAAGCAAAAGATAAATTAAGCCCTGGCGATGTAGCGTGCAACGTCTTGCCAAAGCGCCTCGAACCCTCTGCGGTTGAAACCCGCCGCGGTGCAAATCCAATCGTAGTGCGGCGGGACATGGCGCTCATCATTGAAGTGGCCGATCAGGTCTAAATGGTCTGCTGTCGCTGCGTGAACGATGGCGCCCCTAACTTGGGATCGCGTCGGCACAATGCCGTCGCTGTCTGCCATCGTGGGTATCCCTCCATAAGCTGCCCGCAATGCATCTCTTTGGGTGTCTGAAAGCTCCGGTATGTATTGCTCCGTCATCGTGCCAACACGACCATGAAGAAATCGAAAGAGTTGGTAGGTGGTGTGGCTATAGATTCGGCGCTTTAGCCGAAGCTGGGCCTTGAAGGAAGGTCCTGGGGCCCGAGAAACAACGCACCCATAAAGTGCCGACTCGCGATCAGCCGTTCCGGCGTTAAACAAGTCAATTCCTTCCGGCGTCAATTGCGGCAACAGTGCCTGATCGGCACCAATGCCGGCAAAGAACTCACCCAAATGATCGCGGTCATCTTCGGGCAACATTCCAACCATCTCTTCGTGAAGATGATCCAAAACGGCCTCCGCTTTCCCGCCGGGTAACCGCATCCGCGCCAATGCGCTCCCTACCCTGGCAACCACTCGAAGTGGCAGTCGCCCGGTGCGAAGAATCTCAACCGTCGCTAGAGAACCGAGTTGGAGGACTCGTTGACCTAACATGCTAGTGAATAAACTCGCGAGAGGAGTACCGAAATGCGGTGTACCAACGGTTACCAGCGTTCGAACTCGCCTCGCCATGTCATCTACATCCTGTCGCCCTAGATCAACCCCGGGGGCAATGAACAGCCGCGCATCTAGTCCACCGGTCGAGTGACCTATTAAATGAATTGGAGCTCCCGGAGGAGCCGTGTCAGCAACGAATTCTGCTAGCTCGGTCGCCCTTGTGCGAAGAGAGGCCGAAGGAGAAACACGCACTCTGTGGATTTCAGATCGAATTCCGAAGTTGTGAAGGGAGACGTCTAGGTACTCCGCGACGTGACTGAAATACACGAGCCGACCAAAATTAACGAACCCAAAAAAACCAGGAATTAGATAGACGTGATGGGTTTGCATAAAGTCGCTAGTTTCCTACCTGCGGCCGCCTAGCTTAACAAGTTGGTGGTATTGGATAAAACTTTACGGACCAGTTTATTCAACGAGCTGCTTGCTCGTGGCCTGAGCTGCCTTACACTACCCTGAAGGCACATGAAGAGATTCTGGAAAATCCTGGCCGGCCTTGTGTTTTTCTTGGCATCGCAACGGGGTCAAGCTCAGACGCTCCATGAAGATATTTCTCCGCCTGAGAATTCGGGCAAAGTCGTCCGAGGCCCGTCACCCGGGCCAGCGGCAAACCCCTTGGCAATTTCGGTGCAGGGAAAAATCCTTCCGGAACCAAAACCCACCCAAAAGGGACCGAAAGAAATTACTCATGGCACCAAAGAGTTCGGCGCCGACAGACAGACGGAATGGAATCCTGACTACACCACCGGTGCTGACGGAACACTTCGCTACGTCGCCGTCTACAACCCATCGGTTCTACCTTTCAAAAGACTAACCGTCTTAGACAGAGTAAACGACAGTTTTGCCCTTTTCCAGGAATCACGAACTCTAGAAGACTTGCCCGTCGGGGGCGAGCCAACATCACAAGAAGATGTTTTCTGGGGTTCTATAGCGATCCGACTGCCTCCAGGAAAAGAAGTCACCCTCCCGTCTGTTGCCCCTGAGATGCGAATGCTTTCTTACGAGGCCACTCCACGTACGAGTGTCGTTTTTTCAAAAGACGGCTCGGACAATTATTTCGTTAGGGCGGAAGAAAGCGACCCAGACCAAACCTACCGAATTGTTTTCTTGGTAGCCGCACGCGCCAGTTACTTTGCCCCCACTTTGCCCACCCGGTCTTTGGAGACCAGGGAACTGGCACGGTTGGCGAAACGCGCAGGGGCCAGCGTTCCTCTATTGCCAGCTCAAGTACAAAAAACGACAACAAAAGCCCACAAGAAACTGGGCATTTCTCCCAAAACTCCAGCAGCAGTCTCGATTTCGCGGCTAGTCAGATACTTCAGACGCTTCGAAGCGAAGTCTCCCCCACCGAACTCCGGCAATCCATATTGGGACCTCTTCTCAACTCGGGCTGGAGTTTGCAGACATCGCTCATACGTCTTCGCGGTTACAGCCCTTGGTCTCGGCATTCCCGCCAGGTACATTTCGAACGAAGCCCACGCTTTTGCGGAAATTTGGCTTCCGACAGGCTGGGCTAGAATCGATCTCGGGGGTGCGGCACTTCGACTAGAAGTTGATAACGCCACCAGTAAATCGGTTTACCAAGAACGAAGCCCCGACCCTTTTCCCCAACCCAAAGAATACAGCGAAAATTACACCCAATTGGCCGGTGACATTCGCGGCCTATCGCAGGCGCAAAAGGAAGAAGCAGAAGGACCTCGCGCGCCAGAAGAAGACGTAATTTCTACAAGCCAACCGACAACCCCGGTCCAGTATCCAAAACGAAGCCGACAACTTGCGGAAATCCCTGAAGAGGAACTAGAAGGACGGGCACCCATTTTTCTAGACATCAAGAAAGCTAGCCAGTCGGCATATCGCGGAGGAATACTTTCTGTGGAAGGAGTCGTTAGCGATGAGGTTGGCACAGGAGTCGAAAACCTTCGTATCGATATCTGGATTGCGCCGGCAGGCAACCAAGGGGAAGACAGCATTCTACTAGGTCACTCTACATCTTCACAGGGCGGCCAATTTTCTGCCGAGGTTCTACTTCCTGCGAACACCCCCTTGCAAAAGTACGACGTTTTCGCCTCAACGCCTGGTGACAAGAGATTCCGCCCTGGCTCTTCAGAGTAGCGCCGAGTCGAGCTTGCAGGTGAGACTCGCTCAACGAGCCCATCGCGGGTACACTTCCCACTGATGAAGATCGCCCTTATTCAAAACAACCCGATCGTCGGAGATTTGGAAGGGAATACCGCTCGTTTTTTGAACGCTGTCGTTGTTGCAGCTGCAGGTGGTGCCGATCTTGCCATCGGTGCGGAGCTCAGCTTGATCGGTTACCCCGCCCAAGACCTCCTCTCTAGACCCGCGTTTATCGACGCAAACCTCAAAGCAATTGAGGAACTCGCCAATGAGGTACCCATTCCGACTGTTGTTGGAATGGTGGCTAAAGCGAATGGACCGGGCACGGGCCTACATAACAGTGCGGCGGTGCTCGCTTCTAAACGGATTGATTCTCTTCATCACAAAACGCTTTTACCTACGTACGATGTTTTTGATGAGCGCAGATATTTCACGCCCGCTTCGGAACAAGTCGTCGCAACCATCCATGGCGAAAAAGTTGGAATTGCAATCTGCGAAGATTACTGGTTCGACGACCCATCTTTTTCGGGTCAGAGATACGAAACCGACCCCATAGAGAAACTGGCAGCCCAAGCCCCTTCCTTCCTGGTCAATTTGTCGGCTTCCCCTTTTTGGCGCGGAAAAAAAGCGACACGGCATAAGATCGTAAGTGCCCAAGCCAAGAAGTACGGGCTCCCAATCGCCATGGTCAATCAAGTAGGGGCCAACGACAGCCTTATTTTTGATGGTGGCTCTGCGTTTTTTGATAGCCGCGGAGTCGCTACGACACAAGCAAAGGAGTTTGCCGAAGACGTCTTGATTCTAGACAGCTCCACTCCATCAGAAGATGTGAGCGAGGGACTTTCTGTTGACGACGCTACCCTGCGCGCACTGATTATTGGAACCAAGGACTACATTACCAAATGTGGGTTCAAAACAGTTTGCCTGGGACTTTCGGGTGGAATTGACTCTGCCCTGACAGCAGTTATTGCCAAAGAAGCATTGGGAGCCCAAAACGTTTTTGGCATCGCCCTACCCTCACGATACAGCTCAGATCACTCTATTTCCGACGCTGAGAAGCTAGCGACTAACCTAGGCATTAACTTCGAGACGATCCCCATCCACGATCCAGTCGCCGCCTTTCAGTCGTCTCTCAAAAATGTATTTACCGGAACTAAAGAGGGCGTGACAGAAGAAAACATCCAAGCAAGAACACGCGGCGTTCTGCTCATGGCCCTTGCAAACAAATTTGGACACTTGCTACTGACAACAGGGAATAAAAGTGAGCTCGCTGTCGGGTACTGCACCTTGTACGGAGATATGTGTGGTGCGTTAGCCGTAATTAGCGACGTTCCCAAGACTTTGGTCTATCAGCTATCCCGACATTACAACCAACAACAGGGCCAAGCCGTAATCCCAATTTCCACTATTGAAAAGCCACCGAGCGCGGAACTGAGACCAGGACAGACAGACCAGGACTCACTGCCCCCCTACGACACCCTCGACGCCATACTCGAGTTGTTCGTTGAGCAAGAGCGCTCGGCTGAGTCTATTGTAGAATCCGGCTTCGACCGCAGTGTAGTCACCGACGTAATTCGCAAGGTTCGTGCAAACGAACACAAAAGATATCAGGCTTCCCCTGGCCTAAAGATAACCAGCCGTGCTTTTGGCAGTGGCAGGCGAATGCCTCTAGCGGCCAAGTGGCGATAGCCTATTTACACTTTCAAACGGGATGAACATGATTTCCGGCCTGGATGTGAATTGGCACCAACTCAATCCCGATTAAGTGTACGTTTGCCGAGTAGATGGAGCCGGTTTGGGCAAAATGCTTGCGCAATGCAGCATGTCTGTTCTTCTTCGCGTGGTTGTCGAGCCCTGCGTCGGTACTTGCGGAACCAGACTCCGAACCGGGCCTCGGATATTCCCTTGCGGACGATTGGGGCGAACTCTGGCGGCGAATTCTGGATCGCAACGGCCGCGCCGATCCAAATGGCCCCATACAGCAGCGGTTCGCCGAAGACCTCTACCCTGAGCACGAGGTCGACCAAATGGTCGCGGATTTTCCGTTGGCTACTGAACTCGCTTGGCAAAGCACAAAGAGCGGCGCTCGTTTTTGGGCTCATAGCTATGACGCCATATCACTCGGGACCCAGATCCAACTGAAAACCGCGGTAGATATATCTGACTCCTGGCAGCTCAAGATGCAGTTCTTCCGGCATTACACCAGGAATATTCGCAGCGATCTGTTTCAGGTTGACTGGTATTGGCAACCCAAGAAGAAAAGAAGTTGGTTCGTCGACCTTCGCTTCTTTCCACGGGTCGAGAAACAAGACACGGAGGTCGGTGCCCAGGTCGGCTACCGAGACGATAGTATCGGCAGCGTTTCTGTCAGAATGTTTGCGCTAAATACTTTCGCAAACGCATCCTATTGGCTGGTTTCACAACGGGACGACAATCCGCAATTTGCGTTTAAGCAACTGGACCTGCCTCTCGCGTTCTCTTTACAAGCATCGACGGTCCGATTGCGAGGGTTTCGAACAGAGCTTTATATGGGCATTGTGGTTCCACAGAGTCAGCGCTTGTTTTTTGGTGATGGTCTCGAGCAATCAGAGCTACACAAGGAGACCGGCTATCTAGGTGGTGCACTAGTTGAGTGGCAGCCACCGGAAAAGCCGCTTTGGTTCGGAGCTAGTGGGCTCTTTATCTGGAACAAATGGTCTTCCGAGTCAGAAGACCGCGCAGACACCAATGCGCGTATCAAAGAACTCACCATTCAGTCCCGCCTCTGGACCATTTGGAAACCACGTTCCAACCTTCAACTTGAAGCGCAAGCTCGTTTCACCTCGCGTCCAGAGGATCGCCGACTGGCCGGCAACCCTCTCGAAAGCGGAAAACACTCCGACTTGGAACTCATCGCATCCCTTCGAACGCAGTACATGTTCTCACGACGCATCGGAGTCGACGTCTCCTATTGGCATCGACAGCGCAATGCCGACGGCCCACCGATCCGAGGAATAGAAGGCGTGGAAAACCGTATCGTTCCCCGACTGCTTTTCGACTGGGACAGTATTCTGGTCTCCTTCGGTGTTGGCTGGGATCCTTTTCCGCGACGCTCCTTCTATGCCGGCGGCGGCGGTACGTTTATTGTGAAGTTTTGACGTCCGAATTTTGACGCCGAAGAGTAAGCGTCAGCGCGAGGCCGACCACAACGAACACCGAAGCTACCGCGAGGCGAACCCAAAAAGTTTGTTCCAGCGCCCCTGCAACAGCAAGGACTAACATTCCACCGACAATGAACAACCACCACACCGATCGTACGTCGAAGGACACTTTTTCAAGTTTGTAAAGTTCTAGATTCTCCAATGTGACGAGAGCCAACTGAGCAAGGAGTGTCGCCAGTGCTGCCCCCAATAGTCCAAACATTGGAATCCAAACTGCATTGAGCGCCATATTTAACAAAGCGACAAAGACGGCGTTAACTAAGTTGACAACACTTCGTCCCGAGGCAACTAAGAACGTCCCACTAAAGCCTAAAAGGCAGCTTATTGCCGGGACAGCAACTAAGACCGCTGCAAACATACTGCCGGTGTAGTCTTTTTCAATGAGCCGCAAAATATCGGCAACAAAAAGCCCGGATGCTGCCGCGACAAAGAGGCCAAGCGTTCCAGCCTGCCTCGTCAGCATGGTGAGCGTTCGTGACATAGCTGCACGCTCAGAAGCGGCGTGATAGCGCGCTACCAAGGGCGTAAAAGCTGTCGTAAAGACGATTCGAACTTGGCGTAGTTCATGAGTAATCATAGCAGCGGTTGAGTACCAACCCACCATCCATGCAGGTATCCCGAACGCAGCGAGCATAAGGACATCAACTCGAGACGCATACTTGTTGGCGCCAAGGTTCATTCCTTGGGCCAAACCAAAACGCAACACCTCAGGTGAACGAGCAGAGGAAATCACTTTGAATACGTGCGAAAGTGAAAGCACACGCCTTACAAGAAGTAACGCGCACGCGCATACGACAAATTGACCGATAACAAATCCAACGATGAGTTCTTGAATACCTCCTCCGGTCGCAGACACAACAAATGCAGTAACAAGCTGCGACGCCGGAACTCCAACCCCGAGCAGCCACAGTTCAGGTTGCATATCAAATTTTGCTTTGCAGATGCCGGCAACCCAGCGCGAAATACTCTCAGGAATAATCGCCCAACCCAGTAGGATTATTCCTGGTACCAAATCCGTGTAAGGCGCAAAGACACGAGAGATGATAGGGCCCGCCAACACGTGGATCACAAACGCTGCTGCTATGGCAGTTACTAACGTGTAACGAAGTACACATGCTGCCATTCGATGCCCCGCCCCGTCATCAGCACTGAAGTCCGTAGAGTCTCCTAGGGCGCGAGCAACATAGACGGTTGCCGCGTCCATCCACCCTGCAGCAACGGCCGTTGAGATCCACTGCACAGCCGTCAAGGCAACTACAAGTCGGCCAAATGTGCTGGCGCCGAACAACCAAGTGATGGCGAGAAAAACCGCCGGTATTCCAAGCTTCGCTATTAGCCCTAGGGAATTTACCAAGACAGCACGGCGTACGAGAGACTCGCGATCGGTCCCCACTAGGCCTCCGAAACCACTCGATCGTAATGTTCTTCTAGAATTTCCACTCGTCGGCGATTATCGAATTCACGACACATTTTTTCGCGTGCCGCGGCGCCAAGGCGTTGACGAAGCGGAGCATCCGCCATCAGCATGCTCAAACGTTCCGCTACAGCATCTACATTTCTTTCGGGTGTTAGGAATCCAGTCTCACCATCATCAACAATGCTCGGGATTCCACCATGCCAGGTAGTGACCGGAACCGTCTCGCAAGCACTCGCTTCTTTAACAACAACCAAACCTGACTCTCGATCACCGTCAGCTGCGGTGCAACTTGGAGCAAGTAAGACATGAGCCTTGGCAAGTTTGGTCTGCACTTGCTCACTGGTCAGTACGCCGGAAAAATCAACCTGAGCCTCAATCCCTTCTGCCGATACCAATTCCTTTAGCCTGGAGCGCAGCGGTCCATCCCCAACAATGGTCAGACGTGCATTTTGACCGCGAGCCGCACGGGCAAAAGCTCGGAGCCCAACGCCTAGTCCCTTTTTCTCAACGAAACGACCGATCATAATGACATGCAACTCACCCTTTGGTTTTTCCAACGGATGAAATCTCTCAACATCGACCCCAACTCTATGAAGAATGAGTTTCTCCTCGGGAACGCCTTGCTCGACCAGCATCTCTAGAAGCTCTACCGATGCACACAATCCAAGGCTCATTTCTTCCAACATCCTTGGACCGAAATACGCGTAAGCCCAATTCTTTGGATGAAGTCGCGCCATACTCTTCAGAAGAGGAACTTCTCGGCCGTGAAACGTCACAATCATTGGTACTTGGAACCGGCGAGCAAACCGGGATGCATAGACAGCACCCGTGCCGAAATGGGCATGGATCAAATCGTATTTCTTACTACGAAAAGTCCGACTGAATTTGCTCGACAGACGCGTATATTCATACAGCCAGCCAGCCTCGTGTACAGTGTCTATGGGAAAGGCCGACTCGTTCTCTCGGCGAGCGCAGAAGACCTCGGCCTGATAGCGCCTAGGTTGTTTCAGTTCTTCAAAGACGAATGTTTGCGAATACGGCAAACATCGCGTGACAAAAACGGCGACACTCGGCTGCAATCGTCAGCTCCAAGCGAGGCTCATTGGCCTCTTGTTTGCGTTACCCAATTTCGTTTGACTGCCAAGTTTTGTGCCCAGAGCGCAGACTCCTTCAACCAACGCCCGTACTTGAAGACTTCCGCTCTTGGTACCAGCGGCTTGTCATAACGTTCTTCAATGAAGCGCAGAATCTTACTCGCCCGAGCATCCCACGTGAGCGAAGCTCCGTCGGATTGAGCCGCCTCACTTAGGCGTTGTTTCTTCTCCGGAGAGCTTGCCAAGTCCTTAAGCGCGCCGATTAGTGCCTCTAAATTACCTGGCGGCACCAAAAGACCGTTCCGATCATGCTCGATGATTTCCTCTACGTCAGGGGTCGCAGGCCCGACGATGGCGCGCCCCGCACCAAGGTAAAGAAACGTTTTCAGTGGCAGGACCGTGTTGCCAAATTTCTTCAACGGGATATCGGAAGGCGGAATCAGAAGCACATCAGCCGCAGCCAAATAGGGAACCGTCTTCTCGAACGGCTGCCAACCCACGATTTTGACGTTCTCGATATTCGCGGCAGCTTCTTCAATGGGACCTTGAGACTCCGACCCGACAAGAATGAATTGAACCTCCGGGCACCGCTTTGCAGCATCAAGGACGATATCCAACCCTTTCTTGTGGTTGACGCGTCCAGTGTACACCGCGATGAATTTTTTCGGCGGCAACCCCAATTGCGCTCTGGCCTCTCCTTGGTCCGTTGAGGCGGCGAGCCGAAGAGGATCATAGCCGTTGTAGATCACGCGGATTTTTTCCTCTGGTACGCCTATTCGGAGGTAGGCCTTCTTGGCAAACACCGAGTGCGTTATGAGTCCAAGAAATAATTCATGGTTCATCAATTTATGAATTGCCAATTGAAAAGGAGGTACCTGATCGCCCCAGGGACGATAATGATCAACCACAACCGGTAGACCACAGCGCACAGCATTCATTGCCAGAAGAAGATGCCTCGTGTAGAGGATATCTGAATTCTTGAACACCTGTGTTTGCGGCAAAACAGCAGTGTGAGCAAGGTGTTGCCTTCCAAGCGAGCCCCGTGCCGTCTTAAGCGCGACAATCTCGAGTTCGTCACTGATATTAAAGGACTCTTGCAAGCGGCCCCGAAGCTCAGCTTCGTCTACGAGGGAGGGAACCGTCAGCGTAGTATTCGGGTTTTGCTTGGCAACCGCCGATGCTGTGTTGATGAAAACTTCCGCGTCCGCTTGGCTATTGGGGACCTGATTTTCGAATGAGAATAGCAACCGCATAGCAAGTAACTTTCTAGCCCCCACAAAGGGCACGCGCGCGAATCTGTACCGCATTTACCTCTCCCACCCAAGTTCCCCTTTGCTGTCTAACCCCAAATTCAAGTATTGAGTGTGAATCGACGTGTGTAAACCGAACCCAGACCAACCCGGAGTGATTCCCATCAGAACCGCCTTGGCTCTGGTATTTCTGGTTTTTCTCGTGCTTATTGGGCTCTCACGAGTATTTGCCCCATTTGGACTCTGGGGGGCGTCTCTCGCCCTCGCCCTCGCCATGCTGGGTCCCTTAGCTGCGCTACTTTATTTCAACCCCTCCTATCGGCCTCGAGGTAGTTTGGCGCCACCTGGGGTAATGGTTGTTTTGGGGGCCCTACTTTTAGGCTCGGGTTTCTGGCTCGTTCTCGCCACTGGCTTAAGCCCAGTTCTCGAAAAGCTCACGAGCCCGGAAGAACTGCAACATCTGGCCGACACTTTCGCAGACTCAGAAGTTCCTATCGCTGCACGAGTGATACTAGTCGGTCTCGTGCCAAGTATTTGCGAAGAGCTTTTTTTTCGCGGTGCGCTACAGCGATCATTTCAACGGCGCCTCTCTCCACTCTACTCGATCATTGCCAGCTCTTTATTGTTCGGTGTTTTTCATCTCTCGCCAGCGCGGTTCATAAGCTCAGCGACCTTGGGCCTCCTGTTGGGATACCTAAGCTACCGACACCGGTCGCTTTGGCCCGCGATTCTCGTCCATGCCGCGAACAATACCGCCGCCATAATTGCCCTTTCTTTCTTTGGCGAAGGTGTTCCCAACCTCCTTTTGGCATGGTGTATACCGGCAACTTTGTTGGGTCTCCTACTTGTTCTACGGCGTTGAGTTGTTGCCACGCCGAAGGGTTGCTACTATTCCCATCGTGGAGTGGGGAAAAACGTGCGACCGGATCCGTGAGATCCCTATGTTTGCGCAACTCACTGATTCGGAACTCAGTGACCACCCACCGACCCTAACCCCAACAAAACGACGTGAGGTCGTCTACTTGCCGGACGACCCTGGCGAAACAATTTACTTTGTCCACACGGGAAAAGTCAGGATCTCACGTCTTACTCGTGACGGTAAAAGCCTGACACTTTATCAAGCTGAAGAAGGAAATTTTTTTGGCGACTCCTCGCTTTTGGGGGCGCCGTCTCGAACAGAGATTGCCGAAGTTACAGAAGCTGGACTCCTAGTAGAATGGCAGTATGACGTTTTTGCCGCGCTGGTAGCAAAGAGTTCAAAACTATCCTCGGAATTTACTCGCCAAACCATTTTGCGACGCACAGTTCTAGAGAACCGATTGGAGACGCTCGTTTTCCGCGACGTAAATTCGAAATTAGCAGAGCTCCTTTTGGATCTTGCGTCCGATCATGGAGTTAAAAACGAGAAAGGCACACTCTTGGCGCTGAAAATCACGCACCAGGAACTCGCAAACCAAATTGGTTCGACTCGCGAGACAGTCTCTCTAACGCTCGCCCAATTCAAAAAACAAGACTTGGTCTCAACAGAAGGCCGTCGAGTCATCATTGCGGACGAAGAGCGTCTCCGAGCATTGATGTAAGCTTAAGGACGTCTTGACATCGCGCGCGGCGATTGGCGATGCGTCACGAGCTCAGCGCGAATATCACCGTATTCGGTTTTCCCGACGGCCAGCACGGGAAGCCGTCGCCCATCATCCGTTACCCACACTGTGAAATCTCGCATCTTTTTGCGCTTATCCACCGACATACCGCGGGTCAGGCGCTGAGCCGTCCCCTCGATTCGAACAGCATCCACGGTCCCAAATTCCGTCTTTATTTTCTCAACCCCGCGGTGACGAATTTTATTTACCCAAAGTGTCCGGCCGGCGAGTACGTAAAATTGGGCAGATGCCCCTTCTTGAGACCTCCAACCCCGAATAGCAGCGAGGGTCGAATGAGTATCAAGTACGGTTTCCTCTTTCGCGAGTCTTTGCCGAAGTGTCACGGCCCGTCTCCCACTCCTATGATACTTAAGCGAAAAGCTACCTGGTTTGCCGTCGGCAAAACGGGTCTCCACTATAGATTCTTTTTTCCCGAATTTGAGGTCCGATCGAGAATAGACCGGATAGCCCGTTTCCATATCGATCCAAGACGTCACATCATCTCGGACCTGGCGAAACATTTCGACAACACCCGCGGTTTGCCAAAGCGAGCGAACAATCATGATCCGTCGCCCTTCAGCCAACCCTGGGTTTCCAAATGCGATCATAGCTTCCCCGCCCTCTATTCCTTTTAGGGAAAGACGGAAAGTAAGCTGCTCTCCTGGTGCAAAAAAGCCAGAGCCAACTGTAAACACTTCAACGGGGCCGCCAGCATCATCGGCAACAGCTTTCTTTACCGAGCCCCCACATCCGGAGTGAACCAGGAACAGGACTGCTCCCAACCCTAAGCCCGCGATCTTGGCCGCAATATCCAATGATTTCTTCAACGCCTCGAACCTCGCCCCTATATATATAGTGACTTTTCGAGGCCGATCCTGCAAGTGTCACGGTTAAAGAGGTACACCGACGTGAGTAAGCAGCCTACATCCGTTTCACGCGCAAATATTGCCATAACGCTCGGCGATCCTGCGGGTATTGGACCCGAGATTGTCGCGGCTGGTTGGTTGGCATGTTCTCCCCAAGCGCGAAAAAGACTGGTGATTTTTTCCGACGAAGAAAACATCGAGCGCGGATTTGCAGCGTTGAATAGGACTATGCCGCCTGACATCCAACTAGCTCCGTTACCGAAAAAATACCCCGGCATTTCGTTTAACCAACCGACAAAACACTCCGCTGCTTTTCAGGTTGAAGCACTTGAGACTGCGGTGAAAGCTGTTGTGGAGGAAGGCTACGGTGGCATAGTCACCGCCCCCATACACAAAGCGAATGCGGCGTCGGCTGGTTTTGCTTTTCCTGGCCACACCGAGTTTCTGGCTCACTCCGCGGGTCTGTCTCCATCAGATGTAGCGATGTGTTTCATAGGCAAACGGTTTCGCATCGTGCTCGCTACCACCCATGTGCCCCTTGTGAGCGTGCCCAAACACATTTCTACAGACTCCATCGTTTCAACGGCGCGTCTAGCTATCGACTCGCTGGTTCACAAATTTGGGTTTGACCGACTTCGGGTTGCAGTGCTCGGGCTCAACCCCCATGCTGGCGAGGGCGGAAAATTCGGAAACGAGGAAACGGAAATCATCGGCCCTGCAGTCGCGCAGTTGGTTGCCAGTATCGAAAAAAATCCCATGCCAGTCCCAATCACAATAGACGGCCCGTTGCCTGCTGATACCGCTTTTCGCGAGCCTTACGACCTATTCGTCGCCATGTATCACGATCAGGCTCTTATTCCGGTCAAACTCGTGGACTTTCAACACGCTGTCAACGTCACTTTAGGTCTACCCTTCGTCCGAACCTCCCCCGATCATGGCGTCGCCTACTCCATTGCGGGCACGGGCCAAGCAGACCCAAAACCCATGAAATCTGCTATCGAAACGGCCCTTATCATGACCAATTCAGGGGTCGGCCTCTAGAAATTTCAAACCTCTGAGTCAAACGCGGTATTAGTCGTTCTGTCATGGAGTCCACAACTCGCTTATTGCTTCCCGAAGTACAAGAAGCCCTCGAGACCAACCCAGAGGGTCTTTCGGGGCTTATTAGTGAGCTACCGCTGACCTGGCGGACCTTGTTTCCGAGTTAGACGACGAGCTTGCGATTCGTTTCATGCGGCTTCTCGATGTAGACACAACTGCTCGGCTGATTGAGCACATGGGCAAGGAGCAACGGACAGATCTCTTTACTCGTTTTGCCGAAGCTAACTTGGAACCAGCGGCTGCCGTAACAGCTGAGATGGCTCCCGACGATCGAGCAGATCTCTTTGCGGATTTGGAATTGGACCTACGTACTGCATTACTCAGTGCTGTCGCGGAACCAGAGTCGAAAGACATCCGACTTCTCCTCGCCTACCCAGAGGGTTCGGCGGGCGCTCTGATGACCACGGATTTTGTCGCCCTGCCCGCTGATGTAACTGCATCTGAAGCAATCGACATTGTCCGTAAGAGTGCCGAGGAAACAGAGAGTGTCTATCAGGCTTATGCGGTGGACCCTCATCGCACATTGTTAGGGGCTATCTCTCTTCGCGACTTGGTTACGTCACCAGCTCGAAGAAGCGTCGACGCAATCATGAACCCCAAAATCGTTGCAGTAAACGCCGACGCAGACCAGGAAGAAGTCGCTAGGCTGATATCAAAGTATGACCTCTTAGCCGTTCCAGTAGTCGACAAAAATCACCGCATCGTTGGTATGGTAACGGTCGACGATGTTATGGATGTCGTCGAAGAGGAAGCGACTGAAGACGTACAGCGTCTTGGTGCTGTCGAGCCCTTGGACCAATCGTATGTCGCAACACCCATATGGAGTTTGGTCAAAGCGCGTCTGCCTTGGCTGATTGTCCTTTTTGCTGGAGTGCTTTTCACCAGAAACGTGCTCGAGTATTACCACCAGTCAGGAATCGACTCTGTCGCCATGCTGATGTGGTTTGTACCTCTAGTGGTATCAGCCGGCGGAAATTCCGGTTCGCAATCTGCCACACTTGTTATCCGAGCACTCGCGGTTGGACGACTCGAGCTCAAACAAACTCCTCAAATTTTAGTTAGAGAGCTTCTTGTTGGAATGATGCTCGGATCTATCCTTGCGATATTGGGCGTAGCGAGCGTCTGGGCCTGGGAAAGTAGCCGCCAACTTGGCATGGTCCTCACGATGGCAGGAGCTGTTACTGCAGTAGTAACTCTGGGGGCATTACTTGGAAGTGGCGTACCTCTACTTCTAGAGAAACTAAAAATTGATCCCGCAGTGTCCTCAACACCATTTATCGCATCGCTCGTCGATGTTGCTGGATTGATCCTTTACTTCGAAATCGCTCGACTATTTCTCCCTTAACCACCCAAACATTCGATTATTTCCAGTATCCCCACATTTGGCGACACCCCCAAAGGTTCGTTTCGCAACACGTCGTTGGGGTCACGTCAAGAAAACTTCAATACTCCCGGCTATTAGAGGCCAGATTTTGCTCGGGTTTTGAGAGAACACCCACGGTGTGCGAACATAGTCTTTGATGGAAGAGTTCAACTGTTCCTTCTGTGGGAAACAAAGGCGGGAGGTTCGCAAGCTCATTAGTGGGCCGCGAGTGTTTATATGTGACGAATGCGTCACCCTTTGCAACGATATTTTGGCGAAGGAGGAAGCCTCCGAACGCCCCAAGTATCCACCGCCCACTGAAATTGTCGAAGAGTTGGATCGCTACGTTGTTGGCCAAGCTGATTCAAAAAGAGCTCTTTCTGTTGCGGTCTATAACCACTACAAGCGAATCGGCTCTCGAGGAAAGTCGACAGATGTTGAGCTGCAAAAGGGAAATATCCTATTGGTTGGCCCTACAGGTAGCGGCAAGACTCTTCTAGCGCAGAGCCTGGCAAGAAAACTCGATGTTCCTTTTGCTATAGCCGATGCAACTACGCTCACGGAGGCTGGATACGTCGGAGAAGACGTGGAGAGCGTCATCAAGACACTATTCAGGGCAGCCGGCGGTGACGTCGAAAAAACCGGTCGCGGTATTCTTTGTATCGACGAGATTGATAAAATCGCCCGCAAAGGTGGATCTCCTTCGTCCACAAGAGACGTTTCTGGCGAAGGCGTTCAACAAGCCTTACTAAAAATTCTCGAGGGAAAAACCGCAACGGTTACTCCCGATGGAGCTCGCAATCGGCCCCAGCAAGAGTTGATTCAGATCGACACGACCGACATCTTGTTTATTTGCACCGGTGCATTTAGCGGAGTCGAGGATATTGTTCGACGACGCACTGGTGAGCAAGGCCTTGGCTTCGGTGCAAGCGTTGGGAAAGCGAATGCTGATACCGACACACTTAGGCGCATGGTCAGACACGAAGACCTAATGAAGTTCGGAATGATTCCAGAGTTTATGGGCCGACTACCGATTATCGTGACCTGCGACGAGCTCGACGTCGACTCTCTGGCGGAAGTTCTTTGGCGGCCGAAAAACGCACTGTCGCGGCAGTACGAAAGACTCTTCGAAATGGAAAACGTAAAATTAACGTTTACCGAAGGTGCTCTTAAAGCGGTTGCCGAAGAAGCACACCGCCGGGGGGCTGGAGCACGCGGATTACGTGCGATCCTCGAAGAAATGATGCTCGATGTCATGTATGAAATTCCGTCGATGGACGGAGTAACCGAATGCATATTCAGCCGCGAATCTGTTGAGAAACGCGAGCGCCCCGAACTTGTCTTCGAGAATATTGCGACAGGCTGAGGTCTCTTATTTCTGAGAACGATGTCCCCTACCAGCGTTGACGCGGGCGGGCTGTGTATCTAAACTCGATCCCACGATGTTGACCGAAGCCCAAACCAAGGAACTTCGCGAGCGGCTTACAGCAGACCGAACTCGGTTGCTGGAAAACGCAGAGCGCGCACGCGACTACTCGCGCGGGCGAGATCGAGACAGTGTGGGACGAGACTCTATGGACGAATCTGTAGAGGAGGCAATGTACTCCACTGAACTACGCCTGCATGATCGTGAAAAGTTCTTGCTTACAAAGATCCAATCCGCCCTAGAGCGACTGGATAAGGGCGAGATCGACGAATGCGAGGACTGCGAGGAGCCAATTGGTTACAAGCGTCTAGAAGCTCGACCGGTCACGACCCTTTGTATCTTGTGCAAAGAAGAGCGGGAGTCGAACGAATAAAGGGTAGGCTCCTGGTAGTGAGAGCCTATAAAACCGCAGGTACTTTGCTAACTACTGATTCTCTTTGGTAGTATTTACAACTAGGGGGCGTAACTAGTTACGCAGAGTATGGGTGATCGTTACACCATCACGGAGCGAGTCGATGCAGGAGGCATGGCGGAGGTATTCCGCGGTGTTGCTGAGTCGATTCAAGGCTTTAAGAAAAATGTCGCTATAAAGCGCATCCTCCCGAACCTCACTAAAAACGAGAAATTCGTTTCGATGTTTCTCGATGAGGCGAAACTCAGTCTCTATCTCCAGCACGCCAATATCGTGCAGGTCTTCGATATTGGAGTTTCCGACGACGCCTACTTTTTGGTCATGGAGTTTGTCGATGGCTGCAATCTGAAACAACTTATCGAACGGGTCGGCGAAGGCAAGCCGATGGCGACTCCCCTCGCTATTTACTCGATGCTTGAGTGTTGCAAGGCACTCAACTATGCCCACAATCTCGAGAGTCCAGATGACGAAGAACCCCTCTGTTTAGTACACAGAGATATCTCCCCTCCAAACATCCTGATTTCGAAAATGGGTGAAGTAAAACTCGTCGACTTTGGGTTGGCCAAAGCGTCCAGCCAGTTGGAGTCGACCGACCCGGGTGTTGTTAAAGGAAAATTCTCGTACCTATCGCCCGAAGCCGCATTGGGAAAAGAAGTAGACCACCGAGCTGATATTTTCGCCGTGGGAATCCTTCTTTGGGAAATGCTCACCGGAAAACGTTTATTTAGAGGTGATACTGACTACCAAACCGTAGAGCTGGTTAGGCAAGCACACGTGCCTGCTATATCTAATTTCAACCCAGCAATAGAAGGTGAGTTGGAGGCTATTGTACGCAAAGCCCTGTCCCGAAATCCTGAGGATCGTTTCCAATCAGCGGCAGACCTGGGCGACGCCCTTGCACAATATCTCTTCAGTAGGCGAATGAAAGTGACCGCTCGCGATCTAGCCGCCCTGGTTCGCGAAACCAAGAAAGGCCGACGCAAAGATCCACGAGCGTCCAATATCGACGGTCTTATCCAGGACGAAATGGCCAAGATAACCTCCGTATTTCACGAAGCCGTTGTCGCTCCCCAGAAAACGGAAGGTTCCGCTCGCCTCGATCCCCTAGCGTTTCTTCGACCAGAAAGCCAAGGTCAACAGGTCAGCGGCGCAAATGAGCTCAGCGGTCAATTCAACGAATTCGAAGGCGGCCCTAAAACTCAGGTGACCTACCCTCCTTCCAAAGCAGAACCTGGCGAAATTACCAATCAACTCGTTGCGGCAGCGGCAGCGGCGGAAGCAGAGATTTCCGAGATCATGCCGCTAGACACGATTCCCGATTATGTTCCTCCAACGAGCCCCAAGAAGCTCATTGTCACGTTATTGCTATTGGTCGTACTCGGAGCCGCTATCGGTGCAGGAGTCTTTGTAATCAAAGACAAGCTAACCAGCGACGATTCTGCGGAAACACCAGTCGAATAACCTCTATTTGAGGCGTTCGAGCTGCTTCTTGGCAATGCTCGCGTTTTCATCTTTGGGTGAAAGCTCGACAAATTTTTCTAGAGACTGCTTCGCCAGCTCTCGATTGCCTTGTTGTAATTCCGCTATTCCAAGGAAGAAGAGAGTCTGGATTGACAAGAAAGGATCAGCATCTAAAGAGGTCTGGTAGAAAGCCGTTGCGGCCGCGAAGTCTTTCTCTTCAAAAGCTAGATGCCCAGATAGTAAATTTGCGCGAGCATTGAGTGGGTCGAGCGACAAGGAACGAGCAAGAGCAGTCTTGGCTTGTCTGGAGTCCTCATTGACGATGGCTTCCGCAAACCACGCAGACGTCTCCGCTCGCTGTGTCCTACCTAGTTTTTCACTCAATTCGAACGCCCTGCCGAAGGCTGCTGCGGCATCACCGCTTCGCCCTTTCGCCAACGCGACGTGCGCTTGGCCCAGAGCTTGAAAATGAGTCCCTCGCGCATTCTTTGCTAGATTCCGTTCAATCTCTCGTTGTTTAGCTACGTTTTTCAGCCGCAAATTTGCCTTGAGAAGAGCAAGTTGAACTTCCGGGTTCGCCGGTACCAACGAAGCCGACGCCTCGAGGGCCTCCTTTGCCTCTTTCGCTCGCCCTTCTCGAAGGGAAACGAGCCCTCCAAGAAATGTCGCTTCCCAATTGGGGCGACCATCATTTGATAACCTCGCCAGCAGATCTAGCGCTCGTTTATGTTTTCCAAGTGCGATGTTCACTCTCGCGGCGGCGAGTAGTGTTTCTGCTTCGTTGTGATTCTCAGCCAAACGATCAATTCCCTCGGCTGGCTCTACCTTATCGCCATTCTCGTAGCGAGTAAGGAGCCAACGAAGAGCCAACGATTCATCCTCCGGGAAGGATTTGATAGCCTTTGCATACAGCTTTTCCGCAGCGCTTCGCCGCCCTTGAAAACGCTCCTGCTTAGCAAGTTCAATCACGAGCGACATTTCGCTAGGCTGTGACTCAAGCTTCTCCGTCAGTAACTGCCGGGCCTCCTCCGTCCGACCGCTAGCATAGAGCGATGCAGCATAGACCGCGGTCACCTTGGCTGGTGATCTGGCGAGATCAACGTCCCGCAATCTCCGAATTGCCGCGTCAGAATTCCCCTGTAGCAAGTCGATTTCCGATCGAACCGAACGAGCGGAAACATCACCGGGTAGCTTTGCCAAAGCACGGTCCACAACGTCTATAGCTTCGTCACTTTTTCCCAACGCAACGAGAGCGGCACCTTTCGCTCGCAGAGCGCGACCGCTGCTCTCATTTGCTTTCATCTCTGCCAGTAGACCCAGCGCACGAGCTGGCCGTCGACTCTCTAGCGCAATTTCGGCAGATACTACGCGGGGATCATTTATCGAACCGAAACGCTTTATAGATTTCTCGGCAACTTCCCCGGCCCTTCCTCTGTCGCCCAATCGAAGAAGTAAATTAATTCTAGCCTTTTCTAGGTCCCAACCAGCAGTTGGCGCCGAAGCCACGGATTCGTTTAATTCTTCGCTACTTTTCGTCAGACGCCCAAATCGCCGATGATTTTCCGCAAGCGTAAGTCGAATCCAGGCTGCCTGTTCAGGCGACAATTGGTCACCGTCCGAGTTTTCAATCAAGGTTCGTAACTCTTTGACAGCCCTTCCGGCTTCCTTAGCATCTCCTCGCAGGACAGAATACCGAGCATTCGCAATAGCTAGGGCTGGGTGCCTCCCTTCTGAATAAAGCCCTAGCCCGCTCGCAAGAGCCGTGCGGGCTTTTGATACTTCATTCAAACCAAACTGAGCATTGGCAAGTCCCAAGTAAAGTGACGGCCTCTTCTCTAGAACAAGTCCTTCTTTAAACCGTAGAACGGCCGTACCAGGATCGCCCCTCTGTAAAGCCGCCCGTCCCAGTAGATAACTACCAAGAAAACTTTCTGGCAAAGACGTCTTTAGCTCTTCTCCAATAGTTTGGGCACGGTCGGGTTGCCAATCCGAGAGGGCAACCAGTCCCCGTGCAGCATTTGCGTCGGGGCTCTCATACAAACCGGGAATCAACCTCCGAGCTACATCTCTTTCGTAGCCAAAATCCGCAGCCAAGGCCGCAGACGACTTCGCAAAAGCCGCTCTAGTTTGTTTACTTGATTTTGTATCCAGCGCGCGTTCGTACAGACTTTTCGCTCGCAAATGCCCTTGAAACGTATCTTCGACCGCGTATTTTTCTGCCTCGGCCTTTAGCTCGTTCATCCCGGTCTGAAAACGGTTGGCTCTGACTTGGAACCCTGCCCAAACTGCGCTTGGAAAAACGACGGCTGCAAACAGTACATATCCGAGTGTGGCTCCAAAGCCAAAGCGTCCTCGGGCTTCGGGTAACGCCTCGTGCTCTTTGGAGAGATCTCTTACTCCACTCCGAATGACCCGCATATCAGTGGGTTCCCGCCATTCTCCGTCCGAAGCTTTGCCTCGGGCATGGCCCCGGTCTCCAGACATGGCCGCACCTTGCTCATGACTAGGACCGGAGGAATCATCGTAGAACCCATGGGAACCGGTCTTTGCACTTCTCTCTTCTAAAAGAACATCTGCGGTGCCTATCTCAATACTTGACTTACTTGGCTCCACACCAATTCTCGTGTCTGTCTTTTCTCCCAGGTGCTCAACACCACCGCCGACGAGTTCTAGATCAAGATTGACCGTGTCTGGAGACATGAGCACTCGGCTTCCGCCCCCATTAGTAATTTCACTAGGGGCCGGTACCCCACCGCTAGCTTCCTCGTAAAGAACCGAGATAATGTGGTCATCTGGTTTTTGCTTCCTCGCGCGCTCGAGGTATTCCAACGCTTGTTCTCGCTGATTAGTGCGTAGACAAGCCTCCCCCAATAAAGCAAGTCCCATCGGGTGTTCCGGCTGTTGACGAAGCAACTGTTCCATCGCGATTTTGACCTCGCGAAACTTTCCGAGCGCCATGAGAGCAGCGCCAAGAACCAACCAGCCGTCGATTTGTTCTGGCTCTCTATCCAAGCCAGCTCGGCAAACATCTGCCGCATCCTGAAACTCGCTTTTCGCGACCAGAGCCCGGCCGCGTTTGACGAAATCCCTCCCCACTAAGTGTCGAGTTTAGTTGGGTTTTATGTCGGAATCAAACGGTTTGCCCTCTTCCGCTTTGGCTTCGTCATAGTCGCCTTTCTCCGCGACTCCAGGCATTTCAGCTCCACGGATGCGTACCTCATCGACCATTAGCCAACCTCGCCCTTCGCGATGCCAGAATTGCTCGGTTGTGGTTTTGTGAACCACGGCCTGCGAGTCCAAATGCCAAGCGTAACGAATACGTACGCGCGCCTTCTCGCGATCCTTGGCCCACTTCACCCGAATGATCTCATAATCGCCAATCCGGAGGTCTTCATCGAGTTCATACCGCTCCTCTAGAAAGAGCTCGCGTTGCTCAGCAGGAAGGTGTTTTGCCGAACGCTCCGGCGCGCGCCACCGTATCCCTTCATTGTAACTTTCCACCTGATCTCGGAAGTGATCCAGACGACCCTTCTTACCGCCGCAGCCTACCGCTGTGCTCGCGGCAAATATTAGCCATAAGCCCCATAACCAAACCCGCATGCGCCAAGTAGTGCACGAGGCATTCCTGAAAGCAAGTCACACTACGTAAGCTCTTGCCGTCCCACCGTTACTCGAGGCTGTCCTGCAAGATCGGCCCGGGTCTCCGCATTGAACCCCGACTTGGCAAAAATATCCCGAACCGCGTGGCCTTGTTCATTGCCGTGCTCGAGACAAATACGACCTCCCGCTTCCAAGAATTCACGTCCGTCGGCTACTGCCCGCCTGATCAACTTCAGTCCATCAGCGCCACCATCTAGCGCCAAAAGAGGCTCCGCCTGCACTTCCTTAGCGAGGGTTTCTATTTCTGCACTTTCTATGTAGGGAAGGTTTGCGACGATTGCATTGAATTTTTCACCGTCGCCGAGAACTCCGTAGAGGTCACCTTGCCGATACTCCACTCTTTCGTCCACTTGGTTGCGGACGGCATTCCCTCTCGCGACGTCAAGCGCATCGGAGGATATGTCGGTGGCGACGAACTCACAGTGAGGAAGTTCTTTAGCGAGAGAAATACAAACTGCGCCCGAGCCTGTTCCCAATTCCAGCACTCGAGACTTATCGGGCAGTTTAAGTGCAAGCACCGATTCAACCAGGGTTTCTGTATCGCCACGTGGGATCAACACACGCGAGTCGACTTGAAGTCGAATCGACCAAAATTCTTTTTCGCCAACTAGGTATGCAAGGGGTTGCCCCGCTAACCGTTCAGTTATCAGAGCGCGAATCCGACCTCTCTCTTCTGATGCCAGCGGCTGCTCATACTTAGCGTAAAGAAGAATTCTTTCACATGAAAGAACACTGGCGATAAGCACCTGGGCTTCAAGGCGAGCGGAATCTATTCCTTCCCGCTCAAATCGCTCGGTGGTCCACGAGAGCACGCGGCCCACTGTCCACTGTTCCGTCACACGCTAAGACTAGTCGGAAATTGACTGGTACAGGCGCAAAATCTACCCGTGACACGCATACAATGACTAAACAAGGGTGGCTAGTACCTGATTCAACCTCGCCACGCCATCTTTCATCTTGGTCAACGGCATCGACGTGTAACAGAGCCGTGCCCACTTTTGATACAGGTGGCCGAAGGCGACCCCAGGCGCTAGCAAGATACCGGCTTCAGCTAAGTTTTCGAGAACGCCGTAGCACGAGTCCTCACTCTCACACCATGCTGAGAGATCAAGAAAAAGATAGGTACAGCCTTCCGGGCGAGCGCAAGGCGCGACCACTTGTTCAAACGCCTCATCTCTTGCTTTTTGATAGTTCGCTCGGGCAGTCACAACGAAGTCGTTTCCGTTTTGCATGGCTGCCATTGCTGCTCGCTGCATTGCCCGAGGTACTGCATACACTGAATGGTTGGACATCTTTCGGATCGCGACGATCGCGTCGGATGGCCCCACCACATACCCTACTCGTAGACCAGGTAGAGCAAAGGATTTCGAACTCGAGAACACAGTCATGGTTCGCTCTCTCATCCCGGGGATATTGGCGATGCTCTCGTGTTCTCGTTCATCAAATGTGAACCGCTCATAGACCTCATCGGATATCACCCAAAGATTGTGTTTCTGGGCGACCTCCGCGATGACAGCAAGTTCTTCCTTGGAATACACCTTGCCGTCGGGGTTGTTGGGATTCGACATATAGATCGCCGCTGTATCAGGAGTAATAAAGTTTTCTAACAGACTCTTGGTGTCGCAATTTTCCTGGCGAAGAAGAACGTGTGAAAACGGTACTTCTACCGGCCTCACACCCGCAGACACTGAAATCCCGCGCATCAAAGGCCAATGTGGAGCCAACAATAGAATCTGGTCGCCATGATTCATAACCGCGCGGACTGCACAGAATAAGGCGTGGGTTGCTCCAGCGGTGATTTGAATATTGGAGGGGTTTGCCCAGGTCATGCCGTTTAGTCGGTTGACCTTTTCATGAACAACATCAATAAAGTCTGCTTTGCCCGGCGCCGGGTTGTAGCGATAGATGTCAGGATCACTCCCGCTAGAAAAACCCAGATTTCCCAAACGAGCCTCGCTAGGGGGATCCAGGTAGGTATCACCAATATGGAACGGCATCACATCGCCCTCAAACCTGCTCACTCGACGCTTGAGAGCAGCAAATAAAGACTCCGGCATAGCTTGCGCAGAGGCTGAGAGACTCGGGAACTTGGGCACTCAAATCACCCTACCACGGCTGAAACCAGAGATTACGGGAGCTTCCCTTGTCAACAGATCTCCATTCACGGCCATTTTGGGCGAGGTCTTCTGCAAGCTTCTTTACCGGGGGGAACAAGCCAAATTGTTTTCAAATGCTACAATTTTCGAAGGATTCCCGTGGCCTCGTCGTTACAAACCTCAAAGATTCACGGTCATGTCGCCCGTGCAAAGCAACGACTCCGGCTACAGGCTGCCTTCGAGACAGCGACCATCGCGCTGGTTCCCGCTGCGATAGCATGCGCGATCGCGCTAATTCTGTCCCGACACGGGGTAATTGGGAGTTCGCAGTTTGGTTGGACGCTTCTTGTTGCAGTCTTAGCCGTCCTGATCGCATCAGTCGTTGCGGCTGCCAAACCAATATCGTCAATATCAGTTTCCACTTCTATTGCCCGGGCATCGGGCCTCAGCGACCGGCTAACCAACGCGTATAGCTTTGGAAAAGAACTAAAGGACTCGCCTCCAACCGACAAAACCACCTTGGGGTTTATGCAGGCGGCTGTATTAGACGGCGTCAACAATGCAAAGCACGCGAAAGTCGACGCTGCAACCCCCTTTTCTTTTCCGGAATGGGCACCCCACGCTTTTGCATCACTCATAGGTCTCCTTTTTCTCAGCGTTCTTTACCAGCCAAGAACGAACATCGAAACGGCGCTATCCCCAAGAACTAGTACAGCCGAGGAACTACCCTCCAACGAGGAACCCGTCGAACTTGACCCAGAAGACTCAAGTATTGTCGAAGATACAATCGCTGCTATCCGCGAAACCGCCGATGCAACCGGAGACAAAGAGTTGGAAGAGCTCGCGAATCAGTTAGACACGCTAGTCAAAGATGCCAAAGACGGAAAACTCACCCAAAGGCAGCTGCTGGACAAAGCTGCCGAGCTTGAAAAGAAATACGCTCAAGTAAGCGAAGCCGAGACGAAAGAGGCTCTAGACGAGCTAAAGAAGACGGGAAAAGAACTTCAAAAGAATAAAGATACAAAAGAACTAGGCAATGCCCTGGTAGAGAAGAACTTAGAAAAAGCAGAAAAAGAACTCGAAAAGCTAGCGGCGAACTTGGAGAACGGAACTCTTTCCGACAAAAAAAGGCAGAACATCGCCAAGAGTCTATCCAAGGCGTCAAAAGCATATTCTAAGCGAGAAAAAACCGCTGAGCAAAAACTCGAAAAACAAATCCGCCAAGCGAAAGAACAACTCAAACGCTTCAAAGCAAAACAGGAAGCCGCCAAAACAGACCGAGAAAAAGAAGCTCTCACTCGTAAACGGGAGAAGAAACAGCGGGAGCTAGAGAGGTTAGAAAGAAAGAAGCAAGCCCAAAATTCTCCGAGAAAAAGGCAGCTCAAACAACTGCACCGAAAATTAGATGAGGCAGCCAAGAGTATGGAGCGAAACACCCCGGAATCTCGCCGACAAGCCTCAAGAACCATGAGGGACATCCAACGGAGCACCGGAAAAATCAAACGCGACCAAAGGCGCATCGCCAATAAGAAACGTGTCGCTTCGCAAATGAACGACCTAAAAGAAGCACTGCGCCGCGCGAAACGAAAAAAAGGTCAGAACAGTCGATTTGGAAAGAACCGGCGAGAGTCTGACTTCAGAAGAAGAGCCCAAGGGAAAAAAGGACAAAAAGGCGCCTGGAAGCCAGGCGGGCGTTCAAAAGGTTCCGGTAGTCAAGCCGCCCAAAATGGTGGTTCCGGCGACGAACCGGGGGAAAACGCTGGCGGCGACCTCCTTGGAGAGTCAACGAAAAAGACTGGCAAGACCAAAGACGTGGGCGTTCAGGGGGTCCAAGGCAAAGGCGGGACTTCTATTCGAGAAACACTTCTGTCTGCGGCGGAAAAGGGTTTTTCCTCACAAAACTACAAAGATGTTTACCAAAAGTACGCGCCAGTGGCCGAAGAAGTGATCGAGTCCGAGAAAGTCCCGACCAGCTACAAATACTACGTCAGGCGCTACTTCAAAAAAATCAAACCAGTGAACCTTGAAACGCCAGAGGCATCAAAATGACAAACGACACCAACCCAAGCAAACAAGCCGTAGCGGATGCCGAGAAATTCCGCGCCGACGTATCAAAACTAGCCGAGGAAATTGGCAAAATGATGGTTGGGCAACCGGATGTAATTGAAGGAGTAATAACCGCAATCATTGGCAGAGGTCACGCTTTGTTGGAAGGAGTACCCGGACTCGGAAAAACGATGCTGGTACGCACCTTAGCTGACAGCATTCACGCAGACTTTTCCCGTATTCAATTCACACCTGACCTAATGCCTGCAGATATCCTGGGAACAAACGTCATTGTGGAAGACGAGAAACGGGGCAAACATTTCGATTTTCAACGCGGGCCAATTTTCGCCAATATTGTTCTCGCCGATGAGATCAATCGAGCAACACCGAAAACGCAATCGGCTCTGCTTGAAGCAATGCAAGACCACACGGTGACCATCGCCAAGAAGTCCTTCGAACTCGAGCAACCTTTCTTTGTTCTAGCGACACAAAACCCATTGGAGATGGAGGGCACCTACCCCCTACCAGAAGCACAACTGGACCGTTTCTTCTTCAAACTACGGGTCTCTTTCCCTGATAGAAATGCCCTGCATACCATTCTGGAACGTACTACGTCTGAGGCAAAGCCATCCGCGGAAGCCGTTATTACGAAGGAACGGCTCGTCGAGATGCAAGAACTTGTGCGTAAGGTTCCAATTACCCGCAATGTGCAGGACTATGCCATTCGCACACTTCAAGCGACCCACCCTGATACGGCATCTGCTACGGATATGACGAAGAAATATGTCCGCTACGGCGGATCGCCCCGGGGGGCTCAAACATTGATCCTCGCCGCGAAAATCAAGGCCCTTATCTCCGGTCGCTACGCTGTCTCTATTGATGACGTCCGTGAAGTCGCCCCTCCTTCCCTAAGACACCGCGTTCTTCTCAACTTCGAAGGCGAAGCGGAAGGTATAGAAACAGATGCGATTATCGCGGATATTCTGAAGAACCTCCCCGAAGCGATCTGAGCTCCACTTGGCCAAACCTAGGCAAAGCGATGTAACAGATGACCGTTCAGAACTCTTTGATGAAGAGTTTATGAAACGGCTCGAGTACCTGCACATTTTAGCGAGGCGCGCTTTCTCTGGCAGTAACCGGGCAGACAGGCGCACCAAGAAGACAGGCGCAGGAATCGAATTTGCAGATCATCGAAAGTACTCCGCGGGAGATGATTTTCGATATATCGATTGGAACGTTTATGGTCGTGCAGACAAGCTTCTCTTAAGGCTATTCGAGGAAGAAGAAGATTTACACATCTACTTTCTCTTGGACTCCTCTCGCTCGATGCTTATAGGAGATCCGCTTAAGCTCCATTACGCGATGAAGCTGACGGCAGCACTCTCCTATGTGGGCCTTGGCAACCTAGACCGCGTCGGAATCCTATCTTTCGCAGATAAATTACAAGGACGCTTAGCCCCTGCCCGAGGAAAACGCCGGATCTTTAAGGTCTTTGATTTTTTGCGTTCCGTAGAAGCTGGCGGAGAAACCCGGCTTGACCTAGCTGCCAAATCGTTTGTTCTGCAGAATAAACGTAAAGGTTTGGTCGTAGTGATTTCCGATTTTTACGACCCAAGGGGGTTCGAAGAAGGAATAAACACACTCCGATACAACAAATTTGAGCCTTTCGTATTGCAGGTGTACGACGAGAAAGAAGCCAACCCCACTCTTCACGGCGACCTCACTCTTGTAGATTGCGAAACAGGTGACCACCGTGAAGTCACAGTTTCAAGAGCACTGTTGGAAAAGTATCGAGAAGAGCACGCCAAGTACATGGTGGAGCTCAAGTCGTTCTGTACTGAGCGCGCGGTCCCTTACTTTCGAACCCACACACAAATACCATTTGACGATTTAATTCTACGCGTCTTTCGTATGGGGGGGTTCTTGCGATGAATCTCCTGTCTCCTATTTCACTTGCGCCTATTGGTTGGTGCGCATTGATCTCCTCTTTGCTTATGATCGCCGCTTATTTTCTAAAGATAAGAAGGCGACGATTCGAAGTTCCATTTTCTATGCTGTGGAGTCGAGTCCTCAAAGAAAGCGAGAGTTCGGCTCTTTGGAAACAGTTGCGGCGATGGCTATCGCTACTTTTTCTACTTTTCATCCTTGGCTCAATGACTTTCGCGGCCACCTCTCCACATTGCGGAAACCCAGAGAACGCCGCTAGAAATATCGTTTTCGTTCTCGACTCATCGGCGTCCATGCAATCCGTTGACACAGACAGCTCTGACGATGAATCTCGCTTTGAAGTCGCAAAGAAACGGTTGATTTCTCAACTGAACTCTATGGGAGGCGGTGACGCGGCAATGGTCGTTAGCTTGGATAGTTATCCGCGTCCACTTTCCGGTTTTACAAAAGACGAATCCAGACTGAAAGAACTCGTCAAGGAACTAGAGGTTACCGACACCCCCGCGGATCTCCAGGCAGCACTTTCTCTAGCGGCCGACTCCTTGAGAGGTCGCAATAAGCCTGCTATCACGATATTTGGGGACGGTGCTTACGCAGAGGTTTTTGCGGTTACCAATACCGACCCCCAAAATGGAGCTGCAAAGAAAAGCATTCGAGCTGTCGATCTTTCTGGCATTGACGTGCAATTCGAATCTATCGGCCAAAAAAGCCCTAATATGGGAATCACCTCATTCTCTGCCCGGCGCTATTACAAAAACCGGTTGGCATTCGAAGTTTTCGTCGAGGTATCTAACTTCGGAGATAGCGAGCAAACGCGAAAGCTGCTTGTCAAAAGCGGAGAATCCAATCTAGGGAGCTTTGATATTTCTGTGCCACCCGGCGGGCGGATACAGCGAGTATTCACCGACTTGCCCCTCGAGGGAGAGCCTCTTCTTTCAGCCCTTCTGGAAAAAACGGTCGAGCAAGAAGACGTATTTCCGCTAGATGACTTTGCATACGCACTGTTGCCTAAACAAAAGCAACAACGTGTGCTACTCGTGAGTGACGAGAACCTGTACCTTGAGGGCGCAATGCTCAGTTTTGATCAGGTGGCCGTCGATAGGCTGAGCCCTGACGAATACGAGCAAGAATTAAAAAAAGGCCAACTTCCTGAATACGACGCTTCTGTATTCAACGGATATTCGCCCAAAGATCGGCCTCCAGGAAGGGGGCACGCTCTGTACGTTGCCCCAACTGGTGAGCAGTCGCCCTTTCCGCTCGCCAAACCGATTTCTGCTCCAAAATTAACCTCTTTGAACCGGCAGCACCCGGTTATGCGATGGCTCGTTCTTTCGGACACGAATTTTGTAAAAGCCACTCCATTCCAGACCAAACCGGGTGACATCATTCTAGCTCGCTCTATCCGAGCAGCAATTATCGCAGCCCGCAGAGAGGGGCGCAGAAAAACTGTGGCGCTTGGTTTTTCTCTAAATGAGACCGACTTTGTAGTTCGAGTCGCTTTTCCGCTTTTATTGGCAAACGTTCTCGACTGGTTTTCTGGAGACTCAAGAGACCTAATCACCACGTATGTCGCTGGGCAACGCTCCGAAGTCCCAATCGATGAGAGCATAAATGCGAACCAAGCCACTCTAAGAGCTCCTGATGGGTCGGAGACGACCGTTCCGCTCGTGGACAATCAAGCGATCATAACCCCGACGAAGCAAGGCATTCATCAGCTGCTTTTGGGGCGAGACGGAAATCAACTACTAACACTTCAGCTTGCTGTGAACTTAGCCAATGCTCGAGAATCCAATATTGCCTCCAATGACAGTCTTCCCCTAGGGGGTATCATAACTTCACGGCCAACCAACGCTGGCGCTTCAGTTGATCGTTCTCTTTGGCGATACCTAGCAATCTTTGCGCTGCTTCTGCTATTCGTTGAATGGTTCACTTATCACCGACGGATCACGGTGTGAGCATGCGTACGTTCATACCTAAATACCTCATTCCCACGATTGCAATATGTGCTGGACTCATGCTCGCCCTTTTCTTTGTCCTGTATCTTTGCTTCGGCGAAAACACTCCAATATCTCTCGGTTATCTCGGGACTGATGCGCCGATCGATTTATTGGAACCAATCTGGTTGGTCGGTATGGCCCTTGTGCCCGTTTTCTTTGCAGTGGCAATCCATTCCCTAACCGATATATCGAGAAAACAGCAGCTTCTAAGCGCCTTTCTTCGTTCTGCCATTGTCGCAGGTTTATTTTTCGTACTTGCACGTCCAGTGTGGACCAACGAGGAGGACCGCAATGCGGTTATTGTTCTGGTCGACGTAAGTAAATCAATCAGTGACCTGCAAATTAAAGCCGCGGAGGAATATCTTACTCAGCTGACTGAGATGAAAAAGAGCGAAGACAGATTGATAGCGATCAGTTTTGCTAAACACGCTCACCGCCTAACCGACTTCAAAGACATCCAACGGCATGAAGGGGAAGATGAAGCAACCAACCTTCAAGCAGCCATACAACAGGCTTACACGTTGATTCCAGACGGGTACGTGCCGCAAATCGTCGTACTGAGCGACGGCAACGAAACCCGCGGCAATGCCGCCAGCGAGGTAGCAAAAGCACAAGCGCTGGGCATGCGTATTTCTTGGCGGAACTTTCAAACTCAACGAAAAAAAGAAGTACGTCTGGCAGAGATTCGGCTACCTGAAGAAATTCGAGAAGGTGCGCCCTTCTTTGTTCGCGGAAAGATTATTTCCACTCATAAAGAAACTCTTTCCGTGAGCCTTACCAAAGATGGGTTCCCTACACCTGATGTAAAGTCGGTTGAGGTCACAGAGGGTGTCAACTGGGTCGAATTCAAATCGGTGGCGCCTAATAGCGGTTTCGTAACCTACAAAATGAAAATCGCGCCACCCAAAGAAGACCACGAAACGACAAACAATGTGGCTACCATGGCTGCCCCCGTGAATGGCCGGCCTCACATTCTTTATGTAGAGGGAAATAAGGGTCGTGGTGGACGTGCTGCCCTTACTCGGGCTCTTCTTGCTGAGAATTTTCGTGTAGACGAGCGTGGCCCCCAAGGTGTCCCGACAACCGTCGCCGCCCTAGAATCCTTTGACCTTATTTTCTTGTCAGATGTACCCGCGCAATTCGTCAGCCTTGCTGCCATGAATGCACTGGATTCCTATGTCAGGGCTAGAGGTGGCGGGTTGGTAATGAGTGGCGGCGAGGATTCCTTCGGATCAGGCGGATACCAGGGAACCAAGCTTGAAAAGCTAATGCCGGTACGCTTCGACAGCGAAACAACCCGAGAGCAACCCAATGTTGCCATTATCCTCGTCGTCGACAGATCCGGTTCGATGCAAGGTGCGAAAATCGAAGCTGCCAAGGAATCTGCAAGGGCGACAGCAGAAGTCCTTTCTCCCACAGATATGGTCGGCGTGATCGCTTTCGACAACCAACCTTCTACCATCGTAAGGCTGCAAAGAGCTTCCAACCGAGCTCGCATTTCCAGTGACATTGGCCGCCTAACTGCGAGTGGCGGCACCAATATTCTCCCAGCACTCAACGAAGCATACGAAACTCTACAAACCGCTAACGCGAAGGTTAAGCATGTCATCTTGCTAAGCGATGGTCAGGCTCCCTACGACGGGATTTCAAGCCTTGCTCAAGAAATGCGCTCCGCCAACATTACGGTATCCGCGGTTGGCATCGGTGATGCCGATAGAAACCTCCTACAAATGATTAGTAGCGAAGGTGACGGACGCCTTTACATGGTCGAAGATATCGCCGCCTTACCCCGAATCTTTATGAAAGAGACAACGGAGGCCAAAAAGTCGGCACTCGTTGAGGACCTCGTGAGGGTTAGGGTCAGGAAAAACGCGGACCTAATTGAGGGAACAGGCGTCGGCAACTCTCCCCCCCTACGTGGTTATGTTTCGACGAAGTCTAAACCTTCATCGGAGGTGATACTTGCGAGCGATCTGGGAGAACCCCTCCTAGCAAGATGGCGCGTAGGAGCGGGACAAACCGTGGCTTGGACAAGCGACGTTAAGAACCGATGGGCCGTAGAATGGGTGAGATGGTCTAACTTTCCCAAGTTCTGGGCCCAGGTAATTCGTGCGTCAATGAGAAACAAAGTATTCCAGTCCTTTGATCTGTCTGTAGCGGTGCAAGGCGAGCGTACCAAGGTGGTTATCGACGCAGTCGATGCACAAGGTAATTTTGTAAACGGTCTAGAAAGCGAACTTCAAGTTTTGGATCCAAAAAACGGCGTAGACGTCCAACAGAGGTTTCCCATGGTCCAAACTAGCGCTGGGCGATACACAGCCGACTTCGACGTGGCCAAGTATGGTGCATATCGCTTAAGAGTAGTTCAGAAACGAGCTGGCAAACCTGTCGCTGTCACCCTAGGCGCCGCCGCACTTCCTTACCCAGAAGAATATCTACGCACATCCCTCGATTCCAGAACGCTCTCTGCTATGGCTCTTACGACAGGCGGACTCGAACAACCAGACCCGGCAAAAGTATTGGAGCCCACCGACGTAAAGGTGACTTTCCGCGAAGAACTCTGGCCGTGGCTTTTACTAGTCCTCGCAGGCCTCCTGGTTCTAGACACCTATCTGAAACGGATCAGAATCTTCGGTTATCGCACGATGCGGGTCTAGTCTCGAAGAGGTCCGTACCTAGTCGAGGTAAACCGCGGCCATTTTTTTGAGTTCTTCGGAAATTGACGGTGGGACATAGCCGTGCGCACTTGCGTCTAAGAACGACTTGTTCAGAAAACGCCGGAGTTCCTCTAGCGCCCGCTCGGCTTCGTTCGCCACCTTCATTCCGTCAACTTCGGAAGGGGGCATGGGCAGTAGGCTTCTACATTCGGTTTCACGTACCGCCGCTCCCCCGCTCTCACCAACCCACGTAATTAAAGGCGGTTGCTGACTCCGAACTTCTGCAGAAAGACTTTCGGTAAGAGCCGTGAAGCCTGGAATATCAAATTCCGCTTCTACTTTACCGTTCAAGGACGAAAGCATGTCGAGAGCGTTATAAGTAGTCTCGAGGATCGTATTGAGAGCCCCCACTAGTAATGCACCCGAATCTTTCGACGACTGAAGGACTTTTTTGCCGCGATCAAAGCTCACGGTAATTCATAACGATTGGGAATCGACAAGACAACGAAAATCTAGAATCGGTAGGCCAGCCGCCCGAAAAACGTCGTCATCAATATGGGCGGCACTGAGATTGCTTGCTGCATGAGATTGGTCTGTTGCAGGCTTTGACGGGCCACGTTTAGACCAGCAAGAACAAACCAATTGTCTGCGAATCGAAAGAAACCAGTGCCCGCTAGTCCTATGGAAGACGTTGCAGTGGATCCGTAGCAGGTTTCAATATTGGCAGGAACACACATATCAGCGCGGGTCTCATCGCGTGCGGTCAAATAAGTAAGCGCGGTATCAAGCTCAACTTTACCATCCAAGAACGAACGGCTCGCATCGACTCGCACGATTAGCGCATTTCCTCGATTAAGGTTTTGTCCCCCGAACCCAAAGGTCCGGCTGATAGAACCGCCAAGTCGAAAGCCACCAAAGAACTTTTTGTCGACCGCATGAACCGTGATGTCCGCGGCCTTTGCAGCCGGAAACTCAACAGTATTGCCTGCATTGGAAGTAATAGAAATCCCCGGTCTCTGCCGAGCCGTGAGAATGGTGGAAACTTCAAAGCGGTTCCGCTGAAACGACGCGGTAATTCCTCCGCGCAGTGCGTTCTGTGCGATTCGTCGAACCGCGATATTGTTTTGTAAAACGTCAGCTTGGTTGCCCGGCGCCTCAAGCTGAGATTGCGCATTAGTATTGAGAATATCCGTGCTTACTCTGGTAGCTTGGATATAACTTCGAAAGCTAGCGACAGGTCGAAAATTGACGCCGAGGGAGAGATTTGTCAGCCCCGCTCCCGCAACTCCTGTTACGTCCAGGAACATGGAATGGTAGACGTCTAGACTTGGTGTTGGTTTCCAATAGCCCTGTGACGTTACGAACCCCCGGGGTTTCTCACGCTCGCCAGTGCCCCCGGCACCATTGCCTTGGATACCGATTTCTTCTGCAAGTGGAAGAACCGCCGTTCCGCCAAAAGAACCATAATAGCTTTTGTAACGGTAAGAGAGGCCCGCCCCGCCCACGACAGGCAAGGAACGACCGTTTGTCATCCCTGCTCGATCTTGGATGACTGGATAGTCCGAGCGTATATCTCGAGAAATTAGCGCTGGATAAAGTCCGGTAAAACCAATGAACTTCCACTTGTCGTTAATCTTGCGATCATAACGAATTCCATCGACCTGGGTGTAAGTCAGCTCACTGATAAACTGACGTCCCAAGGTCAAAGAGGAGCTACCACCGTCACGGCGTAC
>CAYPIX010000008.1:0-31505 GCA_964410875.1 uncultured Kofleriaceae bacterium
GTTGGGGAGATGGCGCTTGTTTCGGCGCGCCCCCGAAGTGCATCTGCCACAGTTTCTGGTCAGGCTGATGTTCTTGAGGTCTCAGGGAAATCACTTGCCGCACTTGCGGATGAAATGGCGCCTGTCGCGAAAGCACTTTCCCTCTTCACAGAGCAACGTGTGCTTCACAATCTACTCCGCCACAACCATCTCTTTCGGCCTTTTGACGCAGCACAACGCGAACAATTGCTGAAACGATTTACTCGCCATGAAATAAACCAGGGCGATCGTGTTATCTCTGAGGGCGAACCGGGACACGGACTTTTTGTAATCGTCGCTGGCGAGTTTTCCGTTACAAAAGAAGTCGATCAGGAGAGCACAGAGGTCGCTAGTCTGGGGCCAGGGCAGATTTTCGGCGAAATCGCCTTGATGAGAGAAAATTTGACCGTTGCCACTGTGACCGCCGTGACCCCGGGAGTGCTCCTCTTCCTTGGCAGGGACGTGGTGGCGCGGCTTGTTGAGGCCCTTCCCGAGTTTCGGGAGTACTTGGCTGCGCTTGCTGAAGATCGAGCTCTAGAGACCCAATTATCCACATCTTCATCCCCACAGGGCGATGACGACGTGATTATCCTGATTTGACAGTTATACTGTCGACATGGACGAAGCTGAGAACAAAGACAGCAAGAACAATATTGTCTTGTGGTTGTTGGTAGTAATCACGATTGCACTGGTTTGGGTTTTCTTTCGCTCGAACGAGCAGGACACGAATGCCAGAGTTTTTGAGACTACGCCTGTTGAGTTCTTAGACCACGACGACTTGCTAATCGATTTTCGCGATGATGCCTCAGATGCGGAGATAGAGGCATTCGCAGAAGAATTTGGTATTTCTCTGAAACCCGTATCCAACGAATCGTTGGACGAGCGCTTCTATCGTGCGCATCTGGTTGATGGACAAAAGAGCTGGAATCTAGCGAAGGAGATGATGGCAGCAGCGCCAGACTTCGTTGAGGTTGCGGAAGCCGATATGTTGATCTCATTGAGTCCGATGTCGGTTGCCACAGATGGATCAGAAGAAGTTTTACGCTCTGGCTTCCCTAACGATCCCAAATACAAATACCAGTGGCACATGGACCAAATCCATATGCGCGACGCCTGGAAACTATCTGACGGAAAGGGCGTTACCGTCGCTGTTTTAGACACGGGGGTTGCGTACGAGGACCATGCAAATTTTCATCTGGTAGAAGATCTTGCAGGGGTACCCATGGTCAAGCCCTATGACTTTGTCGATAACGACAAACACGCGAATGACGACCATGGGCACGGAACACACGTAGCCGGAACGATTGCTCAAGCAACGAACAATGGAAAAGGAGTTGCGGGTGTTGCGCGCGCTGTAAAGATTATGCCGCTCAAAGTACTTGCGGGTAATGGTTCCGGTTCGGTCGCCGGAATTGCTGATGCGATTCGATATGCCGCGGACGAGGGGGCTCAGGTCATCAACATGAGCCTCGGAAGCCGGTTTGGCAGCAAAGTGCTAGAGCGCGCTGTTAACTACGCTCACAGTAAGGGCGTTACCGTGATTTGCGCCGCGGGAAACGATGGCAGGGGAAAGGTCGGCTTTCCTGCAGCATACGACTCCGCTGTCGCAGTTGCAGCAACGCAGTATGACGAGCGCACCACGTTCTATTCAAACTGGGGCTCGGCTCTGGACATCGCTGCGCCAGGCGGAAACACGCGTGTAGATCAGAATAAAGATGGAATGCCCGATGGAGTTTTACAAAACACCATTACGGTTCGCGATCCGACCAAGAGTGATTATTACGGTTTCATGGGAACTTCGATGGCGTCACCGCATGCGGCTGGCGTCGCAGCGCTTGTGGTTGCGGAAGGGGTCACCAACCCGGATTCTGTTGAACAGGTTCTTGAAAGTACAGCGCGGGCTCCGTCGACTGGCGATCTAGATAAGGCCCGGTATGGAGCTGGCATTATTGACGCGAAAGCGGCCATCCTTGCTGCTCGCGGCAAGACCGGCGCTTGGCAATTTGGCTTGGGTTGCGTGTTGTTCGCTGCGAGCCTTCTGGGGATACGTCGTCGAATTCCTCTCTCTTGGGGGGCTTTTGTCGGAATGGTGCTTGGTTCAGGCGGACTTTTCTTTATGCCTTATCTCGTGTCTTTCGGGATTCCAGATGTCGAGCTCCTTAGCCGCGGACTTCCCGCTATTGGTTTAACTTGGGGCATGCCAAGCAATATTCTTTTTTACAGTGGTTTAGTACCGTTGTTGCTTGTTCTTTTACTGGGTGGTGTTTTCCGCCTCCGAGGCATATTGGCTGGCCTTTGTGTTGGCGTTGCGGCACACCTTGCTTTCCATGCGACGGCTGGGATTACTGATGTGGAATGGATGGGTTTCGATTCGCTTTGGTTGGCAGGGAATGCTCTCTTTTGCGTGGTTCTTGCCCGTTCGCTAATTAGAAAGTAGCGATGGAGCGAGCGCCCAGTTACAGCGTTCGAATCGCGCGCGATCAGTTTAAGTTTTCGTGCGCTCATATGACGGTGTTTGGCGAAAGTAGAAAAGAGCGCCTTCATGGTCACAACTTCACCTTGGCACTTGAGGTCGAACTTCGAAGTATTGATTTCGAGTCCCTGCTTGATTTTGGTTTGCTAAAAGCTGAAATGGGCAAGTTGTGCAAAGAGTGGAAAGAGCGAACTTTGCTAGCTGGGGAAAACCCTCATTTCAACGTGGTTAGTGAATCCGGATTAGAACTCGAGTTCACGCTCTGTGGTCAGCGTTACGTTTTGCCCAAGGAGGATGCGCTGGTGCTTCCAATCGACAACGTGACTGTCGAGGGCTTAGCTAGTTTCGCTGCCAAGGAGCTACGAAGTAGATTGAGTAAGATTCTTGAGCCGGTCGCCCTCAGTATGCAGGTGATCATTGAGGAGTCTCCCGGACAGGGAGCAAGAGTTCGGCTGCCTTTATAGAAGTGGCGGGGGGATCCCTAAATAAAATGTAAAAAAGAGGGCCTCCGTCGAATCGGAGACCCCCTGGCCCACAAGCTACTGGTAAGCTAGAGGAGAATAACTAAGCTAAGCTAAGGTCCCAGTAAAGTGATTTTAGTGACTTGCTAAAGGTTTCAAATAAGCTTTTTTAAATCAGGTTTTAATCAAGGCGCCCGTCGCCCTACTCAAACTGCCGTCTAATCGGTTTTTTAATCTAATGCTGCAGTTTCGAGTGACAGTTTCAAAGGTAAGAACGAATCCAAAAAGAATGAAAAAGTGCCACCGACGTACGGACTTGCGCTGACTTAAAGCAACGCCCGGGCCAACGAAGAGCCAGGGAAGCTAACCAGCTAAAAACATTGCTGTTACCTTCGCGGAAGGTAGTCCAAACGGAACGTAAAAAAGCACGAACAACGACACAGATGTCGCGGGTTGGTTTCTATCTAACCGAGATTTTCCGACGGGTCCCGCCTACAGCGAGGACCGCACACAATGTCAAAAAAGAATACTGCTGAACACATACTTGTCATGAGCGCCCAGGGGTCTGAGACCCGAGTGGGCATGTTGGAAGAAGGAGTCCTAGTCGAGTACTTCGTCGAGCGTGAGCGCGGTCGTGGTCTCTCCGGGAATATTTACAAAGGCAAAGTAAACCGGGTCCTACCGGGTATGCAGGCCGCCTTTATCGATCTAGGTCCAACGGTCGAGCGGAAAGCCTATTTGTATGTCGCCGAAGTAAAAGGAGGCGGAGACGAAGGCCGCCTCTTCCACGGCACTGATGGGAATGACGGGAAGAAGGGGCGAGGCAAGAAACGATCAAACAGCAAACGGATCGAAAACTTGCTCAAGGAAAACCAGCAAGTAACTGTTCAGATCACCAAGGAACCTGTCGGAGAGAAAGGCGCACGCGTCACTGGTTATATTTCTCTACCAGGGCGTCACTCCGTTTTGATGCCAGGTGTAGATAAGGTTGGCGTTTCAAGACGAATTGCTTCCGCCGATGAGCGTAAACGCCTTCGTGGTGCGGTAGAAAGTGTACGGCCAAAGGGAGCGGGGATCATCGTGCGGACGGCCGCAGAAGGCGCCGACGAGCAGGAAGTAAGCGACGACGTTCGGTTTATCCACCGACTTTCAGAGGAAATTGCTTCGAGGGAGTCAAAAGCCAAAGCACCGTCGGTTCTCTATTCAGAGTTAGATCTTGTTCTTCGAACAATTCGAGATCAGTTGCGCCAGAACACTCGAGAAATCTACATAGATGATGAGGAGCAGTTTCGTCGTGCGACGAAGTTTTGCGAGACGTTCATGCCCAGCTATGTAGAGAGAATTAAACTCTACGAAGGGCGCCAACCAATTTTTGATCACTTCGGCATTGAAGCAGCGCTCCGAACTGCGTTGCACAGAAACGTCCCCCTCAAATCTGGCGGCTCCCTTGTGATCGAACAGGGTGAGGCGCTTACTGCGATTGATGTGAACACAGGTAGTTTTGTCGGCAAGGTGGATCTTGAGACGACGATTACTAAGAACAACATGGAAGCGTGTCACGCAATAGCCGCACAGCTACGGCTCCGAAATATTGGCGGGATCATCGTTATTGACTTTGTCGATATGGACAAAGCCAGCAACAGAAAAATGGTTTGGGAAGAGTTCCAAAAGGCTCTCGATAACGACTCTGCGAGAGCAAACATAACGAAGATAAGTGAACTAGGCCTGGTGGAGATGACCCGTAAGCGTTCGCGCGAGTCGCTGAAACAGCTTTTGGCTGAACCATGTCCCGCTTGTGAGGGAAGGAGTTATATTAAGTCCACGACAACCGTCGCTCATGAAATTTTGCGCGAGATTCGGCGCTGTGGAGCTACGGTGAAAGCAGACCGGATTGACATCGTCTGTTCCCCGAAGGTGGCCGACCTCCTTGAAAAGTACGAACGAGGCTACATCGACGAGCTCGAAAAGCGGTTCCACAAAAAAGTTGAAGTGAAAAAATCCAATGCCATGGCCCCGGATCAATACAAGGTGGCCGGTCGAGCTGTTAAAGACGAAGAACAAACAAAAAAGACTAACGGCGGGCGGAGAAAAGGTCGTGGGAGCGGAAAGAGTGGTTCGCGACGCGGTGGACGTAGCAAGAGTGAACCCGCGAACGAAGCGTCAACCGAGACCGCAGCGGATACTGCTGATTAGAGAGAGCCTGTGAGTTTTACGAAAAAGCTATTGGACGGAGTGAATACACTCTTGGACCAAGTTGTCGCCGATGAAGAGCCAATGCAGGGCATTGGCGAGGAAGCGCTGCAGGCGGAAGTTGAGGCTAGACGTAGATTTCGTGAGGAACACGGCGCAAAGAAGCCGTCTGAAAACGTCATCGCAAAGCTCTCTGGACTTGGGGAAAGGGCTTTTGCTGCTAGGGTTCGCAAGCAAAAAAAACGGCGAAAAGCCGCAGAGGCCGCTCAGAAAAAGCGTGTAGAAGCGAAGCGGAAATTAGACGAGGCAGCATTCAAGGCCGTTAAGGACAAGGCGTATTCCACGCCGCCACCGGAGTCGCGTGACCCGTGGGAGCAAGCGGGTTCTAAGCAGTCGAGCCGATTCGGTGGCTTTGGACGAAACGCAGAAGTTGCCAAACACTACAAAGCCTTGGACTTGCCGTATGGGGCGCCGTTCGCCGAAGTTAAATCCGCTTACAGAAAGTTAATGCGGAAATACCACCCGGATTTGCACAACGATTCTCCGAAAAAGCAGAAGGCTGCGAATGAATTATCTGTCCGCGTAACGCAAGCGTATAACGCTCTCGAGAAACACTTAGAAGGATGAATTCAGGAGCCCGGGATCATCTCGAGTTCTCCTGGGGCGACGGTTTCTCCCTGAAGGGCGCGAAAATCCGAGCCCCACTGTTCCACTAGTAGGCAACTGGAACCGGCGGCTTCGTAACGCCACCATCTGCATCGAACCACTGAACCAGCAGAACCGCGCCCGAGTCCGCCTACGTCGCCAATCACCCGAGCAGTGGCATTGCCTCGCTTTTCTAAAATGAAGCGGGTGTCTTTTTGGCGCATAGCATCTGGAGGGTACTCGCCAGAAAAAGGTGGCTCGATTTGCTCCGTCATTCGAAACAGACCGAGGCCGGCTCTATCCATGCCAACGATGAGCCAACGAACGTCTCTTCCATCTACTAGACGACCGACCAGCCATCGGTGGCCATCTTCATCGTAGTGAACGATACCTTCGACAAGAAAGTCGGTTGAGCGGTATTGAATAATGTCCCCCGCTCGGAGGTCCTCCGGACCACGTTCCAATTGTGGTTCGCCAGAGCCGAGAAGCTTGGGGCCCTCGCTGGTTCCAAGACGTTTCCTGCGACCATTTGCCAGGATGAAGCCCCCTCCCACTATACCAGCTGCGCCAGCGACTAGGAGCGAGGCAATGAGGAGGCTGATCAACATCGGGAAGAGTGTCGTTGTGTTCGCCGTACGGGTCAATTGGTTACAACCGGCTAACGGGCTTCCCTTGACACTTGCCCCCCAAGGCAAGTAAACCCAGCCGGCTATTCACGGAGGGAAAACCGATGGTTGCAGTGCAGTTACAAGATGATTTACGTCGCGTTCTCGATGAGGATGGCAGGGTTATTAGTGGTGCGAAGGTACCTGATGTACCCGAGGAAGATCTCATGGACGTGTTCGACTGCATGTTGCGGGTGCGAATCGTAGACGACCGCATGATGCGTCTTCAACGTCAGGGACGGTTGGGCTTCTACATGAAGTCGATCGGTGAAGAAGCCAGCCACTTTGCAGTCTATGGGCTGCGGGATTCAGATTGGGTTTATCCTTCTTACCGTGAGCAAGGCGCCTGGTTTTGGCGTGGCTACACGATTGATCAGTTTATTCATCAGTTGTTTGGGACCGAGAAAGACCCTTCTAAAGGGCGTCAGATGCCCGTACACCACTCGGCCAATTGGTTAAATTGCGTTTCTATTTCTTCACCGGTTGGTACCCAGATACCGCAGGCTGTCGGGACCGCGATGGGAATGCAGATCGAGAAGAAGGATGGCGTTGTCTTGACGTTCTTTGGCGAGGGAACTTCTTCGACGGGCGCTTTTCACGTCGGGATGAACTTTGCTGGGGTCACTAAGGCTCCGGTGGTTTTCGTATGTCGAAATAACGGATACGCGATTTCTGTCCCCATCGAACGTCAAACGGCGGCCAAGACATTCGCGTCGAAAGCAGTTGGATATGGAATGCCCGGTGTACGCGTGGATGGCAACGACATCCTTGCTGTAATCCAAGCTTCAAAAGAAGCAGTCGACAGAGCACGTGCAGGCGATGGCCCGACTCTGATTGAGGCCCTTACTTATCGACGTGAAGGACACTCTAGTTCGGATGATCCGTCGGTATACCGTGATCCGAGTGAGCCGGTACGCTGGGATAAAAAAGATCCCATCAATAGGTTTCGAACGTTTTTGAAGACCAAAGGACTTTGGTCTGAGGAACGCGAAAAACAACTTACTGAGAAGGTAAACCAAGAGATAACTGACGCGGTGGCTCAAGCCGCAGATGTTCCCGCCCCCCCTGTTGAGGGACTCTTTGAAGATGTGTACGGAGAGCTGCCCTGGCACCTATCGGAGCAGAGAGAGTATTTGATGGCTCAGGAACGTACGAAATCACCTCATGGTCACTGAACGCTTGTAGAGAGTTGAGATGCAATTAAAACGCGGATGCGTTGCTAGGAAACCAAAATGCCAACAATGAATATAATCCAAGCCGTCAATGACGCGCTACGAATCGAGATGACTCGCGATCCCAAGGTCGTGCTTCTCGGTGAGGACGTAGGTAAGTTTGGTGGCGTTTTCCGTGCGACCAGCGGACTTCACGAGCAGTTTGGCGCAGAACGTGTCATCGACACCCCTCTTGCCGAAGCGGGGATCATTGGGGCGGCAATCGGGATGTCCCTCTACGGGGTTCGACCTATTCCGGAAATTCAGTTTGCGGATTTCATTTTCCCCGCGTTTGATCAAATCGTAAATGAACTAGCCAAATTCAGGTACCGCTCTGGTGGGCAGTACCCATGCCCCATGGTGATCCGAACCCCTTACGGTGGCGGGATTAGAGGAGGGCACTACCATTCGCAGTCTCCGGAAGCTCTTTTCATTCACACGCCGGGGTTGAAAGTAGTCATTCCTTCCAACCCCTATGACGCGAAGGGCTTGTTGTTATCGGCGATGCGGCAGGATGATCCAATTCTCTTTATGGAGCCCAAGCGGATATACCGGGCATCACGTGGTGAAGTTTCAGAGGGGGATTACACGGTTCCACTTGGCAAGGCAAAGATCGTCCGCGAGGGCGACGCGGTATCTTTGATAGCCTATGGTGCGATGGTGCCCGTCATCGAAGAAGCCGCCAAGAAACTGGAAGCCGAGGGTATCTCTGCAGAAGTTGTGGATGTTCGAACGCTGCTTCCTTTTGATGTAGAAACACTTACAGAGAGTGTCAAGAAGACAGGGCGGGCGGTCATCGTTCACGAGGCTCCGAAAACCTGTGGTTTTGGCGCTGAGCTGGCAACCACCTTGTACGAACGTTGCTTGGCGAACCTTGAGGGACCAATTGAGCGCGTTTGTGGCTTTGATACACCTTTCCCCTACAGCCTTGAGCATGAGTACATGCCCAATGCCGACCGTGTCGTGGGGGCTGTTCGAAAAACCCTCGAGTGGTAGCGAGAAGGGACAAAAAACATGGCGTTTGAATTTCATCTTCCAGATTTAGCCGAGGGTATGGCCGAAGCCGAGGTCGTTAGTTGGAAGGTTAAAGAGGGAGAACCTGTAGAACTCGATCAGCCAATTGTCGAGGTCATGAGTGACAAAGCAACTGTCGAGATACCTTCACCGCGCGCAGGAACTCTCAGTAAAATTCATTATCAAGAGGGGGAAGTCTGCAAAGTAGGCGAGGTCCTTTTCATAATTGACGAGGCGGGGGCCGCAGCGTCGCCGCCCCCCGCCCCTGGTGCTCCCACGACGACCGCAGTAACTCCACCTGTACAAACTGCGGTTCCAGCAAAAGCCCGTGGCGGTGCTGCTGAAGGTACGATGGCGCCTCCGCTCGGTGGAACGACGCGTGGCGCGAGCGGGCGTGTCTTGGCAACGCCTTCCACTCGACGTCTTGCAAGGCAATTGGGGGTAGAACTCAGCGCAGTACGAGCTACGGGGAAACACGGTAGAGTTACCTCCGATGATGTGAGAGCTGCACAAGGTGGAGCTGCCCCTGCGGCGGCATCGACGACGGCGCTCGTTCGGCACGCGTCGACACCTATGGGTATTGCTTCAACGGGGGATGGGGCTCTGGAGGAACGAATCCCCATGCGCGGGCTGCGTCGGATCATTGCAGAAAACATGACCCGTTCAGCTTTTACGGCGACGCATTTTACGTATGTCGAGGAAGTTGACGTGACCGAGCTTGTCGAAGTTCGAACTCGAGCTAAGTTGAGAGCGGAGGAACGTGGCATCAAACTTACCTACCTCCCTTTCATTGTGAAAGCGGTCGTGGCCGGCCTCAAGAAGTGGCCAGGCCTCAACGCCTCCTTGGATGAATCTAAGCAGGAAATCGTTCGTAAATTTTACTATCACCTTGGTATCGCGGCCCAAGCTCCTCAGGGGCTTATGGTTACTGTCCTCCGTGACGCGGACCGACGATCTATCTTTGATATAGCCGAAGAGCTAGCGCGTTTGTCTGGTGCAGTTCAGGCTGGGAACGCAAGGCCAGAGGAGTTATCGGGGTCGACCTTCACTATTTCTTCGCTCGGCAAACTCGGCGGGCTTCACGCTACACCAATCATAAATTTCCCTGAGGTCGGAATCCTTGGGGTTCATAAGATTGAGCAACGACCCGCAGTCGTCAATGGTGAAGTCGTTCCTCGTTGGAGAATGAACTTGAGCATATCGCTCGATCATCGACTTGTGGATGGTTGGGATGGCGCCATGTTTCTCGCAGAGGTAAAGAGCTTGCTGGAAGATCCAACTTCGATGTTTATGGAGATGGTTTAAGTGACTGATGCGGCACCGCCCTCGCCGCAAAAAAGCGCGAACTTAGCCGAGCAGTCGTCGCATCAAAACCAGCTGGAAGCCTGTCCTGCGTTGACTGCTTACCTCTCGGGTACGCCTGAGGAAAAAGCGTTAGGTGAGTTTTCTGTCCTGGATCAGGATGGAAAAGCGTCACCAGAAAATATCAGGTTCTTGTCGAAAGAACTCGCTCGCAACCTTTACGGAGGAATGCTTCGTATTCGAGTGGTTGACGCCCGCCTCATGAAGTTGCAGCGTCAAGGACGCATAGGCTTTTATGGAGAGGCTTTAGGGCAAGAGGCTGCGGTTGTTGGCTCGGCTGCAGCATTAAAGCAAGAAGACTGGTTTATTCCCGCACTGCGTGAGGCTGGGGGAGGGCTCTACCGGGGCATGTCTCTTTCCTCTTACGTGGCTCAAATTATGGGAACTGATGCAGATAACTGCAAAGGGCGTCAGATGCCATGCCACCCTTGCGATCCAAAAACGAACTACGTCGTAATGTCGTCGTGCGTTTCGTCGCAAGTCCCTCACGCCGTGGGTATCGCTATGGCGATGAAGCTCACCGAAGCAAAAGAAGTTTGTATGGGTTTTATGGGAGACGGCGGAACCAGCGAAGGTGATTTCCACGTATCTCTCAACTTTGCTGGGGTGATGAAGTCGCCGGTTGTGCTCATTTGTCAGAACAATCAATGGGCGATCTCAACCCCTGGGCATCGCCAAACGGCGTCTCCCACCATAGCGATTAAGGGGCTAGGGTATGGGCTCGAGTCTTTACGGGTCGATGGCAACGATGTTCTTGCCTGTTATTTGGCAGCCAAGTACGCGGTAGACAAAGCACGAGCGGGTGGCGGCGCAACCTTTTTGGAGCTGCTAACCTATCGCGTGGGGGCGCACTCGTCGTCCGATGATCCCTCGCAATACCGAGATGAAAGTCACACTACCGATTGGCGTGAAAATCGTGACCCACTGGTGAGAATGGAAACCCTGCTAGATCGGGGACTAATGTCCAAAGACGAACGAGAGAAACTTCGGACGAAGTTTGAAACTGAAATAAATGAGGTCGTTTCTGAACAGGAGGCCGCAGGTCTACCCGATGTAAAAACTTTAATTGAGGATGTCTTTGAAACCCCGCATTGGCGGTTGCGCGATCAGATGAGTGAATATCTAAAAGAAGAAGAACAGTATGGCGACTGAAAACTACGGAGCAATTGTTATCGGAAGCGGGCCTGGCGGCTACGTTTGCGGGATTCGTCTTGGGCAACTTGGCGTGAAGACTTTGGTGATCGAGAAAGAGTCTCCAGGAGGCGTTTGCTTAAATGTGGGCTGTATTCCTTCAAAGGCGTTGATCCACGCCGCGAAGACTTACGAGAAGCTTGGGAAGGCAGATCAGCTCGGCATCTCTGTAGGTAAACCAACGGTGGATATGGGGAAGATGCAGACCTGGAAAGGCGGCATCGTTAACAAATTAACTTCCGGGGTAACTCAGCTTCTCAAGGCAAACGGTTCAGAACTAGCAGTAGGAACCGCAAAGATCACAGGAAGAGGTCCTGACGGAGTTAAGGTCGCGATCGCTGGCAAAGAACCCCGCACTGTCACCGCAAAGAGCGTTGTGCTTGCCACAGGCTCTCGTCCCATAGAGATTCCAGGTTTCGCTCTAGATGGAAAACACATTATCGATTCGACGGGGGCATTGGCCCTTGATAAGGTCCCTGAGCGGCTCGTTGTTGTCGGCGGCGGCTACATTGGTCTTGAGCTTGGAACCGTTTACGCGAAGCTAGGCAGCAAGGTTACCGTTGTTGAAATGCAAGACGGCATCCTCTCGGGGATGGATAAGGATTGTACGGCCCAGGTCGCCAAGAAACTTCGGAAAATGGGAGTAGAAATTCAGTTTCGCGCTAAGGCAAAAGGCTGGAAGCCAAAAGCTGGGCGCGCTGTGATGACCATTGAAACTGAAAAGGGCGAGGCCACGTTAGATGCGGATAAGATCCTCGTTTCCGTAGGGCGCCGAGCAAATATTGAAGGCCTCGGCCTTGAGGAATCCGGGGTTAAGGTTGAGCGTGGTTTTGTCGTTGTTGATGGCCAGCAACGCACGAACGTCCCTGGAGTCTACGCGATTGGGGATGTGGCTGGCGGGATGTTGCTGGCTCATAAAGCATCGAAAGAGGCAGAGGTCGTTGCCGATGTGATTGCTGGCCACAAAGGCGCCATGGATGCCCGATGTATTCCTGCCGTAGTCTTCACCGATCCAGAAGTCGCAAGCGCGGGTATGACCGAAGAGGAAGCGAAGGAAGCAGGGCATACTTTGAAGGTTGGCAAGTTCCCTTTTGCAGCTTTAGGACGAGCTCTATCGGTAAACGATACCGACGGGTTTGCGAAGGTCATTGCGGATGCAAAAACGGAGGAAGTCCTGGGTGTACACATCGTTGGAAATGGAGCATCGGATTTGATTTCAGAGGCAGCGTTGGCAATTGAGATGGGCGCGGTACTTCACGATCTCTCACTCACGATCCATCCGCACCCCACGCTCTCTGAAGCGATTATGGAGGCTGCAAGCGCGGCTCTTGGAGAAGCTGTCCACGTTGTCAATCGCAAGTAGCGCTCTGCCAAAGGTTGAAGTCCTCGAATGGGGGCGTCTCGGTTACGAAGCCGCCCATCACAAGCAATTAGAGCTCTTAGCCCAAAGACAGAAGGGCAAGTGTGAGGACGCGTTGGTCTTGGTTGAGCATGATCACGTTTACACCCTGGGACGGCGCAAGGAATCTAGATCCAATGTGCTTTCTGCTGGGGAAGTACCCGTCGTAGAAGTCGAGCGCGGTGGGGACGTTACCTATCACGGCCCTGGCCAATTGGTTGTTTATCCGGTGCTCTTGCTGCGAGAAGGAGAAAAAGATCTTCATGGCTTTTTACGCAACTTGGAAGAGGCAATGATAGCAACCTGCTCAGCGTTTGGAATCTCGGCAGGTAGAGAGCCTGGGAAAACGGGCGTGTGGCGAGAAGGACGAAAGCTGGCGTCTATCGGGATTGCCTGCAGGAAGTGGGTCACCTTCCATGGCCTAGCCCTCAACGTTCATCCCGATCTAGATTACTTCCGTCGCATTAATCCATGCGGTTTCAGTTCAAGCATCATGACCTCCATGGAAGTAGAAGCCGGTGCGGCCATTGCTTTCGATGAAGTTAAAAAGGAACTCATAGCTAGATTACTTGAGTTCTTAAAACGTGAGCTCTGAGCGCTATCGCGTGTTAACAGAAAAATTTCTAGAGCTGACAATTCGTTCGGATTGCGGGTCAACGAGAAAGCTACGACCGGAACCGGCGTGCCCGTCAAAGGCCATGAGAAACCAGACGTCGATTGCCCAGTTTTCTACGTTTGACTCGCATGGTGGGGTCCACGCCACGGTCTCAAGGTCACCAAGGCTCGGTTCCCGGACCGTTTGACTCCCGCGAAGTTTATGAAACTCTGGTGAGGAGCGAACCACGCGCACGGCGAGCTCAGAGGCCTTGGCGTCCACGTCCCGCCGCCAGCCAGAGACTAATCGGCAAGAAGTCAGCGTTCCTTCAGTGTCGACGGCGGCTTCGTATGTCTCGTCGCAAAAGATTCCATCAAAATCAGGCAAGTCAAATTCTGGGTAGTGGTTCCGAGATTCAATTAGTTCACGGCGCTCAGCCATGATTCGTTTTCCTAGATCAAGGGACGCTTCTTCGTGGTAGCCGAAAACCCGTAGAATTGCTGTTGACGAGGGAAGTCTATGATCCCAGTCGAGGAGAGCGAATCCCCCGATACATTCGTTATGGAGAGGAGGGAGCGGTGGTAGGACTTTGAGAAGCCGGTTTGGATTCGTTAACAGTTTCTGCTCTTGAACACGAATGTGTTCTTCGACCACTGTCAAGTGTTCGCGCAGGTCACGTCCCATTACCAAAATGGTACTACAACTGGGCTTCTAGTCTCTCGATGAGCGCATTTAGTTCTGCGTGCCGGAGTTTTAGCCTTGCTGGATTCACTACTAATCTACTTGAGACATCCATGACGTGGGCGACTTCCACGAGCCCGTTTTGACGCATTGTTTCCCCGCTTTCTACGAGGTCAACAATTTGGTGGGAGAGTCCGCTGTTAGGACCAAGCTCCACCGAGCCCGATAGTTTAATCACATCAACTGCTCTGCCTTTGGATTGGAAGTAGCGTTTGGTTATATTGGGATATTTGGTGGCTACGCGAAGATGTAACTGGGCGCTATCCGGAACGGGCGTCGCTTTTGGCTCCGCTACGACCATTCGACATTTTGCGATGCCGAGGTCAATTGGCTGGTAGAGATCTCTAGGAGTCTCCTCTAGAACATCCGAGCCAATAACGCCCGCATCAGCCACTCCCCGCTCTACGTAGGTGGGAACATCTGCTGTACGAACAACAAGAAGTCTAAAGGGGCCCACATCGTGGGAGAGCTTCCGGGATTTAGGATCGAAAGAAGAGAGGTCGTAATTGGCTCGAGTCAAAAGCGCCAGAGCTTCTGAGAATATTCGGCCCTTGGGCATTGCGAGGGTAATGAGGGAACTCATGCTTTTTCTCTTCTTATGTTTGCACCGACCTTTGCGAGTTTCTCTTCAATCGCCTGGTAGCCTCTGTCCAGGTGATAAACTCGAAGTACTTCGGTTTTTCCTTTGGAAATCAAACCGGCTAGAACGAGCGACGCGGAGGCTCTGAGATCTGTGGCCATCACCGTTGCCGCGGCTAGCTCTGGAACACCGCGAACAACCGCGACCCGTCCATCCACGTGAATATTTGCTCCCATTCTTACGAGCTCGGGAACGTGCATAAATCGATTCTCGAAGATCGCTTCCTTGATCACACTTTGCCCTTTAGCGGTTGCTGCTAACACCATGAATTGGGCCTGCATGTCGGTCGGAAAACCAGGGTGAGGTTGCGTGGTTATATCAACTGGATTTGATGCACCGTCAGATTCGACGCGAATTCCAGCTGTTTCAGACGTTACCTTTGCGCCAGTTGCTTCGAGCTTCGCGATAACGGCGTCTAAGTGTTCGGCGCGTGCTCCTTTGACAAGCAGGTTTCCGCCGGTCAAGGCGCCAGCTACCAAAAAGGTTCCAGCTTCGATTCTGTCTGGGCAAACCGAGTATTCCACTCCGCTCAGTTCATCCACTCCTTCAATTTCAATGATAGGGGTTCCCGCACCAGTTATTTTGGCGCCCATTTTGATGAGCAGGTTAGCGAGGTCTTCAATTTCTGGTTCGCGGGCAGCGTTTTCAATGACGGTCCGGCCTTCGGCAAGGGTTGCGGCCATCATCAGGTTCTCGCAACCGGTGACCGTTGGAATGTCTAGAAGAATTCGTGCTCCTTTGAGTCTTTTGGCCTTACAGATCACATAGCCGTGTTCGAGCTCAACCTGAGCTCCCATTTTTGTCAGCCCTTTTAGGTGTTGATCTATGGGTCTGGCTCCGATGGCGCAACCTCCGGGGAGTGAGACCTTTGCTCTTCCGAAACGAGCAACCAGTGGACCCAAAACCAAAACGCTGGCCCTCATGGTCTTCACTAGTTGGTACGGTGCCTCAAACGAGCTGGTCGAATTAGCAGAAGGTGGAGAAATGGTGACCGTACCGTCACTATCAGGTCGCCCATTGGTCTCACAACCAAGAGTCTCCAGCAGCTTGCACATTGTCCGTACGTCGTTGAGAGTAGGTACGTTTCCGAAGCGTGAAGGGGAACTACCTAGGAGAGATGCTGCAAGAATAGGAAGGGCGGCGTTTTTCGCTCCGCTAACAGGGATTGTTCCTTCCAGGCGCCTTCCACCTTCTACGACTATCTTGTCCATGGTTGCCCATGAACCTAGCAGGAAAGTTAAAAAAAGCTACTGAGAGAGCGCGACCGCGACCTTGTCTCCGTCCATGTGAACAGAAACTCTCCCGTCTTTTTCACTACCGAAGGCGTCAAAGGCCACGTCCTCAAGGTGACGGGATAAGGCTGAAGCAAGCCCGCGGGCACCCGTCTCTCGTTTTTGTGCTTTGCGAACGAGGAAGTCCAGAACATCGTCCTCAACTATGAGTTCGAAGTTTTCATGAATAAATTCTTTTGTCATTCGGTCGATGACATCGACTTGTAGAATCTGTTTTAGCGTGTTCGCGTCTAGGGCGGTAAATGGGACGACTCTTGTGAAACGCGCGATGAGCTCAGGAAGAAAGCCGTAAGCTTGGAAATTCGCGACGGACTCGACTTGCTCGCTCGTAAAGTCGACGGCAATTGAATCTGGGTTGGCGTAGATCGGTATGCCATCTCTTCCAAAACCAATGCTATCTTTGCTTTCTCTAAGTCTCGCGACTTGTTGAAACCCTGAAAATGCCCCCGCTGCTACGAAGGAAATGTCTGCGGTAGATAGCACAACATGGTCGCCGTATGTTGTGTGGGTAAGTTCCAAGGGAACAACAACTTCGCTCGACTCAAGCATTTTAAGGAGCTCACGCTGGACGCCCATGCCGGTCACGTCTTTGGTGGTTCCGGCGCCCGCAAATATTGCGTTGTTCTGTCCAGATGCAACTTTGTCGAACTCGTCTAAGCAAACGATCCCGATCGAGGCGAGCATTGGATTTTCGTCGGCCGCGTGAAGTAAACGAGTGAGAACGGTCGAAGGGTCTTGACCAACGTATCCAGTCTCTGAGTAAGTGGTGATGTCTACTAGAGCTGTCGGCAGTTTAAGGATTTTCCCAAAGAGCTGCTCGATCAAAAAGGTCTTACCCGAGCCAGTTGGGCCAACTAGTAGGTAATTACTTTTCTTGGGAACATCAGCGCGGTCGACTCCGTCGATATATACGCGTTTGATCCGTTTCACGTGCCTGTAGGCCATGAGGCAGACTGCTCGCCTCGCATGGTCTTGGCCGCGATAGCCGTGGTCCTCCAAAAGCTGGAATAGCTGCTTGGGTGAAAGGTCTGGTAGTTCCCTGACAAACTTGACGAAATGTTCTAAGCCAGGTTTGCGGAGCTTGCGGTTAGCCTCCATCGACATCCTCGCGAAAACGGTAACACGGGTGGATGAACGGACCTAGGGAGGGCTAGCGACTGGATCTAACCGATTACCGTAGTTCGACTTGAGTTCTAAACGGTTTGTTAGTTTTGTCCTGAATTGGTTAGAAGACCCTGCGCAACTAGCCAATTTAGGTAGTAACGGTCTTCTTGGCGAGGCTCTAGTTCACCTTGAGCTATCGCTTTTTCGAGTGTCTTTTTCAAATCACCAATGAACTTTGATGGCGGCAAATTGAACTCTTTCATGATGGTGTTGCCTATACCCTTATGTAGAGGGGGAAGTTCGGCGTCTTTCTCCCGTAACGCTTCCACGCGCTTCGAAAGGGAGCTTATTTGTTTGAGAAGAGCTTGTCGGCGCCCGGGTCGTTTTGACGTTATATCTGCCCGAGAGAGGTCGAGGAGGTCGCGAAGGTGTTCGTCCATTTCGCGAGAGAAACGCCTTACCGCTGAGTCGCTCCAGTCTGCCGAGTATTGATTCGAACGAAGATGGTGCTTAATTAGGAACCGAATCTTTCTACGCATACCGTTTTCGAAAGGTATGCGCCGACAAATCTTGTCAAACATGCGAGCGCCAACTTCGGCGTGTCCATGAAAGTGCACACCTTTGTCGGTGAACGTTCGAGTGGGAACTTTGCCGATATCATGAAGGAGGGCAGCCCAGCGAACTGCAGGGCGTGGAACCGCCTGTTTGACAACGAGTATCGTGTGCTCCCAAACATCTTTATGTCTCCGCCCCGCCTCTTGCGTAAGAGCAACCGTCGCTGAAACTTCAGGAAGGAACTTGGCAAGCACGCCAATGTCGAGCAGCCAAGTCAGTGCAACTTCAACATCACGCCCGACAAGGGTGTGTTCGATCTCCTGGCGAACCTCCTCAATTTCGAGCTGATCCAACAGGGAGATTTGGCTCTTGCAGGCTTGTTTGAACTCCGGTGTTGGCTTCCATTGCCCATTTTTTGAGATTGCGGTTGCGGCTTGGAGTATGGAGAGCGGAGCCTTTTGAATCCGCTCCAAGTCCAATTGGGTATCACCCTTCAAGGCCGACACTCCTGGCGAATGAGCTACCATACGCTCGTTTATCGAGGGGAAGAACGCAGGTCAAGAACCGTGTTGAGGTCTGAGTGAACGAACGCGCGCATTTTAGTGCCTGTTAAAACCGGAGGTAGCGCACATGAAGGAGTAAAGCGCTGTTTGGAGGCGTATATTTCAACGGGAATGCGGAAGACTGTAGGAATTTTCGACTCGGGCCTTGGCGGTCTCACTGTAGTTCGCGCCGTTCGAGAACGACTACCGGGCGTAGATGTGGTTTACCTCGGAGACACAGCTCGGGTTCCGTATGGAAATAAGAGCGCGCGGACCGTGGCAAAATATGCAGGTACCTGTGCGGCTTTTTTCGCTCCACACTCTGTGGATTTGCTCTTGGTTGCCTGCAACACGGCGACTGCGCTCGGGATCAATGAGGTCCGGGCCCGAACGAAAGCGCATGTTGTTGGTGCGGTCGTTCCGGGAGCAAAAAGAGCCGTTGAAGTCAGTAAGACTGGGAGGGTTGGCGTTCTAAGTACGTTGGCGACTTTTAATTCCGGTGTGTACGAAACAGAAATAAAGCGTTTGGACGAGCGCGCCCACGTGAGCGCAATACCGTCTCCGTTATTGGTTCCGCTAGCTGAAGAGGGCTGGGCCGAGCACCCCGTCTCTCGACAGGTTGCCATGGAATACGTCCGCAAGCTTCATGGACAAGACCCAGGGCTTGACGTCATCGTCTTGGGGTGCACTCACTATCCACTCTTAGCCTCGACCATTATCGACGTTGCTGCAGAGTGCTTTGGGCGTGAGATTGCGATCGTTGATTCTGCCGTCTCAATGGCCTCCGTGGCCGCTTCTGTTCTTGGAGAGGGTGCAGATGGTAGTGACGGGCAACTCCGCTGTTTCATGACAGACGACAGCCGCATTAGCGACTTGGCTACAAGGTTTTTGGGTGAGCCTCTTGCTCACCTAGAGCTCGTAGACCTGGTGCCATAGAAGAGCCTTTACTTCGGTTCTTCCGCTTTTCGTCGTTCGAGTACTTCGATCACTCTGGACGACTTTTTAAATCGGTCTGCGAGCTTTTCTTCGTCAATTGGGTACTCTGTTGCAAAGCCCAAACCATCTTCGTAAAGGAGTTCCCGTGCCTCTTCGTCATCAAGGAACATCGGTACTTTCTTGCCTTTGTATTCGAGGGAAGTGAGCGCAGGAATCTTTTGCTCGAGCCATCCGTAGAGGTCGCCCAAAGCCGATTTGCACACGTTCATTTCGTCTGTCAGTGGTTCGAAGAATTCGGTGAAACGGCTCACGAAAAACTCGCTGTCTTCGTCTTTTGCCGTGTGAAGTTGAGAGATAGCTTGTCTAAGCACAATGCAGTCGTCTACGTAACTTGCAAAGTCATCCCGGTCAGACGTGATTGAATCCTGGGGAGACACGACATAAATGATTGCACCCACAACGGACTCTCTTATCGGTCGAGGTAGGTTCTCGTCCGACGAAGCCTCGTACAGAATTTTTAAGTCGTAGGGGAGAGAGATAAGCCACGAGCGCATTACAGAAACGAAGCGCCGTTCGATTTGGGGATCCACCTAAATTCTTTCTATTCGTTGATGAAGAGGCCCTTTTCTGGGTCTCTTCGGGTTGTTAGCTGCTCAAGTGTAAGCTACCGCGAGCTTGCCACCTCAAGTGGCCGGTAGGATACAGCAAATCGGGGCGAAAACGGGGCTTGGTAACGGGATCCATCACGCCGAACCTGTGGTAAATTCAGGAGTAGCCGTGAACAAGAGATCACCGATCCTTGGATACAATCATAACTTCAAGCACCGCGGAGTTGTGTTTCACGTTCAGACTGAAGACTCGGGGGTCGACAATCCCCACATCTTTACGCATCTGTTCCACGGAGGGGTGATCCTTGAGTCCCGAAAACTTGTCTACGACGCTGAAGCGTCCGAACCCTCGGTCAAGGCGCTGATGCAGGCTCAGCATAAGTCCATAGCAAAGGGACTTAGGCAGGGGTTCTATGACGACAAAATAGATCTGTATTTGGCGAAGAATGCTGACCTACTGCCGAGACGCACAGGTTCGCAGGGCAGCTCGGGTGAGCAAGTTCCTGTTCCTGCACAAGTTTCTTCGCCAAAGCAACCCGCGGGGGCAGACCGAACCGTCCCGTCAATGCCTATACACTTTGAGGAAAGCGCTTCTCGCGAGTTAGCGCGAGCCGCAGCTGGTTCTTCTAGTGAAGTGGGAGGGGCTGCGGAGCCAGGTTCGGCAGCTGCCTTAATGGCTGGTCCGACTCCAACTGTCCCAGGAAAAGCTCCAGGGCTATCTCGGAAGGAACTAGCAGCAGCCGACACGAGTCCCGTGGAGAGAGTTGGGCGTCGGTCCGACACGGTTCGGGAAATGCCGGTCATCGCCGAACAGTTTTCAGCTCGAAAGCCCCCGAGGCCGCCGCCAGCCGGGAAGCAAAAGGTAGCCAGCAATATTGCGAGTGCCGCAAAAGCAGCAGCTGCTCGACCCGATGCGACTCAGCGGCTTGCAAGTAGATCGGTGGCGGCTTCTTCTAGCCGACCTAATCCTCCGAGGGCCCAAACCTCGGCCCCAATTGTACCGAAGGGAGTGCCGAGAGCAGGCGGAAAGCGAGCGAAAGGCATTCCTCAGACAGCGGAAAATGTCATTGTTTCGCGTCCGGCAGTAATTGTCGGGCAAGCGCCACAGTCAGCTAAGCCCGAGGCTGCTCCAGCCACCGCTCCAGAAAATGAAGACCTATTTGGTCGTGAAGTGATATCTGAACGGTCTTTAGATGAGGTCATTATGGCCTACCTAGGTGAGAGCGATAGCAGAGGCCAATAGGACGCGCGATTCCAAATCCGTTCCGTACATCACAAGTTATCAACAGGCCCTGGCATATGTTGACTCGTATTTTTTACTCAACAGTAGCAGGCGTCATCGGGCTAGCCGTGAACCATTGTCGGTTTCAATTCGTCCCTGTCTGTTTACAAGCTGTGGGTAGCTGGGGGATTTATCGCTGGGCTGGGCGTCAGCATTTTACTTTTCTGAATCCACTACAGAACTCTCTGCGTCCACGACGTCGGAGGGGGCAGTGTGCGGGCGGCGGACTTGAAACCGCTGCCTAAGACTCGGCTGGATTTTACCTCGTAGCCAACGCCTTGATGGTGGGATGGCGAGTAAAAAACCTGTGAGGTCGGTAAGGACGCCAGGCGTGAGTAGGAAAGCGCCAGCAACGAGAAGCATGGCTCCCTCTAGGATTGACCCAGTGGGAATTTCGCCAAGCATCAATTTCTTTCGCAGTTCGCTTAGTACACGGAGACCTTCGAACTTAACGAGGGAAGCTCCAACAATTCCAGTTGCGAGGATGATCGCAATGGTCGACCAAAAACCAATTTGATCGCCAATTACAAACAAAAGCCAAAGCTCGATTGCGGGCACGCCTATGAAAAAGAGTAACCACATGACTTAGGATTCGTTGTCCACAACTTTCCAGGTGACTCCGGTCGGACTATCCAGCACTTCAACGTTCATATTGGTTAATTGCTCTCGAATTTCGTCTGCTCTTTCGAAATTTTTCTCACCTCGGGCTTTGGCTCGCTCTTCCAGAAGCTTGTCTACCGTCGCTCCGTCAATATTACGTTTAGCAGTTAGTCGGTCACGGCGCTCGCGCAAAAAGACTTTTGGGTCCGAGCTAAGGATTCCTACTGCACTGGCGACGTTTCTAATGTCCGACCCCAGCTTGGCAAGAGTCTGTCGCCGAACGGGTTTAGGTGCTGACTTCGGGCTATCCAGCAGTTTATTGGCTAACTTTGCCGCGTCCCCCATTGCCGCTAAGAGAACCGGTGCATTGAAGTCATCTGCAAGAGCGTTACGTGCGGTTGAAACGAAGTCCTTCGCTGCTGGCAAAATCTCCCCGTCCCCGGTTGCTGTTCCGGCAGCAAGAAAGTCGTCGATACGTTTAAGCGTTGTATAGAAATAATCAAGGCGCCGGTCGGCCGCTTCTAGATCGCGAAAGATCGTCTGGCCGTTCTCATCGGAGTCGACTTCAAATTGAACAGGTGACCTGTAGTGATGTGAGATGGTGAAGAAACGAACCGCCTCTGGGCCAGCCGCCGCGCTTAGCGGTTCGCACCCAAAGCAGTTGCCGATAGATTTCGACATCTTTTCGCCGTCAAAGTTAACAAAGCCGTTGTGTAGCCAAATCTTGGCAAACGTTTCATCGCCATGGGCACCTTGCGATTGCGCAATTTCATTTTCATGGTGAGGGAAAATAAGATCCTTCCCTCCACCATGGAGATCGAATGTCTCGCCAAGGTGTGCTGTAGTCATTGCGGAGCACTCAATGTGCCAGCCGGGTCTTCCTGGTCCCCACGGTGACTCCCAAGACGGTTCGCCCGGTTTTGCACTCTTCCATAACGCGAAGTCGACAGGACTTTGTTTTCTCGCGTCTACCTCTATACGGGCGCCAGAGCGTAGGTCATCCACCGATTGACCAGACAGCTTGCCGTAATTGGGAAAACTCTCGACGGAAAAATAGACGTCTCCGTCGACAGAGTACGCTTTCTTTTTTGAGATGAGCGTTTCAATTAACGCGATGATCTCCCCTATGTGAGTTGAAACTCTTGGTTCTACTGTTGGTGGCTCTACGCCAAAGCGAGCCATGTCAGCGTTGTATTCATCTGCAAAACGGGCTGCAAGGTCGGTTGGTTTCTCGCCGATCTCGTTTGCTCGCGCGATAATTTTGTCGTCTACGTCAGTGATGTTTCTTACGAACCGAACGTCGAATCCCAGCCACTGGAGGCTTTTGCGAATTACATCAAAACAAATAGCCGAGTAGGCATGCCCAAGGTGAGCGGAGTCGTAGGTTGTTGGACCGCAGAGGTACATGGAAATCTTTCCAGGCACCAAGGGTTCAAGCGGGACTTTCTCCCGCCGCATAGAGTCGTAGATACGGATTGGAACCGTCATGTCGCTGAGCCTACCTGAAAAGGAGGTGCTGGGCGCGCTGGTTCTAAGACTTCGATGAAGTGACAGGGACCGGTGTCGGTCGTTTTGGCCGCAGAGCTACCAGAGTGGCCCACGCAAAAAGAGCGGCTCCGAGGGCCAAAAGGATGGTTATGGGCCGCACATACCAATAGTCTTCAGGGCTTTGGTGGAGGAGTAATACCTTCGCTGACTTGGGCACGGGCGATGCAGGCGTCTCGATTCGAATTCCCACCAGGTTCTTCCAGGGAATTGAGTGGGTAGGAATAATTATCTTGTCTGTGCTTGCCTGAAGTTCCATCCAGGGAATTTGGTGGTTTTGAATGGATGGCCGTGCCCAAACCGTAAAAAACTTTGCTTCTACCAACTTAGCGTTGATGGCTTCATGTCCGTTTGGTGCGGGAATTTTGTAGGACCACCCAGATGGGGTCTCGTTTGTTGGTCGCGCTGACTTTGGAAGAAAGCCGGCTTCGAGCAATGCGGCGCGCCAACTCGTTTCGTCGGGGTATTTGCTAGTAGGCCAAACCGACAGGAGAGCTGAGTCGGGTTCTTCTTCGTCGAGATACACTTGGGTTTTTTCGCTGACTGGTAACGTATTTCCCCGCAGAGTTACTATTTTGTCCGCATTTTCAGAAATCGTTTTCTTGAGTGCTTGCGAGGTTGCCACCTCACTTTCTAGGGATTCCGTTCGTAAGTATTGGTGGAGTTCGGCCGCAAAAGGCATGTCAGCCAAATGGCGTAGACGACCGGTATAGGTTGCGTCTTTTGCCTCGGAGGCTGTCCAGGGATCTCCATCGGTGACCAGCCAAATCTCTCGACTAGTACCATCGAACGGAACAAGGCGTTGGCCGAGACTCGAACCTGAGTCCGATACGCGGAGGAGCGCGCTTGCGTCGATACGCCCGCTTACCTGGTAGTAGCTCTCGACAGCTTGCTTTGAAAGTTCGTTGGGGGACGAGAGTTCTACTGGGTTGGAAGACACACCGGCGAAATGCCAATCGAAACGAAGTCCGTACGCGATGTAAGCAGAGAATACGGTGACGGAGAGGGCTAGGAGCCACCCGACTCGAATTGCGAGCTTTGGAAGTCGCAGAAGCTCAGGGTCGACGGACTCACCCAGAGCTCTATCTTCTCTTTTTGGTCCCTCAGCCATGAATTAGGTCGAAGAGTATCTGTTCATGGGGTCGGGTGCTAGGACTTGGTGTACGGTTCCCGGAATGGGCATCGCAGAAGAACAGATGGCGCGAGACGAGGAGGCCCGCCCGGGTTGCCGTGAGTCGCCTTTTAGTGTTCTGCAGCTTGTTCGTGGCACCAATCGAGTCTTGGATCGGGTGGTAGGAACGGTCTGGGTCGAGGGTGAGGTTACGGCGCTCACAAGGGCTTCGAGTGGTCACATATATTTTTCTCTAAGCGACGAGGGGGCATCTGTGCGGGCGGCTATGTGGCGCAGTGACGCGCGCCGTCTAAAATTTGATTTAAAGCAAGGACAACGAGTTGTTTGTCGAGGACGCCTTGGTGTTTACGAGCGCGACGGCAAGATGCAAATGTACGTGCAGACCGCTGAACCTGCGGGCCTTGGTAGCGAGGCTCTCGCTCTTGCGCAGCTCAAAGAAAAGTTAACCAAGGAGGGGCTCTTCTCTACTGAACGGAAACGAGAGCTACCTTTTCTTCCCCGCAGAATTGGGGTTGTTACCTCCGAAAAAGGCGCAGCCGTTCGAGATATTATTCACGCGGTACAAAGACGTTTTCCGGTGCCGATATTGATTGCCCATGCTCAAGTACAAGGTGACTTAGCGCCAACACAGATCGCGAAAGCTGTGGGAAAACTCCAAGAAACGGATTGCGATGTAATCATCGTGGGTAGAGGCGGCGGATCGGCGGGAGATCTTGCAGCTTTTAATTCTGAGACCGTTGTACGGGCGGTGGCTTCTTCGGAGGTACCCACAATCAGCGCGGTTGGGCATGAGGTAGATCTTTCTTTGGTGGATTTAGTGGCCGATAAGCGTGCAGCGACCCCGACAATGGCTGGCGAAATGGCTGTCCCTGTGCGTAGTGAACTCCGTGCGTTACTAACCTCCGAAGAAAGACGCCTTGGGCGGGAATTACGAGTTTCCATGCGCCAAGCGGCTCAAGAGCTGGACTTGGTTTTTCAACGGGCTACCCGTTCTCTCGATGGAATTCTTGCAGGAAAACGGAAGACGCTAGCCGCACTTGAAAAGAGCCTCGGTCCTTTACACCCCCGTGCAAAAATCGACGCCCATCGTGCAGAAGTCGCGGCCCTTCACGGACGTTTGAATAGCGCTGCTATCGCCTCGGTCGCGCGGAGGAAAAGGGTCTACGGCGAAAGCCTTGCTCGTTTGGAAATGCTAAGCCCGCTAAAGGTCTTGTCACGTGGGTACTCGATAACGAGTTCCGAAGGTGAAGTCTTACGGTCCGCGAGCCAGGTGAAAACGGGTGCAGAGCTTGATATTACGTTGGCTGCCGGCAAACTCTCCTGTGTAGTAAGAGAAGTGTTCGAGGAGGAATCGGCCAATGAGTAATAAATTGAGGCGAGGTGCGGTTATTGGAGATCCCGTCGAACACTCGAAATCGCCATTGATACATAACGCGGCGATCAAGGACTTAGGCTTGTCAGCAGTTTTTGAGTCTGTGCAAGTGAAGCGCGGCGAGGTGGAGACTACGTTGCGTAAAATGGAATCTCAGAATTACTTCGGAGTGAGCGTAACCGTACCTCACAAGCTCGAAGCTCTGGAGGTTTGCGATGAGCTCTCCTATGTCGCGCGCTCCGTTGGAGCAGTGAACTGTGTATCGTTTTATGAAGGCCGGCTTGTAGGGCACAACACAGATAGCGAAGGCTTTACACTTGCCGCGGAAGCCGGCGGGTTTTCGATTGAAGGGGCCAAAGTAGTAATTCTTGGTGCTGGCGGTGCGGCTCGGGCTGTCGCCCACGGACTGGAGGCCGAAGGGGCGCAAATTACAGTTTTGGCTCGAAGTCCGCGGGAAGTTGTATGGAAGAACTGCCAAGCTTTTGACGAAAAAACGCTAGGTAGAGAGCTTGTGGATGCGCAAATGGTAGTCGACTGCACTCCCACAGGGCTGGTGGAACGTGGAGATGAAATGCTCCCCGCCAAAGTTCCTCTAGATCTTCTTCCCAAGACAGCCGTCGTTGCTTCACTGGTATACCATCGGGAGCCAGAACTTCTCGTTAAAGCTGCAGCTTTGAATCTGGAAACGATGAACGGCAAGGAAATGCTCTTTCGCCAAGGAGCACTTGCTTTCGAGATCTGGTTCGAGGAAGAACCCTCCCTAGACGCTATGCGAGCAGCTTTCTGACGCCGCAGTAGGTTACACTCCGCAAATGAAGTTTTGTATGTTGGTAACCACTGCGTTGTTCTTTTCCTCGTTTTCTTGCGGCAAGGTTGAAGGGGGCGGAAACAGTTCACAGGTTACACCTTCATTGGAAGATGTTTTCAAAGAGAAGAATGTCGTGATTTTGGACGTTCGTACGCCTGAGGAGTTTGCTAAAGGGCACGTCCCCGGGGCTGTTAACCTTCCCGTTAGTGATGTCGCCTCCAAAGTAGAAGCGACGATCCCGAACAAGAACACACCGGTTGTTGTTCACTGTGCCGCCGGAGCGCGGAGTGCTCGGGCTGTTTCTACTATGGAGAAACTGGGTTTCTCGAAACTTGTTGATGGGAAAACGCCTGAAACGGTGGCCAAGGCCAAGGGCGTTACTTTGACAAATTAGGCTGCTATCGAACGAAACGCGCTTACTACCAGTCCAACGACGGCGGCAAACCAGACGGCGGAACATTGGGCGAACGCGAGACCGAAGAGAACGGGCGTAAGCTTTGGGTTCTTTTCGTCTGGGGGCCTGATTCTTAATATGGCGGTTAGGGCGAGCGAGAGGGCCAACGCAAGCCCCACCCAGTGCTCTTTTATGTCGAACCAAGCTGCTAAGGAATGCCCCTGTGAAATCTTCTTTTCGATTTTTGCTCTGATGGATTTGCTTCGTTGGGCTTCGGGTTTGGCAGCCTCCCCGGCCAAGAACTGAGCTTTGATTGCATCGGGGTTCTCGAGGTATTCGAGTCGGACCCGTGTCTTGTAAACGGGATATATGAGACATCCAAGGAGGAAGTTACCCAAGAAGAGTGCTGAGGCGAGTGTTGCGAATCGTTTCACTCCGCGCTGTCTGGTGTACTTGCCTCCGAGCCAGGGCCAAAGCCACAGAACAAGGTGCGTCGTCACGGCGACAAGCGCAGCGCCAAACACTGCATGGAAAACCAACAGCTCTCTCGCATACTCTTCCGCAAAGACCACGCAAATTTGTAGCATGAGTTTTCTCTTGTTTGCTTAGCTCTTGCTCTACGCAATCTCGAGAGAAACACGGGTTCGCTAGTTGCTTGGACCCGAAATGATAAAGGCCCCTGTACTTTCGTACAGGGGCTCTGAAGCCAATCTAGTCTAGGAAAACCGTACTACCTATCTTGTGCGCGACGTACGAAAGTCGGAACGTCGAGTTCAGAGTCAGGGTCCATTTCCGCTAGCACCTTCCGAAGGTCCGGGTGAACCTCTGGGAATGGTTGACGGCCTTGAGGCTGCACCGACGCAGCTGACGGGTCTGCCACTACAGGCGCCGAGCCCTGTGCCATGTGAGCGTCTTCCACGATCATTGCTTGTGGCAGAGGAGCACGTTGATTCTGACGAGTGTCCGAGACGTCATATCCAGCAACTGGTGCTGCTTCAGCTCGAGGTTGCACGTTTGGTGGCGGGTATTCTTGGGTGACCTGTGAGGTCTCTTGATACGCGCGAGCGGCACGTTGTGGTCGTCGTCGGTTCTCCACCGTTTGCGTATGCTCGATTCTTTCGAAACCGGTTGCAATCACGGTGATGCGCACTTCGTCTCCCATGCTTGGGTCAATGACCGAGCCGAAGATGATGTTTGCGTCTTCGTGGGCAGCGTCCTCGATGAGAGTCGATGCTTCGTGTACCTCGTGAAGGCTCAGATCTGGTCCGCCTGTGATGTTCAAGAGAACACCGGTAGCGCCGTCGATGTTGACGTCTTCAAGAAGTGGCGAAGAGATTGCCATGTGAGCAGCTTCTTCTGCGCGTTTCTTACCGCTCGAGCGGCCTGCTCCCATAAGGGCTCGGCCTTGGCTGCTCATCACGGTTCGGACGTCTGCGAAGTCGACGTTGATGAGTCCTGGGACTGTCATCAAGTCACTTATGCCCTGGACAGCATTGAGAAGAACTTCGTCTGCGCGACAGAACGCTTCCATCATGGTCGTTTCCGCTCCAACGACTTGGAGAAGCCGGTTGTTTGGAATCACGATGAGTGTGTCGACTGCTTCCTCAAGGGCAGCGATTCCAGCATTCGCTTGACGAGAACGCCTGCGTCCCTCGAATGAAAATGGCTTTGTCACAACACCAACGGTCAGTGCGCCCGCTTCTCGGGCTGCTTGAGCGATGACTGGAGCTGCGCCGGTGCCAGTGCCGCCGCCCATACCTGCGGTCACAAAAACCATGTCAGCTTGAGACACGGTTTCAGCAATAAGCTGAGCACTCTCTTCGGCTGCTTTGCGTCCAATGTCGGGGCTAGCGCCGGCGCCAAGTCCCTTGGTGAGGTGGTCACCAAGTTGAATTTTATTGGGAGCCAAGTTGGCTTCCAGAGCTTGCATATCGGTATTGGCAGAAACGAACTCTACGCCGTCTAGGCTGCCGGAGATCATTGTGTTTACAGCGTTTCCGCCGCCGCCGCCGACTCCTATAACGAGAATCTTCGCGTGGTTTAGTTCTTCAAATTCCAATAAGGCCATATATTAATTCCTCCCACCTCTCTTATCTACGTGCTTAGGGAAAAACGCAAAATTTTTGCCCAAAAGATTTTTTTGTGGCAAGCGTGGTGATCAGCTAACGGGAACCGGTACCGCGAAATACTAACTCAACGCAAGGACCGATCACCTTGGTGATCAAAAAAGTAGTAGCGTGATCCTCTTTCATAAAATGATCTTCGATCAAAATGCGATCATTGATCGCGTTTCACAACTGCAGGGATAGGGTTAAAAAAACTGATCTTCGATCAGTTAACAAATGGAGAGACTAAAAAATTTCTCCAAACCACTGACCAACCTTCTTAAAAACGCTCCGCCCGCTGGACGAAGTGCTGGGTTGGATCGCGATAGATGGATCTTTTCCGCCTAATTGAACCAAACCGATACCGGTAGCGTACTCAGAGGCACTGACAACGTCGATAAGGCCGCCAACTTTGCTGGGCACACCACGGCGGGCTGGAAGCCCAAGGACGGTCTCGGCCATCTCAGGCATTCCAAGAAGATTAGTAGCGCCACCGGTCAAAACAACGCCTGCAGCGAGGCTCTCCCAAAGTCCGCTGCGCATAAGCTCTAGGCGAACATGCTCAAAGAGCTCCTCGACTCGAGGCTCAACAATTTCGACAAGGACGCGCCTGGACATTTGCCGGGCCGCGCGACCGCCGACAGAGGGAACCTCCATTTGTTCGGTTTCATCGACTAGCGAAGGAAGCGCACAGCCGTATTTTCGTTTGATGCTTTCGGCTGCATCGATAGGAGTCCGTAATCCTACAGCAATATCGTTGCTGACGTGTCCGCCGCTAATTGGCAGGACCGCGGTGTGAACGAGTGCTCCATCAGCGTAAATGGCGATATCTGTGGTTCCGCCGCCGATGTCGATGAGGGCAACACCCAGTTCTTTCTCGTCCTCTTCAAGCACAGCCTCAGCCGATGCCACAGGAGAGAGTACGAGTTCTTCGACGTCAAGTCCCACCCGGTTACAACACTTGATCACGTTTTGAGCACTTGTGACTGAAACTGTAACGATGTGGACTTTGGCTTCTAGACGAACGCCAAACATACCCAACGGGTCCCGAATTCCGTCTTGTTCATCAATCACGTATTGTTGTGGCAGAACGTGGAGGATTTCTCGGTCGTTGGGAATAGCGACGGCTTTGGCTGCCTCAATGACTCGCGCGAGGTCGCTTTCCCGAACCTCTTTGTCTTTGACTGCAACAACTCCGTGGGAGTTCAAACCTTTAACGTGACTGCCGGCGATACCGGCATTGACAGTGGATATATCGCACCCTGCCATGTGCTCTGCCTCGCTCACAGCGGCTTGGATAGCGGAGACGGTGGCGTCAATATGGGAAACGACACCTTTGCGGAGCCCTTTGGAGTTGGAGGTGCCTACGCCGATTATGTCGATACCGTCTTCGGTTATTTCACCAACGACAGCGGCGATTTTGTTTGTACCGATGTCGAGTCCTACGACGATTTCGTCTTTTTTCATTTTGGCCATATTCAATTGCCTTCACTATTCTGCAGCTAGTGCCACAGTGATTTGATTCGAAACGCTTCCACGCCCTACAAAAACAGACTTTGCTCGCATTTTTTGCGAAGGACGTAGTTCGTTCCACCCCTGGTCAAAGACCTGTAAGCGTTTCCCTATGTCCTCAAGACTGCCACGACCGAGCCGAATCGCCGTCCCCCCCTCATACGTGTGCAATACGACCCCACGCGTACTGCTAACGCGGATTTCGCCCAACTGTGGACGTTCTTTTTCCGCGTAAATCTCAGCTATATCTAAAGCAAATTTGATCTCTTCCTGCGCCTTTTCCTGGTTGTCTATGAAATCAGCTCTGGCAATTCCCGTGATAACGGGCAACCCGTTCCACTCTTTTGTACTTCCTTTGGTGCGTCCTCGCGTGTTGACGCGCTTAAAAGGATTGCCGTTGCGTTCAACTAAATACAAACCGTCTAACTCAGCCAAGGCTGCTGGCTCCCTCTCGGTCAGATGTACCACAATCGTGTCTGGTAATTGACGAAAGACTTCCGCCTTTTTGATCCACGGGTTGTGCTCAAGAGTGGAAATAGTCTGCAGGAGATCGATATCAAAGACATTTTCGCCGAGACGTAAACCGCTTCGAGAGACCACAAGTTTTTTTGCCAGTCGCGCATTTCCTTTGACCTCAACTTTCGCAAGAGCAAAGTGGGATGAGGCGGTTACAAATCTGTAGCCAAAGATCAAAACCAAGGCCGACAAAGAGCCAACTGTTAGGCCGATGCCAATGCGTCGACTCCAGGCACTTTTGCTAATGGCGTTTACGGTCGAGAGAACACCCGAGAACCACGCGCGTCGGCTTCGCTTCTTGTTGCGTGCTCGCATGCGGTTGCGAGAACCGCTTCTTCTTTTAGGTGAACCAGACACGTGCACTCTTGAGTACACGCGAAGAAACGGTGAGGGCAATTTTTCGGCAACATTTCCAGGGGTTGTAAGATTGTGTGTGGTGGTGTAGGTGCTAGTTCTTTTCCTCATGATCATGAGTGTGAGCGGAGCAGAACAGGGGGGGTGACTGTCGCTCACTGGGCTGGTAAAATGAACCCTGTGGGGACGGATCGCCGGGCGGGTTTTACGCTTATCGAGCTAATGATCGTGGTTGCGATCATT
>CAYPIX010000008.1:31605-61451 GCA_964410875.1 uncultured Kofleriaceae bacterium
GGATCGCCGGGCGGGTTTTACGCTTATCGAGCTAATGATCGTGGTTGCGATCATTGGTGTATTGGCTGCAGTCGCGATTCCAGCTTTCACGAAATACATCGCAAAAGCAAAAACGTCGGAGGCCAAGACTTTCGTGAAGAAAATCTACGATGGCGCCCGGGCGTACTACCAAGAGCCCAACTATGGGAGGAAGACGGTTACTGCTCTGCCAAATCAATTTCCGGGGTTAACCTCGCTAACTTCGGTCCTTGGATTCTCAACTTTCAGTTCCTTGGGTGGCTTTAGTACGCTTGCTCAGACTGGTAGCGAGTGTTGCGTAGTGAATCATTTGCTAGGGCAAGAAAAGTGTCTGCCAGATAGCGAAGTCTGGCAGGGGGAGCCAGGTGATAGAGATGCGGCTAACGTATGGCCCGCGTTGCAGTTCAGTGTGGAAGATCCAAGTTTTTACGCATACGGCTACAATCGCTTTAGCAACTCAATTACAGGCCGGACCGGCACCGTTCAAGATCAGTTTTCGGCTGCCGCCCTAGGCGATCTTGACTGCGATGGAACGAAATCTAAATTCGCCATGTTTGGCTGGGTGACCGACGAGACGGATGGCCCTGCTGGCACCTCAACTATTTCCAAATGGAATGAGTTGGAATAGCTTGATGAGTTTGGATAGGCGCGCGGGTTTTACGCTTATCGAGCTAATGATCGTGGTTGCGATCATTGGTGTATTGGCTGCAGTCGCGATTCCAGCTTTTACGAAATACATCGCAAAAGCAAAAACGTCAGAGGCCAAGACCTTCGTAAAGAAAATCTACGATGGCGCCCGGGCGTACTACCAAGAGCCCAATTACGGGACGAAAACACTGACCGCGTTGCCTCCGCAGTTTCCGGGAGAGACCAATGTGATTGTGCATAGTACTGGTTTCTCTAAAGTAATCAACTTGGGCGGATTGAGTGTCGGACAGGCCGGTAGTGAGTGTTGTGCAGTCAATCATTTGCTAGGGCAAGAAAAGTGTCTGCCAGATAGCGAAGTCTGGCAGGGGGAGCCAGGTGATAGAGATGCGGCTAACGTATGGCCCGCGTTGCAGTTCAGTGTGGAAGATCCAAGTTTTTACGCATACGGCTACAATCGCATTAGTAGCCCAATTGCAGGCCGGACCGGCACCGTTCAAGATCAGTTCACAGCGTCCGCCCTAGGCGATCTTGACTGCGATGGAACGAATTCTAAGTTCGCCATGTTTGGCTGGGTGACCGACGAGACGGATGGCCCAGCTGGAACCTCAACCCTTTCGAAGTGGAACGAGCTAGAGTAGTTGCGTGATTATGGATCGCAGGGCGGGTTTTACGCTTATCGAGCTAATGATCGTGGTTGCGATCATCGGTGTTTTGGCCGCTGTCGCGATTCCCGCTTTTACGAAATACATCGCAAAAGCAAAAACGTCAGAGGCCAAGACCTTCGTAAAGAAAATCTACGATGGCGCCCGGGCATACTACCAAGAGCCCAACTATGGGAGGAAGACGCTTACAGCGGTGCCGCCACAGTTTCCTGGGACCAGCGGTGCTTTTCTACAACCTGCAGGAGCTTCTGGAGTTTTCAATTCTTTAGGTGTGGAAACTTTTGACATAGCAGGCAGCGAATGTTGCGCCGTTAACCACGTACCTAAACAAGAGAAGTGTTTGCCCAATAGTCAAATTTGGCAAGGTAACCCGGGCGGGAACGATCTTACTAATATGTGGCCCGCTTTGCAATTCAGCGTGGAAGACCCAAGTTACTATGCTTATGGGTATACACGGGGATTTTCGTTTGTGACAGGCCTTGGCGGCACGTGGACGGATGGCTTTAGGGCGTCCGCACTTGGCGATCTTGATTGCGACGGGACGAAATCAAAGTTTGTGATGTTCGGTTGGGTTACAGACGAGAGTGATGGTCCCGCCGGTACATCGACCGTTTCCAAGTGGAACGAGCTCGAATAGCTAGCCTGGAACCGCGGCCAGTAAAATACTTTCGCAAAGGGCAGCGTAGGACATGCCGGCGTACGCTGCGGCTTTGGGCAACAGACTTGTCGCTGTCATACCGGGGAGGGTGTTTACCTCTAGTACCCATGGAGTTCCGTCTGCCTCTACACGCATGTCGACTCGCCCGTGTCCCTCGCATCCAAGGCAGTGATACGCCGCAAGTGCCACCTCTTCTGCCGCACGAACGTGATCTGCCGGTGCGTTGGGAGGAATAATGTACTGGGTATCGTCGCGTTTGTACTTCGCTTCGTAGTCGTAGAAACCGGAGGCGGGAATGACGTGAACACTCCCAAGGGCGCGGGTGCCGAGTATTCCTATGTGGAGCTCCATCCCATCGATGTATTTTTCGACAATCACAGGGCCGTTGCACTCACTGGCCAATGAAAACGCAGAGCCAAGAGCACCCCTAGACTGGACTACGGTGACCCCGACGGACGACCCTTCCAACGCGGGTTTTACAACGATTTGGTCCCCCCACTGGTCTGCCGCCTTTTCTACGTCACTCAAATCATTTGCGACCAGCCAAGGTGGGGTCTTCACTTCATGAGTTTCGAACCGCTGTTTTGATGCGACTTTGTCCATGGCCAGAGCGCTCGCGAGAACACGGGAGCCTGTATAGGGAATCCCCAAACACTCGAGCAATCCCTGCACGGCTCCATCTTCGCCGAGTGTTCCGTGGAGAGCATTCCAGACAATATCGACCTTTGATTTCTCTAGCAGCTCAGCCGGGTTGTCCCCTTTTTTCCAATCGAGTGGAACGGCTTCGTACCCTAGCTCAAGAAGTGCGCGAAGAACCCCAGCGCCCGTATCAAGAGAGACTTCTCGTTCAGAGGAGATCCCGCCCATAAGAACGCCAACTCGCATGTCTTTACTATTCCGCGTCATTTCCAACCAGCTTCCATTCCAATTCTAGTTCCACTGAGTGGACACGCTTAACTTCGGTCCAGGCTTCTCGAAGCAGTGCGAGCATATCCTCCGTACGGGCTCCACCCAAGTTGACAAACCAATTTGCGTGGGCGGGAGAGCATTGGGCCTGTCCAATGGTGCGCCCTTTAAAACCAATATCCTCAATCAACCGGCCCGCGTAGTCGTCTTTTGGGTTTTTGAAAGCCGACCCGGCATTGGACACTTTCTGGGGTTCCCTTTCTTTGCGCCGATCTCGAAGGGCCCGTACCACGGTTTCTATTTCTGTTTTTGCTCGTGGTTGTAAATCTAGAACTGCTTCTACTACCACCTCGGACTTTGGAAGCGCTGAGTTCCGATAGGCGAATCCGCATTCTTCGTTACTTCGCGTTTTTGCTTCTCCCGTGACGAGGTCAATAGATGTCACTTCTTTGGTCACGTCTTTGAACTCTCCAAGGTATGTCCCAGCGTTCATCACCATGCCTCCGCCTATAGAGCCAGGAACACCTCCGAGAAACTCAACTCCTCCGAGCTCCCATTTTGTAGCTAAGCTTAGGAGCTTTCCGGTGCTGAGGCCTGCCTCGACGCGTATAGATGAACCATCTCGGCTTACCTCGCGAAGCCGTTTGGTCGACAGAACAACACCGCGTATCCCTCCGTCTCGCACCAAGAGATTGGATCCTCCGCCAACCGAGTTAACGGGTACCTTGTTTTCAAAACAGAACGAAACCACGTCTCGGAGTTGTTGCCGCGACTGGGGCTCGAACCAGATATCCGCAGGGCCGCCCATGCGCAGTGTCGTGTGCTTAGACATTGACTCTGCCGGCTTGCATTGCCCTGGGGCTATCTTGTCTACAATTTCGTTGAGGACGCGAGCTGAGATAGCAACCGCCTCGGGGGGCGCGGAAGGTATGGCATCGAGTGCCGTTGCTTCAGCCATAGACGTCATCGCCGAGCTAGGTTCTTGACTTCTGCCGGGCCTCGTTTTTCCAAGATTTCGATGAGCTCGTTACAGCTCAGTTGAATGTCGCCGGCGCCAAGAGTAATCACAATGTCGCCGGCTTGTAAGTCAGGGGCCAATGCCGCGGCAACGTCTTTTCTGTTGGGAATATAGGTCACGTGGCTGTGCCCCGCGTGCTTAATTTCTCGTACTAGCGCTTCGCTGTCATATCCTTCGATCTTTTCCTCACCTGCGGAAAAAACGTCACAAATGACTACTTTGTCTGCGTCGTAGAACGAGCGCGCAAACTCTTGGAATTGATCTTTTGTACGAGACCAGCGGTGGGGTTGAAAGGCAGCTATGATTTTTCGGCCGGGAAAACCGGAACGTGCACCTTTTAAGGTAGCGCGAACCTCAGTCGGATGATGACCAAAGTCGTCGATTACCGTTACTCCGGCAACTTGACCGCGTACTGTAAAGCGCCGTTGTATGCCATCAAAAGCTGCGAGAGCTTTTGCCGCTTTATCAAACGGAACTTTGAGGTAGTCACACACAGCCAGAACTGCGAGCGAGTTCTGCACGTTGTGATCGCCAGGGAGTGGAATACTTACTTCACCGAGCTCCTTTGCTCGGTGCCACGCAACGTATTTGGTCTCGAGTCCGTTACGTCGAATATTGCGTGCCCGGTAGTCGGCTTGAGAAGAAATCCCGTAGGTGACGAAACGTTTCTCTACTCGGTCGAGAATGCCTTGAATACCTGGGTGATCGAGGCATAGAACGGCAATGCCGTAGAAGGGTACTCGGTTGATAAAATTGACAAAAGCCGTCCGCAAATTGTCGACCGTCCCGTAGTGATCAAGGTGCTCGGCATCAAGGTTGGTTACTACTGCGACCTTGGGTGCGAGCTTTAGAAAAGATCCATCTGACTCATCAGCTTCCGCTACCATGAATTCGGACGTTCCCAGCCTCGCATTGGCAAGCCCAAAAGAGTCTACGCGACCGCCGATAACAGCAGTGGGGTCGAGACCGGCTCCCATGAGCGCTGAAGCCAGCATCGTCGTTGTTGTGGTTTTCCCATGGCTGCCAGCAACTGTGATTCCAAACTTCATGCGCATCAGTTCGCCAAGCATCTCGGCGCGAGGAATGACAGGAATCAGTCGAGCTTTCGCAGATTCGACTTCGGGGTTATAACCTTTGATTGCCGAAGAGGTAACGACAACATCGACTGCTTGGAGGTTCTCCGCTTTGTGTCCATAGAAGATCTCTCCGCCGATTTTTTCGAGGTGTTTGGTGATTTCTGATTTGACGACGTCGGAACCGGAAACTTTGTAGCCGAGATTAATCAATACCTCCGCAATGCCGCACATTCCCATGCCGCCAATACCTACAAAATGTACATGTATTTCGCTCTTTCCGAACACGTTCCGAACCTACCACTGACTGCTATTTTCACGCAGGGTCACTGCGCCACATTAGGGAAAACGCCTGGAAAAAGTAGTTTATTCCGTTTTTTTGAAAAAAGTGGCTACTTCTCAACTTGAGCGAAGCACCAGTTCAGGATGTTTTCCGCGGCGTTAGGACGACCTAGCGTTTTCATTTTCGCACTCATGCTTTGTCTTAGTTCAGCGTCGACAAAGAGGCGCTGTAGTGATGTTGCAAGTTCTTCTGAAGACGAAGTGTCTTGGTTAAACATTTGCGCTGCCCCTGAATTAACCAGCTCCCTTGCGTTTTCTTCTTGGTGGTTGTCAGCGGCAAAGGGGTAGGGGATAAAAATAGCGGGTCTGCCAACAATGGTGAGTTCTGCGACTGTTGTTGCTCCAGCTCGAGCGACCACGACCGTCGCTTCACGATAGGCTTTCGCCATATCGTCGATAAATGGCGTGACGTGGGCATCAATACCAGCATCGCTATATGCGTTCCCTGTTTCTTGGAACCCGTTTTTGCCTGTTTGATGTGTGATGCGCGGTAGGGGCGCACCGTTCGCTTTAAGGATCGTAAGCGCTTGGACGACGAGCCGATTTACCGCGACTGCACCTTGAGAGCCACCTACTATTAAAAGGCCGTTCTCATCTTCAACCTTTTGGGTGAGACCACGGAGAAGTGCGGGTCGGATTGGGTTGCCGACGGGGTTGAGGCGCTTTGCTGAAAAGTACGTGTCGCAGCTATCGAAAGAGGTGAAAACTGCGCGAGCCAACTTGCCCAACACTCTATTCGTAAAGCCTGGGATCGAGTTTTGTTCTAGGATTCCGGTTGGGATCCCCATGAGCCAAGCAGCCAAAACGACCGGGCCGGAAGCGTACCCCCCGACACCGAGTACAACATCAGGGCGGTATTCGCGCAAAACTCGGCGAGATTGCCAGAGAGCGCGTGGAAGTCGACAGAGCCCGAGTAGTTTTCCCTTTATGCCCTTCGTTTTCAGCCCTGATACTTGAATGGTAGAGAGCTTCCAGCCCAATTTGGGTAACACTCTCGCTTCAATGCCTTGTTCAGTTCCAACAAACAGCACCTCGTGACCCGAGGAGCGTTCTCGGAGTTCATCTGCGAGGGCGACACCGGGGAAAAGGTGCCCACCGGTACCTCCACCCGCAATCAAGAGTCGCATACGAAAGTCGCTCTCTTTTTACGCCTACGAGCAAACTCTGTCGTGCTTGGTTTCTTTTTCTTTTTCACCGTAGGCTGCCTGCGTCCAACATTGAGGATTAACCCTATAAAGAATAGCGAGACCGACAACGAAGTGCCACCGTAACTCATAAATGGCATAGTGATTCCCTTCGCAGGTATCAGTCCCAAGACGGCGCTTACGTTAAAAATTGCCTGGTAGCACAGCGAAACAGTGAGCCCAAAAGCAAGCAGTGCTGCAAAAGGCGTTTGCCCACGGAGCGCCGCGCGACTACCTCGCCATGCGATCAGCGCAAAGAGTCCGAGGACAAACGCAAAGCCCATGAATCCCAACTCCTCGCCAAGGCTTGCCATAATAAAGTCGCTATGGGCCTCAGGCATATAACCTAGGGTTTGCCTTCCCTGACCGAGACCGACGCCCCATGGCCCACCCGAGCCAAAGGCAATTCTTGATTGGATAATTTGATACGCCGCTCCATCACGGTACGCCTCTGGATTGAGGTACGCGAGAAGTCGTTGAACTCGCCAAGTTCCTACAATGATCAAGTATGCGAGGGGGGCAGCGGCTAATATCGACAAGAGTAGGTATGATGCCTTTGCTCCAGCAATGAAAAGTAGGGTGAGTGTAATACCACCAAGTAGCAGCGACGAGCCCAGGTCCGGTTGCCTAAGCAAGAGGACCATCATGAGCATACATACCAAGAGGTGTGGAACGAATCCGACAGTGAAAAGTCGGACCTTGTCCGCCTTTTTGTGGAGGCTGTGGGCGAGGTAACAAATCAACGAAAATTTAGCGACCTCTACAGGTTGGAAGGACAAAGGACCGATCCAAAACCAACGTCTTGCTCCATTAATTTCGCGACCAAAGAGTAAGACACCCAACAGGAGCAGAAGAGCTCCACCTAAGAGCGGGTAGGTTGCTCTCTCCAACAAACGAAGAGGAAGTCTTGTCCCGACATACAGTGCAAAGAGCCCAACAGCCAAAAAGATGACGTGCCTTTTGAGGAAGTGGTACGGGTCGCTGTGCTTACGGAGCCCTTCGACCGCGCCGGAACTGAACATCTCCACAGTTCCAACTGCAAGCAGTAAAAAGACTGCCCCAAGGAGGATTAGGTCAATCTTAGGCTTGGCGTCGGAATAGTCTACTGGGCCGAGAAACCCGAGATATTTGTTAACCCATTCGTTCATCTAGTTTCCGCCGCCAGGGATAGCGCGTCTGAAACACATGCCACGTTCCTCAAAATTCTTGAACATGTCATAGCTAGAGCACGCGGGTGATAGAACAACAGAGTCACCTGCTTTGGCGATCTTCCGCGCTTTGTCCACGGCGTCCTCCATGGAAGAAGCGCGAAGAATTGGATACTCAACGCCAAAAAGTTTCGCTTCACTTTCGATTTTGTCTGCTGCTTGGCCAATGAGGACTAAGCCCCGTGTGTTGCCGCGCATGGTCTCAAACATATCCTTATAGGCCCCGCCTTTGTCGACTCCACCGGCGATCAGCACAACGGGTGTAGGAAAACCGTTTAACGAAGCAGCCACGGCAGCCACATTGGTACCTTTTGAGTCGTCAAAGTACCGTACCCCGTCGACCGTTCTAATTTCTTCCATCCTATGCTTCTGAGGGCGGAAGGCTTTCGTACCAGCGGCTATAGCTTCTTGCGGAACACCTGCACGCCGTGCAGCAAGATAGGCCGCCATGGCATTTTCTATATTGTGGCGCCCAAAGATCGTTAGATCCTCGATGGGGTAGCGTTCCTCCCTTGATGACCCGTTCACGCCTCGAAGGATGATCTGGTCCCTGTCGACGAAGGCTCCCGTTTGAACAGGGCCTTTCATTGAGAACAGAAAGACATTTGCTTTAGAACTCGCTACTCCGGCTGTTGTACGGTCGTCGTCAGCATTCGCAATTGCTGTATCTTTAGGTAGCTGCCACTTAAAGATACGATTTTTCATTTCAGCGTAGACTTCCATGGTGCCAAACCGGTCTAAGTGATCTTCGGTGATGTTGAGGCAGGCGGCCACTTTTGGGCGAAAACCCGCGCATGTCTCAAGCATAAAACCGGCTACTTCGGCCGTAATGAGGCCTTGTTTGCAATCTGCAGCCCCACCGACGGCGGCGATTAAGGGCTGATTTCCCAGATTACCCCCGCAGAAACTTGGCCTTCCACTGGCCTCGCAAAGCGAACCCGTGAGTGCCGTGGTTGTCGACTTTCCGTTGGTTCCGGTAATCGCAATCAATGTTGCGTCTGGGTGAAAACATCGGTAGGCAAGTTCGATTTCCGCGATGACTTCAATCCCATTTTTTTTTGCTGCTCGAGTTTCTTTGAGCTCGGGAATACCAGGGGAAACGACAACCAGATCAGCGGAGGTAAAGGTCGACTCTTTGTGGCCTCCGACTTCGATATTTACGCCTTTGGGCAGCTCGGCGATTCTCTTTGTGAGCTTTGCTTCTGGCTGAGAGTCGGTTACGACAACATTGGCCTGCCTTTCGACGCAAAATTTAGCTAGCGCTACGCCGGTTTGCCCTAAGCCCAGGACTACGATGTCTTTTCCGGCGAGCTTCATCGAAGCTTGAGCGTACCTAGAGCGAGCAAGGCAAGGAGCAGGCTTATCAGCCAAAACCGAACAATGATCTTTGGCTCTTCCCACCCTTTCAATTCGTAGTGGTGATGAATGGGGGCCATCCTAAATACGCGTTTCTTGCGCATTTTGTAGGAACCAACCTGGATGAAGACACTTAATGCTTCGACAACAAAGAGGCCACCCAAAAGTAGAAGTACGATTTCATTCTTTGTCAGCACGGCAAGAGTGCCAATAGCGCCACCAAGAGACAGTGCGCCAACATCACCCATAAAAACTGACGCTGGGTATGCATTGTACCAAAGGAACCCAATACCGGCACCGAACATAGAGGCGCACAAAATGGCAAGTTCACCTGCGCCACTAAGATGCGCGATGTGTAAATACTCGGCAAGCGTTTGCTGCCGGACGTCATTAGCGATGCGGACCAAGATGGTGGTTTGAGTTCCTGCGAGGTACGCGAAAATCATCAGCGTTGCCGCATTGATGGCGACTGGACCAATAGCCAAACCATCCAACCCGTCCGTAAGGTTCACAGCATTAGCGGTGCCTACAATTACGAACGAGGCAAAGATAACGTAGAGCCAGGGTTGAAGATGGAACTGAAAGTCGCCGTAGAAATCCGTGAAAGGGATTTGCAGTGCCAGAGAAATATCACTGCCAAAAGCATTGGCATAAAACACGTAGGTCATTGCAGCCCCGGCAATTAGAAATTCCACGCCCAGCCTGAGTTTTCCCGAGACACCTTTGGTGTTTTTCTTCGAGATTTTCATGTAGTCGTCGAAAAAACCCACAACGCCAAAACCTACGGTGACAACTAGAGTGATCCAGACCAACTCATTGCGGAGATCGCACCAGAGAAGTGTGGAGAGCACCAACGCGAACAAAATGAGCGAGCCCCCCATAGTCGGCGTCCCGGCCTTTTTTTGGTGACTCTCTGGGCCGTCGTCACGAATCTGTTGGCCGATCTGTCGAGACTTAAGTCGATTGATGAACCATGGGCCGAGTAGAAACGACAACAGTAGAGATGTAATTGCGCCCGCTAGAATCCGGGTTGAGAGGTAGCGGAAGACCCGGAGAAATCCAAGGCCGTCGAGCTGGGAGAGGTAGTCGTAAAAAAGGTGGAAGAGCAATGGGGTTAGTCCTGTGACGAATCTCGCATAAGCGGCACACACTGTTCCAGTTTGAGGGCCCGAGATGCCTTGAGAAGGATCCAACTACCCGAAGTGGCTTCTGTAAGTACTGACTCTGCGGCCTCCGCAAGACTATTCACCACGGTTGCACGACCTCCCGCCTCATGGGCTCCGGCAGCTATCATGGAAGCAAAGCTCCCCACGCAGAAGACTACGATCCCCATCTCCGCGGCCGATCGTCCAAGTTGGCGATGGGCCTCTTCCGCCGAGTCGCCGAGTTCCAGCATGTCGCCAAGAATGGCAAAGGGGGTTGTCGAAGCGGTCTCGACCAACATGTTGAGAGCGGCTTTCATGGAAGCAGGGTTTGCGTTGTAGCAATCTACAAGGACATTTCGTCCTTTGACTAGCTCCACCTGGCCACGCATGGCAGCCGGTTTCGCTTTCGAAATTCCAAGAGCGGCAACCTCGGTGTCTACGCCGGTCGCTTCTGCAACAGCGATGGCACAAGCTGCGTTCAGTGCGTTGTGGCGCCCAATCATCCCAAGTTTGACTGTCAGATGTTTTCCAAATGCGCTGAGTTCAACAACGCTTCCTAAATCAATAGGCCTATACGACTTGATTTGAACATCCGCATTCTTCTCGTATCCGAAGCTGATACGTCTTTCAGATTTCCCTGCAATTTTCCGAAGGCCATCATCGTTTGACGGAAATACTGCTGTACCAGTCTTGGGAAAAACTTCTGCTTTTCCAGTGCGAATTTTGTCGACACTTCCGACGACGCCAACATGAGCTGTGCCAATATTTGTCACCACGCCTACTGTTGGCTCGGTAAATTGGCAAAGGTAGTCGATATCCCCGAGAGCTCGCATCCCCATTTCGATGACTGCATAGCGGTGGTAACTGCGAAGCTTAAGAAGAGTGAGGGGGACACCTGTTTCGTTATTCATTGAGCCTTTTGTCGCGAGGACCGGGCCGGCTTCTCCTAGAGCGTAGCGTATCAGCTCTTTCGTCGTGGTTTTCCCAGAAGAGCCCGTAACGGCGACAACAGGTATTGACGCTTGCTGTCTGGTCATCCCAGCTATTTGTCCTAGCGCGAGTCGAGGGTCGGGGGTTTCAATGGCGCAGACTTGACCTTTGAGTTCTCCAATGCGTCCGTTTTCGACCAAAACGCCAGTAGCACCGGCATCAACTGCTTGTTTGGTGAAACTGTGCCCGTCAAAAGTCTCACCCTTAATTGCGACATATAAATCGCCGGGGGCAGTCTTTCGCGAATCGATGACTACACGGCTAAAAACTGAACCGTCCGGACCTGTTATCGTACCGCCGGATACTTCACTGCAGGCCTTAGCGGCATAGGTGGGACGTGTTTCAATTGCAGTGCGTGCCTCTTCTCGATCGTCGAAGTGCGTCTTTTTCTCACCGATGATCTGATAATCCTCGTGCCCCTTGCCTGCAATTAAAACGACGTCGATGGGGGTGGCTTCGTAAATCGCTTCTTGGATGGCTATGCGCCGATTGGGATGTACAAAGAACGGGTCTGGAACCGACGGTAGGATCATATCGATTATGGACTGAGGTTCTTCTGTTCGTGGATTGTCTGAGGTCACTATGGCGAGATCAGCGTGGTCCGCGACAGCTTTTCCCATTGCAGGCCGCTTACTTGGATCGCGATCGCCGCCGCAGCCAAAGACGCAAATAAGGCGTCCTTTGGTTAGCGGCCGAAGCGCAGAGAGTACGCTCTCCAAAGCGTCAGGAGTGTGAGCATAGTCGACCAGGACGTTTAGCGTTTTGTCGTTCTTGACTCGTTCTACGCGGCCCGGAACTCCATCGAGGGAGTAGATACCGTCAGCAATAGCATCGAAGGAAATGTTTAAAGCCTCACAGATCCCGATAGCTAAGGCTAGGTTCTCGACATTGTAGTCACCCAGGAGACTGGGTGCTTTTACAGGTATCAACCCTCGGGGGGTCTTAAAGGAGGCAGAAATGCCGGCGATGGTTGACGACTCGTTCTGTGTGCAAATCTCGGCCGCAGCGTTTGAGCGAGACACTCGAAGTTTGGTCGATGTGGAGGCCGCAGAGAGCATCGCTTCGCCGGCTGAATCATCAATATTTACAATCGCTTTTCCATCGACTTTTAGCCGCCGTGAAAAGAGCAGAGCCTTTGCCGCTTGGTACTCTTCCATGGATCCGTGCACGTCGAGATGATCCTGCGAAAGGTTGCTGAATGCAGCGACATCCAATTGGATACCTGCGAGCCGTCGCATAGATAAAGCAGCGGACGACACTTCCATGATGATGTGCGTGCATCCCGCGGATTTCATCTCAGAGAGAGTCTCTTGAAGGATTCTTGGTGTTGGGGTCGTGTACGGTGCGGGCTTGTCTTTGCCAGCAAATCGGTAACTAACCGTACCGATAATGCCGGGTATTGCGCCGCTTGCTTTCAGCATCGACTCGAGTAGGAAACTGGTGGTGGTCTTTCCGTTTGTGCCGGTGATCCCCACGATTTGGAGCCCATTGGCTGGGTTTCCTGCAAGATAAGCTTCCGCTTCGCCGAGGGCCTCGCTCGTGTTTGGGACTACTATCTGCGGTATCTTCGCAGATGGAACCAGCTCTTCTACGATAGCTGCGACAGCACCTTTTTCTGCTGCTGAAACCACGTGTTCGTGTCCATCGGAGCGTAGTCCACGGATCGCTATGAAAATCTGTCCCGGTTTGACGTGGCGAGAATCTTCTTGGATACCTTCGAATTCAATGTCCTTTGAGCCTTCAAAGGCGGCATCCGTCAATTGGCCGATGAGTTCATTGATTTTCAATGCTCTGAACCCCCGGGTGCGAATACCACCCGGCAGAGTGTTGTCTTGTCCGCCCAACCGGGTGGGGGGTATTGGTCGACTGCGCGCCCTGTTCCCTCTACGCGAATCTCGACGTTGGCAGACTCGGCTTTCTCCAAGACCTTGGCTATGCCCATACCTCGAAAATCGGGAATCCAGACGTGGTCTTTGCTGGGGGGCTTGAGTGGGGATTGTTTGCGGATGTTTCGCTTCGCCCGTCGAATTGCCTTGGGAAGTCGCTTGGGGGCATCGGCGATTTGTTCTTCGCTCTTTTCGTCGTTCTGAGCACGGTCGGGGTCGAGGAGTCCGAGGTAACGGAGCGTTTCTTCGGTGATCTCTGTAAAGGCAGGGCCGGCCACGTCTGCTCCGTAGTGCGCGTCGCCCGTTGGTTCGTCAACAAGGACGAGAACAGCAATACGAGGTTTGGGCAAAGGAGCGATGCCAGCAAAGGAAGATAGGTAAGCTTTTTCGTCGTAGCCACCTCCTTGTCGGTTCACCTTGTGTGCCGTTCCGCTCTTTCCAGCTGCACGGTAGCCGTTTAGTTTGAGTTTCTTTCCAGTTCCTCCGTACTTGCCCCGAGCAAAAACAGTTTCAAGTGCGTCAACCAGGTCCGTTGCCGTTTTTTTTCTCATCACTCGATGTGGCTTAGTCTTGAGCTCGTACACCTTGTCACCTTCATGGGAGTGAATACTCTGAACCAAGCGGGGTTCTCGGTAATTTCCACCAGAGCCAACAGACGCGAACGCGGCAATGACTTGAAGTGGAGTAACGGTAATATTGTAACCAAAGGAAACTGCGGCTAGCCCTGTCTCTCCCCAGGTCCTAGTTGGGTGAACAACACCTTTTCGTTCGCCTGGGAGTTCAATCCCTGTTCGCTTGCCGAACCCCATTTTTAGTAGGAATTCATAAAGAGGCTCTCTTCCTAGCTTTTGAGCAATCTTGGCGGCTCCAACATTTGAGGAACGTTTGAGAATTTCTGAAGCAGTCAGCCAATTGTCACGATGAGAGTCAGTAATGAGTTTTCTGCCTACTTTGTATCTGCCCCCTTCTGTGTCGAAGAGAAGGTTGGTTGAAATCACGTTTGTGTCCAGAGCGGCCGCTACGCTAAAAATTTTCATAATCGACCCGATCTCGTAAGCATCAGTGGTTGCGCGATTGCGCACACCTCTTGCTACGTAATTCCCGGGTGCGTTGGGGTCGAAGTTTGGACTATTGGCGATCGCCAGCATAGCGCCATTGTTGATGTCCATTACCAGTGCGACTCCGGCTTTGGCTTTGTTTTTCTTAACGACCTTGGCGAGTGCCTTTTCGGCGATGTATTGGATAGAGCGGTCAATGGTAAGGGTTACTTTCCCGCCCGTTTTGGCTTCAATATCGCCGTCGGAGAAAATTAAACCTCTCGACGCATCGCGGAGGGCGGCTACACGGGCCCGTTCTCCTGTCAGTTGCTCATTAAGGGAGAGCTCAACTCCGTCGAGACCCTTGCCATCGATTCCAGCGAAACCTAGTACTGGGCCTGCTAGTTCTTTCGAAGGATAAAACCTGCGAGGTTCCTGGGTAAGGGTGATCCCTGGTAAAGCTAGTTCCTTTATTTTGTCTGCAGCTTGCGGCGGGATATGTCGTTTCAACCAGACAAAAAACCTTGGGCTTGCAAGTTTGGTTTCGACAACCTTCTTGTCGGAATCCAGAATCTTCGCCAGTTTTGCCGCGGTTCCAGCTAAGTCAACGATTTCTCGCGGGTCAGCGAAAACCGAGTGTGCTTGTGCGGTGACGCCTAGTTCTCGCCCGAGTCTGTCCAATAAAGGACCACGTGGGGCTGGAATTTCCAGGGTTTTCAAGTGCTGGCGCTTCGCTAGTTTTTGATACTCTTCGAATTGGCGGACTTGCAACGCGTAGGCGCGCCACCCGATGGCAAGGAAAAGGCCGATAACCAAAAAGGTTACCAACCGCAACCGAAGAGCTACCCAGGGACCGAGGGCGTAGTTTAGCGACGCCTTTTTTTTAGTCACGGTTCGCCTCTTCAGCCGAAACGACTTGCTGGGGACTGGGCGGCACCATGCCGCGAAGCTTGGCGAGTTTTTCTATACGCTCTGGAGAAGTGAGCACTGAGCGTTCTAGCCGCAGTTTTCGATTCTCTTCACTGAGTTTTCGAACTTCTTTTGCCAGCTCAGTCAGTAGGTAGCCTTTGCGAATCGCCTGATGTCTTTCGGCAACCATAAAGACTCCCAAAGACGTCGAGAAGGCGGTAACGGTCAACATGACGAGGACCGGGAAGGCGCGGTGCTTTAGCCAACGCATGGGTCGACTTTTCTGCAGACACGAAGCTTTGCAGAGCGAGCACGCGGGTTTTCAGCGATCTCTGTCTCGTTTGCCACGATGGGCTTTCGCGTTAGTAGAGTGCATATAGGATCGGGGCGCTCGCCCGCGGTGATCGCGAATTCTCGGGGTAACGAGGAACTCCATGCGAGCTCTCGAAAAGCTTGTTTTACGCGGCGATCTTCCAAGGAATGAAAGCTGATGATCGCGCATCGGCCGCCTGGTCGCAAACTATCGGCGAATTCTTGGAGAAAAAGATCAAGCTCGCCGAGCTCGTTGTTTACGGCGATTCGCAGGGCCTGGAAGACGCGCGTGGCAGGGTGTATTCGCATCTGTCTTTTCGATCTCTCGGGAATACAGTTGGATACGATGGTTGCTAGATCTGAGGTGGTCTCGATTTCCCCTGCTTTTTGGGCTTCTTTAAGTCGAGGAGCGATTCGTTTGCTGTAGCGTTCTTCCCCGTATTCTTTGAGAATGTCCGCGAGTGCAGAGACGTTAGTGTCTCGGATTAGATCGATGGCTGTTGGCCCTGTAGCCTGGTCCATTCGCATGTCTACGGGGCCGCGTTTCTGGAACGAGAACCCGCGCTCCGGTTGGTCTAGGTGCATCGACGAAACCCCAAGATCGAGTAGGATTCCATCAACCTTGGGAATACCCAGCTGGCGAAGGATCTCGGGCATCTCCGAGAACTTTGCGTGGTGAGCACTTGCCCACGGGCGGTCCGCGAACTGCTTGTTGGCTAACTCTACAGCGCTCAGATCGCGATCTAGAGCGATCAGCCGGCCATTTGGCCCTACACGGTCGGCGATCGCCATGCTGTGTCCAGCTGCTCCCGCCGTCCCGTCGACAAAGATCTGACCCGGGTGCGGAGATAAATGCTCTAGGACGGAGTCGAGCAGTACTGGAATGTGCATTTCAAAAACCATGGTTAGTCTGTGGACAAGTTGAGTCTTATTGAGGACAGATCAGGGGCAAGGAAAAAACCTCTTGTAAAATTAAGTTGTTAGGTTTGAAGGAAAAGATATCGTTTTTCCACAGATGTTGATAAGTCCTGTGAAAAGTGTGGGTATCTCGAACCAGATGCCAGCGTCTACTTGAAACAGTTGCACCGCTTATATTTGCTGAGTAGACTTCGCTCCCTTAGGAATCCAATTGCTTAGGTACAAAAACAAAGAAGATTTAGAAGCAGTTTTCGCGCAGGTTGATGAGTCCGTCGACAAATGGCGGGTTCGGGAGTCTGAGGCTTCCGATGACTTACGCGCGGCTTTTGGCAACAAGCTCCTTATTTCACTAATCTTTCATGACGCAGCTCTGGAAGGCGAGGTGTTGTCTCATGGGGAAATTAAGGCAGCCATAGACAGCAACATCATCAGTGATGCGTCTTTGATTCCGTCTTACGAGGAAATTTCTAATTTTCATCAGGCTGCCCTTCATGGGTTTGGGTTGGCGAACAAAAAGAACGCCGCGTCGGTAGACACGTTGCGAGATATTCGCAAACTGCTCTTGCCGGATGAGGAAGGTGGCCCTTCTTACCGAAAAGAAAACCCTCTGCACCGACTTTACTACCATGAGATTTCCGCGCCCGCGAAAATCCCTACTTTAGTGAAAGAGTTGGAGGCGTGGTTGTCTGGTGAGGAAGCAGCCTCGATACACCCTGTCAATCGAGCAGCAACCGCTCACTTCAAAGTCATGTCGATTTTTCCATGGGCTAAGCAAACGGGGCGGGCGGCCCGAATCTTTGCCAACATGATGCTGCTGGGCACTGGCTACCCAATCGCGGTAATCCATTCCATCGATCGGCAGCGCTATTACGAATCTCTTCGGACAGGAAACCAATCGCAACTTCTTTCCGTCTATCTCGAAGCTGTCAAAACAACGGCCGATTCTGCGGTTCGTGTTTACGATGAGGCCGCTAACGGCCGCCGCGCCAGCTAAGCCGCGAGACATCACCGCTAGCTGCGTTCGTGTTCGGCTTCCAGTGCTCGCGTACTAAAGTACGCTGCGCGTCGGTTCTTACAGAGTCTTGCTGTCGGCGCCTAAGGCTCGCGTGGCTTTGCTTTGCAAAGCTGGTTGGAAAAATAGGGGCTATCTGTATATTTGGGGCATGTCCGGAGCTCGTTCTCGTCGATTCAAGGGCGGGCTCGCCCCCGCTGCAGCAAAGATGAATTCATCTGTGTCCTTTGACAAAAGGCTGCTTTCTCATGACGTGGCTGGATCCAAAGCCCATGCGCGCATGTTGGAGAAGCAAGGTGTGCTTACCTCCGAAGATGCGGACGCAATTTCCCGAGGGCTTGATGAGGTACGGGCAGAATTTGAAGAGGGCAAACTTGAATGGGTTGACGAGCTCGAAGATGTCCACATGAACGTTGAGTCACAGCTTACAAAGAAGATCGGAGATGCAGCCCGCCGACTTCATACGGGGAGAAGTCGCAACGACCAGGTTGCCACAGATCTTCGATTGTACGCCCGAGACGGCGCTGAAAAAGCGATTGCGCTTTTGGATGGCATCCGTGGTGCATTGGTGACGCAAGCTGAGTCGACCTTGGATTTTTTCGTCCCAGGTTATACGCACCTTCAGCGCGCTCAGCCTGTGCGACTTGCCCACCATCTAATGGCTTATGAAGCGATGTTCTCGCGAGATCGCGATCGGCTAAGTGATGCTTTAAAGAGAATTAACGTCTCGCCGTTGGGCTCGGGTGCATTGGCTAGTACTACTTTTCCGCTGGACCGAGAGCACGCTGCAAAAGCGCTCGGTTTTGACTCTGTATCGCAGAATAGTATGGATGCGGTTGGCGATAGGGATTTTGCAATCGAGTTGATCGCTACGCTGGCTCTCTGCCAAGTGCATTTATCGCGGCTAGGCGAAGAAGTGGTTTTGTGGATGAGTCAGGAGTTTGGTTTTGCTAGTTCTACAGAGGCTTACTGCTCTGGTAGCTCAATCATGCCTCAAAAGGTCAATCCTGATATTGCCGAACTCGTGAGAGGAAAGAGTGGTCGCGTAATTGGAGATTGGGTTGCGCTGATAACCGTGCTGAAAGGGTTACCCCTCGCTTACAATAAAGATCTTCAAGAAAGCCAGGAGCCTCTTTACGACGCGATTGAAACAGTGACCGGGTGTTTGGAGGTATGCGCAGGGATGGTTTCAGATCTCGAATTCCACAAAGACCGCATGAAGGCAGCCGTCGAAGAAGGCTACGTTCAGGCCACTGAGCTTGCGGATTATCTTGCTTCGAAAGGGTTACCGTTTCGAGAAGGGCACGACGTAGCCGGCGCCTTGGTTCGTTTTGCCATTGAAAAGAAGAAGGATTTGGCTTCGTTGACGTTGGTAGAAATGAAAGCGGAGAGCGACTTGTTCGAACAAGATGTTTTTGATTGGTTGGACGTTGGGAAGTCTGTCGACAGAAGAGACCTAGTAGGAGGTCCTGCTCGCAAACAAATTGTTGCTCAGATTAAGCGTGTTCGAGAGGAACTGGGACAGAGTAAGAGCCTATGAACCATTTCACCTACCGCGGTGGTGAGCTTCATTGCGAAGACGTACCACTAGAAAAAATTGCTAGCGAGGTTGGGACGCCGACATACGTCTACAGTTCAGCAACTCTCGAACGTCATTTTCGTGTCTTTGACGAGGCTCTCTCTCACACTGACCATTTGATTTGTTATTCGGTGAAGGCAAACTCAAATCTGTCGGTACTGAAACTCTTATTCGAGCTTGGCGCTGGCGCCGATATTGTCTCGGGCGGTGAGCTCGCTCGTGTTATCGCTGCCGGGGGAGATCCAAAAAAGGTAGTTTTTTCTGGAGTTGGCAAAACGAAAGCTGAAATGGCTGCGGCCCTGAAAGCTGACATCCTCGCTTTTAATGTGGAGTCCATTGCAGAGCTGGATACGCTAAACGAGGTGGCAGAAAACCTCTCTCGCAAAGCAAGAGTTTCCTTGCGCGTCAACCCAGACGTCGACGCGAAGACGCATCCGTACATTTCAACTGGGTTGAAAGAGAACAAGTTCGGAATTTCAGCGAACGATGCGATCGAGGCTTTCAAACACGCGGATTCGCTGCCAGCCCTTGAAGTTGTAGGGCTGGATTGCCACATAGGCTCGCAACTCACTCAAACCACCCCTTTTGCAGATGCGGCAACCAGGATGGTGGCGTTACTGGATAGGGTTGAGTCTGAACTGTCTATCAAAATTAAGCATCTCGACATTGGGGGCGGGCTCGGGATTCCATACGGGGACAATGAAACGGAGCCCCCTAGCCCAGCAGAGTATGGGCGCGCCATTGAAAGTGCTCTTCGCCCGTTGAAGCAAAGGGGGCTGACTCTGATCTGCGAACCTGGACGTGTCATCGTCGGCAACGCTGGGGTTCTTTTGAGCGAGGTCCTCTACAATAAGACATCTGGGGACAAGAATTTCTTAATCGTGGACGCCGCTATCAACGATCTCTTGCGACCGGCTCTCTACGGTTCCTATCATCCAATACGAAGTTTCAAAGAAAACTCTGAAAGAAAGGAAGTCGTCGTAGATGTGGTGGGGCCGATCTGTGAAACCGGCGACTTTTTGGCGCGCGACCGACCTCTTCCACGCCTAGAAGCCGGCGAGAAAATCGCGGTGGGCGCAGCGGGGGCCTACGGCTTCACGATGTCGAGTAACTACAATACTCGCGGTAGAGCTGCTGAGGTGTTGGTCACGGGAGATTCCTACAAGTTGGTCCGCCGCAGAGAAACGCTTGAAGACCTTCTCCAACTGGAGAAGGAGTGTCTTTAGGCGCTCGCTTCTTGAGCGGGTTCTATTTCGACTCTCGCGTCGTTAAAACACGCGCCGCCGCCAACGTCTGAAAGGGTCGCTGGCGTTAGTGCGTTCGACGTTAAGCCATTTTTTGTGCTCTCACACCAGAGTCCTTTGGGAATGATTGTGGTTCCCTTCAAAAGATCAGAGTCGATCTTCGCCGGCAGCAGCACTTCACCAAGTTCGTTAAAAACTCGGACCGTGTCGCCATCGTTGATTTGCCGAGAAGAAGCATCCTCTGGGTTGATTTGCACAGCAGCTTTGATGTCAAAACCAAAAGTCGAACTGATTGATTTTTCGGTAGCGGGTGACAAGAGCGCCAAAGGATAGTTGGCGTTTTCCTCTTCCTCTATGAATTTGTAGAATTTCCCGTCAGCTTCGTGATCGACATTCTCAGGAATCAATTCTATCTTTCCGCTCTTCGTGTCGGGCGCAACGTGACTGAATTGTATGGGTGCCTGGCCAGCTTCAGGAAATGCTATGCCGTTGGTGGCAAGTTGGAGTCGGAGCCGCTGACCGTCCCCGCCGCTGTCTAGAGCTTTCTCAACAACGTCTTGTTCAGAACGAGGATCATCGTCGAGGCCAAGTCCCAGTCGATCGATGAGTTCAGCAAACACTTTATGATTGCTGCGGGCTTGGCCGTGTGGCTCGACCGCGGGTCTGGAATCCATCAGCGCCATGGCTCCATACCCGCTTCGGAGTTCCCGGTGTTCCAAAAACATCGTTGCCGGTAGCACTACATCAGCGTATTTGGCTGTATCAGTAAGAACTGAGTCGAAGACAACGGTGAAGAGATCCTCGCGCTTCAGCCCCTTGATAACTTGCACTTGTTCTGGGTTGGTGGAGACCGGATTGCCATTGTAAATGAAGAGAGCCTTCACGGGAGGTGAATCAAGATCTAGTAGCGCGTTGCCCAGTTGGTTCATGTTTATCGTGCGCACTGAGCGCCGCGGGGAGAATGAGCCGCCATCTGAGCGAAGGCGGAAGGCACCGCTGTTAGACATCGTAAAACCGCCACCTCGAACACCGAACTTTCCGGCGATAGCGGGAAGAGCCAGGATTGAAGCAATTGCACCTCCCCCGTTACGGTTCCTTTCAGGGCCCCATCCAACTCGAATCACCGCAGGGTTTCCGTCGGCATACAGTTGATAAAACGTTTCGATCTGGTCCTCGGCAATGCCGGTCGTCTTGGAGACGCTCTTAATCGACCACTTCTTTGCCCGTTTGCGAAGTTCTTGAGCGGAATTGACGTGCTTCTCAATGAAGCCCTCGTCGCTATACCCTTTTTTGAAGAGCCAGCGAATTCCTCCTAAAGCTAAAGGAAGGTCTGTACCTGGTCTGGGAGCGAGATGCAGGTCCGCTTGTTTGGCTAACTTGGTACGACGGGGGTCGACTACAATCAGTTTCGCACCGGCTTTGCAGGCTTGTTGGATAATTGGAACCAGGTGGATACCTGTCGCGTGAGGGTTCGCTCCCCAAACAACGATCAGATTGGCGTGACGGTAGTCGGTTAGCGAAACGCCAGCCATATTTCCGTACATGCCTTTTCGAGCCATGCCTGATGGCGCTGCGCATATTGTTCGCGCCAACTCGGATGCACCGAGACGTCGAAAGAGAGTTGCATCGGTCGCGTCTTGAGTGAGGTAGCCGTTGGAGCCGCCATATCCAAAAGGCAGGATTGATTCTCCGCCAAAGTTGTCTCGTGCGTTCGCTAGCTCTTTTGCAACTCGTTTAAGCGCCTGATCCCAGCTAGCGCGGCGAAAGGTTCCGGTTCCTTTTTCGCCGCTTCTTACGAGTGGAGTAAGTACCCTGCGGTCGCCATACATATACTGGCTAATACGGCGGACTTTTCCACAGATAACGTCGTTCGTAAGCGGATTAAGACTCGAGCCGGTGACTCGGGACACGCGCCCGTTTTCCGTTCCAACTGAAAGCGAACAGCTATCAGGGCAGTCAAGAGGGCAAGCATGGACGACAGGCGCCATCGGAGGTTTATAAGGGAGTTCTTGTTTCTATGCTCGCGAAAAGTGCTTCACTTTACCTACCCGGGCAAAGCGCGGTAATAATACGTATGGGAGGAAAGGCCGGCTCTGGGCGTGCAAGTACGCAAAAGAAGTCAAGTAGGCTGGTTATCTGGCACAACCCAAGGTGTAGCAAGTCCCGGCAAACCCTGAAAATTCTCCGTCGCAATAAAGTGTCGGTAAGAGTTCGCAACTATCTTGAAGACTCTCCATCGGTAGTGGAAATAAAAACCGTGCTCCAACTTTTGGGAGTGGCCGCGTCTGACTTGCTTCGCAAGAAAGAAGTTGCGTACCGGGCATTAGGATTGGATTGGCCAGACACGCCTGAGTCTGCGCTGATTCGCGCAATGGCGAGCCATCCAGAATTAATCGAGCGGCCAGTGGTATTTTCCGCTAACAGAGCCGTTCTCGGTCGCCCGCCCGAGAACGTACGGGCATTGTTTTAGGCTGACGCTCCGCGAGAGGCGGTTTTCGTGGACCCCTTACGTTTCTTGGCGCCGTTCCTACTGTGGCCGTTTGTACCCACGCTGGTCTTTGCTCTCTTTTTAGCGGCAGCCTTTAATTTGGCAACCTTGTTGGTTTGTTCCCAGGTGAAGTCTTTGCCCATGCGACCGAAATGGCCATAAGCAGCTGTTTGCCTGAAAATAGGACGGCGCAGTTTGAGCTCATCAACAAGGAGGCCGGGTCTTGCATCGAAGACATCATCAACTGCTTTTGTAATCGCTTCGTCGGGGATGGTTCCGGTGCCGAAGGTCTCGACCAGCATCGAAACTGGTTTGGCAACTCCGATAGCGTATGCCAGTTGAACTTCGCAGCGTTCTGCTAGCTCAGCAGCTACGACATTTTTTGCGATGTATCGAGAGTAATATGCAGCCGATCGGTCGACCTTTGAGGGGTCTTTGCCGGAGAAGGCACCGCCGCCATGGCGGGCCATTCCGCCGTAGGTATCGACAATAATCTTGCGGCCCGTGAGACCCGAATCTCCTTTGGGACCACCGGTAACGAATCTACCTGTGGGATTGATGTGGAACTTGATATCGTTCTTAAGAAGTCGCTTGGGTATAACCGGGTTAATGACCAGTTCTCTTACAGCTTCTTCGATCTGTTTCTTGGTCGCCGATGCCGCATGCTGAGTTGAAACAACGACGGCTTCGATGCCGATAGGTTTTCCGTTCTCGTAACGCACTGAGACTTGAGTCTTTCCGTCGGGGCGCAAAAAATCGACTCCCTGGGTTTCTCGTTTTCGTACCGAGGCGAGTTTAGCTGCGAGCTTATGGGCTAGCTGAATTGGCAACGGCATCAGCTCTTTGGTTTCTCGCGCGGCGTAACCGAACATCATGCCTTGGTCGCCTGCACCTTGTTTGGCAGCGTCTCCTCTGTCGACACCTCTCGCGATGTCGGGAGACTGCTGTTCGATCGCAGTCATGACTCCGCAGGTTTCCCAGTCAAAACCCATTTCGCTATCGTTGTAGCCAATCTGCTTGATGGTCTCACGCACGATGTTGGGAATTTCAACGTACGTGTCGGTGCTGATTTCCCCAGCTACCATGACGAAACCGGTCTTGGTAAACGTTTCGCAAGCAACTCTACAGGTTGGATCTTCGGCGATAATTGCGTCGAGAACGGCGTCAGAAACCGCATCGCAAACCTTGTCAGGATGCCCTTCGGTAACAGATTCGGATGTAAACAGGTGATTTGCCACGGGCGGACTATAGGGTACAGACGGTTATGCAGCAACGGTGATAGAGCGAGCGGATTTTGCTCTCTCGCTATTGGATGTTTTCTCAACTCAAAATCACTTTTGCACTGCAACTGTCGAGTATTTATGGCACTCAGTACCTCGTTCAGAGTGTATAGAGAGATTTGTCGATGAGAGTCGTTAACAACCCTGGTCGCGAACTGTGGCCGGAGCTCATGGAAAGGCCAGCAAATGGACTGGATGATCTACGAGAGTCCGTGGTCCAGACCATGAAGGCTGTGCGCTCGCGTGGGGACGCTGCCGCTCTTGAGTTCACGTCGCAGTTCGATGGGGTTCAGCTTGAGCGCTTGGAGGTGAGTGGGAAGTCACTAGCTTCTGCCGAATCGGAGCTAGATGAATCGCTCAAAAATGCAATTCGACTTGCGTCCTCCAACATACGTACCTTCCACGAGAACCAGCGACGGTCGAAAAAGGAAATTGAAACGATGTCGGGGGTGCGCTGTTGGTTGGAAACTCGGCCAATAGAAACCGTAGGGATCTACATTCCGGGCGGCACTGCTCCCCTCTTTAGCACCGTGTTAATGCTCGCTATTCCTGCTGCAATCGCTGGCTGCAAAGAAGTGGTTTTGTGCACGCCGCCAAACGAACAGGGGGAAATCCATCCCGCGATTCGTTTCGCAGCTAAAGAGTGCGGCGTTACCCGACTGTTTGCACTTGGGGGGGCACAAGCAGTTGCTGCGATGGCATACGGAACGGAGAGCGTACCGAAGGTCTTGAAGATTTTCGGGCCAGGAAACGGGTACGTAACCGTCGCAAAACAGTTAGCACAGTTAGATGGCCTGGCGATCGATATGCCTGCTGGCCCCAGTGAGGTACTGGTCTGTGCGGATTCAGGGGCAAAAGTTGAGCATGTCGCCGCGGATCTCCTCAGCCAGGCCGAACACGGGCACGATAGCCAAGTCGTTTTGGTTGTCGAAACTGAGGCGTTAGCCATTGCAGTAAAACAAGAAGTAGGACGCCAGTTGGCATCTTTGCCTCGACGTGCACTTGCGACTCAGAGTCTGGCGAACTCTCTGGCTGTGGTTCTCAAGGAGCGTGAACAGCAGTTGGCTTTTGTAAACGATTACGCACCTGAGCATCTTATTTTAAGTCGCGCGGATGCCCGAGAATTTGCCGAGGAAGTAAATAATGCGGGTTCGATTTTCCTTGGCTACCTAGCGTCTGAGAGTTTGGGTGATTACGCGAGTGGCACAAACCACACGCTTCCCACTTATGGTTACGCAAAGACCTATAGCGGCGTGAACCTATCGAGTTTTGAAAAAACGATTAGCTTTCAAGAGGTCACAGAAGAAGGTTTGAGAAACATCGGTCCTTCGGTAGAAATTATGGCGGAGGCAGAGAACCTTCAAGCTCACAAGTTAGCGATAACTCTGAGGCTAAGAGATCTAGGAGGGAACGATGGCGCTTGATGATCTCGTAGGTTTGGTTCGGCCGGGGATAAGGACGATTTCCGCGTATCACCCCGTGGTTCGGTCTGGTGGGGTGGTCCTTGACGCGAATGAACACCCTCATGGAATTCCGGTTGAGGTGCGTAGGGGGTTGGCCGCGGAACTTGCGGCAGCGGACTTACATCGATATCCAGATGCCACAGAACTCCACGAATTTTTGGCACGAGATCATGGGCTTGAGCGCGATGCCGTTGTACTTGGGAACGGTTCAGATGAGTTGATTTCTCTACTTTGCGCGACGTTTGCTCATCCTCGCGATGGAGCGTCGGTCGGAAAGGTCCTGTTTCCAGTCCCGTCCTTCTCCGTGTACACGATAGCGGCAAAAAGTGCGGGCGTTGACGTTTGTGCTGTCCCTCTGTCTTCTGACTTTACTTTGGATATGGACGCTATGAACTCACGCATTGAAGCGGAGGAGCCCAACGTGGTCTTTCTTGCAAGGCCAAACAATCCAACGGGGACCTTTTGGCCCGAAGAGCAGCTTCTTGAGATGTTGAAGAAATTCCCAGGAGTGCTCTTTGTTTCAGATGAGGCTTACGGAGCTTACGGGGCGCCGTCTTCTTTGGAAAAATTGTCTCAGTTTCCAAACCTCTTGATCCTGCGGACACTCTCAAAGATTGGATTGGCCGCATTGCGCGTCGGATACCTTTGCGGTGATCCGTTTCTTTGTAGAGAGGTCAATAAGGTTCGCGGACCGTACAATATAGGGTCTCTTAATGTGCGTGCCGCGATGTATATGCTCAAGAATCATCGGGATTGGACGGGGGAGAGGTGCAGTCAAGTTGTGCAAGCTCGCGAAAAACTTGCGGCCGAGCTTCAAGCACTTGATGGTGTCGAAGTCTTTCCATCAGCTGCCAACTTCTTATTGGTTCGACTTGCTGGGGGAGATGAAAGGACGAGTCTCGTTTACCAACGACTGGTTGACGACAAGATCTGGGTGCGGCGGTTTACGAATGACCCGGTACTTGCAGACTGCCTTCGTATCACAGTGGGAACACCCGAGGAAAACAGCGCGTTCTTCTCTGCATTTCAGAAGAATCTGTGAGAAGGACTACTCTTCGTTTGTACCGGTATCCGCAATCATACGAACGTAGGCGGCAGATGCTGTGGTTGTGAGTTTCTCGAGCTTAGATTGTTCTGCGGACGTTATATCGGCTCGAGAGCTGTGTACGTACAGTAAGTTGACCACACGCTTTCCGATAACGATTCCGGAAACGGCAATGGATGTTGGCGGCTTGGTTCGTAGAACTCTAAAAAGGTATGTGTGCAAGCTGGCGCGAAAGGCGTGCCCACAAAATTGGTGGTTATTAGAAATTGCTTTTTGGAAGATAGACGGCGCATCAAGGGGGATTAGCAACGTTTCTATGCGGTCATCTTCGATCTTGGGCCCATAACCTTTCCAACCAAAGGCCATATTGTCTCGAACCAAGAGGAGTGCCGCTGCGTCAAAAGAACTGCGACAACAGTCAAGAATCGCATCTGCGACTTCAGAACGAGTTTTTGCTGCTTCAATGGCAGAGAGTGCATCGTCGAGAGAAATAGACTGCCCACGTGAATCGCGGGTCGTCTCCTTTTCGTCTTCCCGGTAGAGTTGGGATTCTTCTACGACCAATGCTTCGTCGTCGACATTAGTCTCCAGCTCGTGGATTAAGTTAGCGGCCCTTTCAGCCAGTTCTTCAGTCGCACGAGCTCGCCGTCGCGCAGCTTTTTGTATCTCAATTTTTTTCGGATTTTTTTCAGATTGTATTGCGGTTTTCGGAGGAAGGCCTGGAAGGGGAGGGGCTGGGAGATCCTTGTGCTCTGGAAGTTCCGAACGGCTTCCTCGGGGGCTATCACCCAAGGTTGCATATCGGGAATCTCTCTTCACGCCGTAGTACCGTTCCAGGTAGTAATGAACTCTTATCTCGGGGGCTACTTTGGGAATCACTCGATAGCCTGTCGCTTGGGCGATTCCGTCCAGAGCCTCCAAATCATGCGGATTATCCATCGCGACTAGGAGAGAGCGACCTTGGATGACTATTGGGATAGCCACGAACTCAGATGCCTGGCTAGGCGTTAGCAGTTCCACTGCGGATCTTTTGCACCGCTCGAGTGTCCCACCCGTTGCGATGGGAATTCCTAGTTCCAACCCTAGATAGACGGTGAGAGTCTCGGCATCAATCAGCTTGTTTTCGACCAGTATGGAACCAAGGCGCCCGCCGCGCTTTCCCTGATCTTCTATCGCGCTCTCTAGTTGAGCGGCGGAAAGTCGGCCATCGCGGACCAGCATCTCACCGAGCTTCATACAGTCAGAGTATCGTGATTTTTACTGTGGATGGTGAAGTGGGACGAAGGATCGTGAGGGGTCTCTAGGCCCTGGACAAGGGAAAATGGGTACGCTTGGCCTGGGTTACGAACACCGCAAACCCCGTCTAAGTGTTTGTATTTGCGTGTATAAAGAGTGGGCACGGTAGTTGTATTACTAACGAACATAAGGCTCGAGAGAGCCAACCGCTTGCAGGAAAGCAGAGTTCTTCCCCCAATACAGATCTTGCCCCTTCGAGCAATAGACACCCTCTTGGTTCCCCCACCAGAGGGTGTTCGCTTTTTCGGCGAACCTGATAGATTCCCGCCGTGTCGTACCTGCCTCTCGATCATCCGAGGTTTCAAAAAGTCCAACCAGATGTGTTTTTAAAGACGGTCGAGTCGGACTGCATGAGTCATCAATGCCGACTGGTGAAAAAGAACCGAGAAATGCTCGACGCTTGTTGTCAGTATGGGGCAGATGTGGATGTAAGGGAACGAGATGGGATTCTTGCTCACAAGGAACAGATCAAACAGTTACTGGATCCTGCTGTTCGAGAAGAAGAGTGGTTTACGGTTGACGAAATTGACGACGAAGATTTCCCCTCAGGCCGACACGTTCGGACCACAAGATTCCAGGATGTTTGTGTGTTCCTTGCTCACGATAAACGCGGCTGCGCGATTCATAGAGCCTCAATTGAAGGCGGCTGGGATTTTAGGGGGATAAAGCCGCATATTTGCCGGCTGTTCCCGATCACGTTTGAGACCGACGCGATTGTTCTTTCGGACGATTACGACGACTACTCTTGCGCTGGTACACCGGGGGCGAAAAGTGTGTATGAGGTGAGCCGTTCAGATTTGGGCGAGATTTTTGGATTGGAGCTTGTTTCGGCCCTGGATAAGGTGGAACGCCAAGTTCTTACTAGAATCGGAGTTCGGTCTAGACAAAGCGTCGATGCGTAGGTGCTAACAGCGCTCGATGATGGTGGCTATTCCCTGGCCAACGCCGATGCACATACTCGCCAAACCGTATTGGACTTCTTTTCGGCGACGCATCTCATGGGCAAGAGTTAGCACTAGGCGAGCGCCCGAGGCGCCCAATGGGTGGCCGATGGCAATTGCGCCACCATTTACGTTTACGCTAGCGGGGTCAAAACCAAGTTCTTGAATACAGGGAACGGCTTGCGCCGCGAACGCTTCGTTAATCTCAGCAAGCGTTATCTGGCTGCTTTTTAGTCCCGCCATTTTCAACGCCTTCTGGGTTGCTGGTATGGGGCCGATTCCCATCATTGAGGGGGGAACGCCGGCGACGGCTGAGATCGTATAGCGGGCTAGGGGGGTAAGGTTGTATTTTTTGACGGACTCTTCACTGGCTACCAAGATGGCTGCCGCACCGTCATTGATTCCGGAAGCATTACCAGCTGTAACGGTTCCCTCTGTCGAGAACACCGGTTTGAGTTTTCCTAGTTTCTCGCGTGTAACCTCAGGTCTGGGGTGTTCGTCCACAGACATGACGATTTCCTCGCCGGTTTTTCGTTCTTTTCCAACTACGATAGGCAGTAACTCGGCGTCGAATAACCCCTTTTCCTTTGCCTTTGCGGCACGTTGCTGGGATTCGAAGGCGAGGTCGTCTTGTTGGTCTCGAGTTACCTTGTACTCGTTGGCCACTTCTTCCGCGGTCAGCCCAAGCCCAAGAGTGCCATGCATTTTCTCCATGATTGGATTGACCATTCGCCAACCTAGCGTGGTGTCGAATGCTGTGAGGTTTCCGCGGTGAAATCCTTTTGGCGCTTTGGGCATGACCAATGGAGCGCGCGTCATTTGTTCTACTCCGCCGGCGACCACCAGGTCTGCCTCTCCTAGCATTATCAAACGCGCAGCGTCATTGAACGCCTGCAAACCGGATCCGCATAGGCGATTAACAGTTACTCCAGGAACGGAAATAGGAAGCCCAGCTAGGAGCCCAGCCATCCTGGCAACGTTACGGTTGTCTTCGCCAGCCTGATTTGCACATCCGAGTATGACTTCGTCAACAGCGTCTGCAGGAACGGAGTTCCTAGCCAATATTCCTTTGACGACATGACCAGCCATGTCATCGGCGCGAACCCCTGCTAACGCCCCCCCGTGTCGACCAAAGGGGGTCCGCAGACCATCAACCAAATACGCTACCTTCGTCATTTTTGGGAACCTATCACGCCTCACTGTTCTGGAGTTCTTCCTATTATTTCCC
>CAYPIX010000009.1:0-58557 GCA_964410875.1 uncultured Kofleriaceae bacterium
ACATATATGTGAATAAGATTGCTGTCCTTACGAGTGGTGGTGACGCACCGGGGATGAACGCTGCGGTGCGCTCGGTTGTCCTCTTGGCCCGAGCTCGCGGCCTTCAGGTACTGGGCGTAGAGAGAGGGTACACCGGTCTATTGGAGTCGGACTTTCGTGAGTTGGTAAGTTCCGATGTCGACCTGGTTCTGAGGGATGGAGGAACTGTTCTTGGTTCCGCGCGGTGTTTGGAGTTTCACAAACCCGAGGCGCAAGATCGCGCTTTGGTCAATCTCCAAAACGCAGGAGTAGATAGTCTGGTGGTTGTCGGCGGGAATGGCTCCCTTGCGGGGGCGCGCGCATTGGCCAAGAGGCAAGGGAATCAAACTACTGTCAAGATCGTGGGGATACCCGCGTCTATCGACAATGATATTGGCTTAACTCGCAGTTCCCTCGGTGTGGACACGGCACTAAATACGATTGTGGAGGCTTGCGACAAGATTTCAGATACCGCCATCGCTCATCAGCGTACGTTTTTTGTTGAAGTAATGGGACGGCAGTGTGGCTACTTGGCTATGGCTAGCTATGTCGCTGTGGGGGCGGATCTGGTGCTCTTCCCGGAATCTGGTAAGTCCGAGGCAGAATTAGTCGAGTCTGTGGTTTCGGCAATCACAGCAGTTCGTAAGCGGCGACCCGGAGGTAGGGTACTCATCATAGTAGCGGAAGGGGTTGCAGTTTCGACTCACCGCCTTAAGGGACTGGTTGACGGGCTATGCGTTGAAAAACACGTTTGTGAGGATACAAGGGTGACTGTTCTCGGGCATGTTGTACGCGGAGGCAGACCTTCTGCTTTTGACAGAATGCTCGGCAGTCGACTTGGCAATGCCGCCCTGTCAGCTCTGTCGAGAGGCAAAAACAGTAAAATGATTGCTTGGATGCCTCCTCTCGAACTGACCGGCCACACCGCGGAAAGGTCGCCGGTAGACCCGCACTGCTATGAAGTTTGTCTTGATGATGTTCTCTCCGAAACGGAGAGACTTCTCTCAGGGAAAAGCCCTGCTGCCAGTTGGAGGCATTCAGCCGTTGGCGAAATAGAGAGTTCGTTGCTCTAGGGAAAACTTTTAGCAGTCGTCTTCAAATTGATAGTTGTATTCTTTGTCAATTTGGAAGGTCCAGGTCCGCTTGCCCTTCCTCCTTGCGTAGTGCATCTCCGCAACGGCGTTTTCTGTTGGCGCTCCTTTTTCAGCAGCTTTCTGCCAAATTTCCTTTACGGAACAACTCGGCATCGGTAGTGGCTTCAAGTCTTGGCATTCCATATCTTCTTGAGCTTTGGTAATGATGTATTCGTAATTCGCCCAAACCATAACCTGGCAGGTTGGTTGGAACCTGACGCCTTTGGGATGCGGAGAAGGCGTCTTGGCAGCTTTGGGAGAGAAAAAACCATAGTAGACGCCGGTGGAGCGATCGAGAGTCAGGTCCGCGATTCCCGATGGGTATACGCCTTGAACGGAGTACCTAAAGAGCCTGGCGTCAGAAAACAGTTTTCGCGCTTCTCTACGGGCGGTCTTGAGTTCGCGGTCCGCATTCCATTTTTTCGGTCGCGGATTCTCAACTACACCGTTGGCCGCCAAAGCTCGCTTCTGGGTTTCTTGAGCCTTTTCCATAATGAGTCGTTGATACTCGGTCTGTGAAATCCTCCCAGCCTGAAAATCTTCCATTAACTCTGTGTAAGGGTTCGCAGCATTCTTAGAGAGACTCTTTTGGATCGGTCTTTGGCTCTTCCGTTTTGGTTTTTTGTGCGTGGGAAGACCAACAGGTTTCTGGGAGGCCTTTGAGACTTTGGTCTTACGTTCAACCGGTTCTGGTTCGGTCTTCGTAATTTCAGCATGCCGCGGGTTCTTCAGCTCTTCGGTTTCCGGCGGAATATCTTCTTTGGGTTCAGGATCGGCCTGTTGGTTTTTTGTTGGAACTGTTTCACTTTCTGGTGGACTCGTTTGAGATTTTGGTGTGTCTACTGTTGCAACCGTGATTGCTTCGTTTGCATCAGGTTTGGTTAGCGCGCTTATGCCAAACACGGCGGCAGCGGCAATACCCGCAACCATTACCATGGCCCCAACAAAGCTGGTTTTGGTCCTGAAAGGTCTCGGAAGCAGCGTAAGAATGGACGAGCCTGAGGCCGCGTAAGTAGGGCTGGTCTCAAGTGCGGATGGTTCTCTGGACCGTTCGCGGGGAGTTCGTAAAGCCTCACCGCCGCCGGAGGGGTGTCGTCTCTGGGTAGGAACAAGAGGCGTCCATTCATCGCTGGGAAGCGACGTGCCGATCTCGGCCAAAGCAGAAGAGAGGTGTTCCGCAGTCTGCCATCTTTCAGCTGGTGCCTTCGCCAAGCACTTGAGAACGGTCTCTGCAAGCGCGTCGGGAAGCTCTGGACGGTACTCTTTCGGATGGATTGGCGCTTGGTTTACGTGGGCGTTGAGCAACTCGTATAGAGTTTCTCCCTGGAGTGGAAGGTGGCCGGTGAGAGCTTCGAACAAGATGACGCCGACGGCATAAATATCTGAACGGTGATCGACCGCCTGACCTTGAGCCTGTTCCGGAGACATGTACTGAGGTGTTCCGACGAGCGATCCGGCAACCGTCTGTGCTTTCTGCGTGAAGTCCGTGCTTTCAAGCTTGGCAATTCCGAAGTCGAGAATTTTTGCTCTGCCTTCTGGGGTAACAAAAATATTGTCGGGCTTGAGGTCGCGGTGGATGACCCCGGATTTATGGGCAGCCTCAAGTCCACCCAACACTTCTAAAATGAATTGAAGGGTGCTTCCTATGGCCAAGGGAGCAGACGTCGCGATGGTCTCCGAGAGTGGCTCGCCATCGAGAAATTCCATGACGATATATGGCCTGCCTTCGGGCAAGTACGACAGATCCAAAATATTGATAATGGACTCGTGTCGAATCAAATTGACCGCTCTTGCTTCCGAAAAAAAACGTTCGACGAGCTCGGGCATCGCAGCGCACTCTGCCGACAGCACTTTGATGGCAACTCGACTGCCGATAGTTGGGTTGACCGCTTTGTAGACCTTTCCCATGCCTCCGGCACCGATGACCGCTGCTATCTGGTATGCGCCTAACGTCGAACCAACAAGCAGGTCTTTTGCGTTCGATTGCAGATCGCGTCCGTGTTTTGGGCAGAAGCCTGCATTTGGATACGAGTTCCCGCATTCGACGCAGACATAGCGTACTGGCGTGTTTACGGCTTGTCCGAGTTTGGTGTCCTTCATGATGCCCACCCCATGGCGAATTGTACCGAAGTGCGTACGCGTTCTGTAACTGGCGCCGAGGTATTAGTGGCGCTGCTCTTGCAATTAAGAGCTGGTTCAATATGAACCGGCAACTTCTCCGAGACCAAATCCTCTGTCGAGGAGCAAATTCGCTGGCAACTCATGAACTCATTGCCTACTTGACAAACTGGCAACCCTGCTCGGCGGTGAGCGCGTGGTTGGAGAAGGTTGGTGGTCTCCGCGCTATCGAAAACTCTTTCCAAACTCAGTATGGGCATGGGCTTAGCTCGGTCAGAGCCGCGCGACTCCATTGTGCGGTCGAAATAGGCAGACGCTTTTGTGAAAGTCGCGCACGCGTAAAAATAATCGCCAGCGCTGAACAGGTGTTTGACTTGTTTTGGCCACGTATGGCTGGGGCCGTGCAAGAAAGCTGCTGGGTTCTCGGTGTCGATACCAGAAACCAATTGGTAGTTGAACACGAGGTAACCCGAGGCGGTTTGACCGGGGTTGAAGTCCATCCTCGCGATGTTTTTCGCCCACTTATACGCGGTTCGGCGGTGGCTGGTGTTTTGGTTCACAATCATCCCTCTGGTGATCCAACGCCCAGTGAGGACGATTTAATCCTCACCTCTAGGATTTCTGACGCAGGAAAAGCCCTGGGGATTCAACTGCTTGACCACGTTATCGTGGCCCAGTCGGGTTTTCATTCCATGCGAGCTGAGACAGAGATGGCTTTCATCTCAGGCATTTAAGCCCCTTGTGACGAAGTCTCCTTGTAGGAGGGGCGTTGGAAGTTAGAATCGGAGTCGATGTTGCGAGCACAACGAAGTTTGGGGTGGTTGGTTTGTTCGATGGTGGGCGTTTTCTGTTTGATGTCGGCCGTTTGGTCGTCGGGTGCATTGGCTGATTCAAGTCTCACTGAGCACTTGGGCCCTCGCGAGCTTTCTATGGGGGGAAGCATGCGGGCAAATGCTCAAGGACGAATGGCAATAACCTTGAACCCTGCGGGTCTTAGCCTAAGTCGGAATTTGGTTTTCGAGGGTACTTACGGACACCGAAGTGAAGACAACGCACAGGTTGTTTCTGTTTCTGCCTGTGACTCCACTGTCGGAGTTCCGGCTTGTCTGTACTACAATTTTATGAGCACTGACTCTATGGGGAACGTCGATCTCGGTGGGCGCAAAGTGCACCAGTTTGGAATCGTTTCTTCTCGGGCCATAACGCAAAATATTCTTTTCGGAATGAACTCGAAGTACTTCGATTATGAATCAGACATTCCAGGAGAGAGCGCAAGCGGGTTTGGACTGGACGCTGGTCTTATCCTTCGTGCGGGTCAAAGCGCGAATCTCGCTGTCGTTGGTTACAATATGATTGCGAAAGACACACCGCAGTATCCTCGGGCTTTTGGTACCGGAATTACTCTCTATCCTGTCGATGGACTTGGTATCGCGGCTGATGCGCTTTGGGATGTCGAGACCGAGGGGGCAGGTGGCCGTTACAGCGGTGGTCTAGAATACTTGTTTCGTTGGGGTTCTGGGCAAACGGGTTTGCCTTTTCGTGGTGGTGTGGTCCGGGACACGGGAACTGATGAGACCTTTGTCTCTGGGGGCATTGGTTACAACACTCTCCGGCTCGCTATAGATGTCGGCATTCGGAAGCAAATCGGCGGCATGGGCGACGACTTAACGATCCAAGCTGGACTCCGCTTGTTCGGCGCTGCGCCAGGGCGGTGAATTGAGTCGTTCTAAATGGGACTAGTTCCCTTCGAAAGCTAGTTAATCGCGTTATGCTCGTCGCGGTTTGAGTTTCAGAGAACGCCGATTGGTTCGCCGCCTTCAAAGCGGTGACGAAAGGGCTTTTAAAGATCTAGTCTCCCAGGAGGGCGACCGAATCTACAATCTGTGTTTTCGTATGCTTCGAAACCAAGCGGAGGCCGAAGAAATAACCCAAGAGGTGTTCATTGTCGTCTTCAAGAAGATCGGGGTTTTTCGTGGAGATTCCAAGCTATCGACTTGGATCTATCGAATAACGGTGAACCATTGCAAAAACCGATTGGAATTTCTCGCCCGGCGGGGGGCAGGGAAAAGTGTTGAGTACACAGAAGCGCGGCTAGCCAAAAAGTCTGCCGAAGAAACGGCTGGCCCAGGTGCCGCATTAGAGCTTGCGGAGCTTTCTCAAGAGTTGGAACACGCTTTAGCTGAACTCGACGAAGAGAAGAGAATGCTCATTATCTTGCGAGACATGGAAGAGCTTTCCTATGAGGAGATTTCCCAAATTATGGACATTCCCAAAGGCACGGTGAAGTCGAGAATTCACCGCGCGCGCAAGTCTTTGCGCGAGTGCTTGGAGAAAAGCGGAAGGCTGAGGTAGATGGCGATGGAAACTGAACAAGACAAAATACGAGTAGGTAAAGGGCCTGGGCTTCCCGAGGGGTTTGACAAGAAAATTGAAGCTAAGCTGCGTGACAGGTCTGGGGGTCGGTTTTTTGGGAAGAAAACCCTAACGGAACGGATTCCATTTATTGGCATTGCGTTGGTCTTGCTCTGTATCGCAGGTCTGATTTACTGGCAGCAACGAGCTTCAACGACTGGAACGCTGACTCCTGTTAAAGGGCCCCTGGAGCCTCCGGTGGAAAATCCAGGAGGATTTTAATTGTGCTCTTTTTCAAATTCACTCATGAACTTGACTAGAGCTTCACAGCCGGTTTCCGGAAAGGAATTGTAGATACTGGCCCGCACTCCACCGACTGAACGGTGACCCTTAAGGCCTTTTAAGTCTTTTTCCGCCGCCTTTTTTACGAAGAGCTTATCTAGTTCTTCGGTTGGAGTCTTAAAACAGATGTTCATTTGGGACCGACTCCCCGCGGGCACGATAGGCGTGAAGAATGAACTACTGTCTAGGGCGTCGTAAATAACTTTTGCTTTTCGTTGGTTCCGGCTCTCTATTTTGGATAGCCCGCCTTGCTGTTCCAACCATAGAAGCATCTCACGGAGAAGATAGACGGCAAAGACAGGCGGAGTGTTGAAACGGGATCCTTTCTCTGCGTGAGTCCGGTATTGGAGCATTGTAGGAATCTCTTTTTTCCCACTGTCGATCAAGTTGCGTCGGATAATCACAAGAGTGAGCCCAGCTGGGCCGAGATTCTTCTGCGCTCCTGCATAAATCAACGAATGGTTGGCAACATCGATGGGGCGACTAAGAATGTCGCTTGAGGCGTCGCAAATTAGCGTTGTCCCCGGAGGCTTCTCCGGCGGGCGTTCCCATTGAGTGCCGGCAATTGTATTATTGCTCGTGTAGTGCACATACTTGGGGCTTGGGCTGTAGTTTCGCGATGAGGGGATGTTCGAAAAATTATTCTCTTTTGAGGACGCAGCGACATGTACATTGCCAAATAAATTTGCTTCCTTTTGCGCTTTGACTGACCACGTTCCCGTAATTAAGTAGTCTGCCGTTTCAGCCTTAGAAAGAAAATTCATGGGGATCATGAAGAATTGTGACGACGCTCCCCCTTGAAGGAAGAGGATGTCGTGGGTGTCGGGAATTTGAGCAATGTTCCTCAGGAGTTTTTCTGCCGAGTCAAAAACCTCGGTGATCTCTGGTCCCCGGTGAGAGTGTTCCATGACCCCGATACCGCTATCACCATAGTCCCAGATAGCTTCTTGGGCTGCTTTCAATATTGGCTCCGGTAGGGTGGCAGGTCCCGCGGAAAAATTAAAGACGCGTTTACTCATGTGTAGCTCCGAACGTTCAAGCTTCTTGTGAAGATGAGACTGTGTTCACTTCGATCTCAAGTATGTGGTCGCTAGCTGTTGAAACTTTGTTGATGACTGCCTCGTTTGGTTGCGATGCCAGTTGAATGCGAGCGCAAGCAGCCTCCAACCCTTCGTAGAGAATGTTTTCCATTTCTTCGACGTTGATATGAGCCTCGCTGAGAACTTGAAATACCTGAGCAAGAACGCCCGGCTTGTTTCTGTGCCGGACTCGAAGTAGGCACGAGTTGTTCCGCTTGTTCGCGCGATTTACGCAGTTTAGTACTGAGCCATCAACTCTGAATTGAGTCACAATCCTGACGACTTCTGCTGCTATTGCAGCCTGAGACTGATTGGTGGAAGCACCGATGTGGTGCGAACCGGCGAATCCTTCGCTATCCGACAAGGGCCACCGGAAATCGGCTGGTGCGCTTGCCGGTTCATTCGCGTAGACGTCGGCTCCCACTCGGATTTGTTTCTCGTTTATTGCTGTGCCGAGTGCCGATTCATCGACAAGGCTTCCCCTAGAGGTATTAATTAAAAAGGAGCCTGGTTTCATCGCGGCTAGGAATTCCTTGCCAACGATGCCTTTGGTTTCCTGGGTTGCCGCGAGATGTACGCTCACAATGTCGGCTGCGGCGGCCAGTTCTTCAAGGCTCGACGCTGCACTAGCACCCATTTCTTGCGCGCGCGCCGGGGTGATATTCCGCGACCACACAATTACCTCAAGGCCGAAGGAACGGGCACGCTTTGCGACTTCCCTTGCAATCGAGCCAGCCCCCACGAGTCCTAGTGAGAGTCCAAATAACCCTCTCGCTTTCGAAAATCGCTTTTTGTCCCATTTTCCACTGCGCAGAAGTGCCGTTTGTTCTGGAATTTGTCTGTCACAGGAAAGGATGAGGCCCATGGTCAACTCAGCAACGGCAATAGCGTTCTTGCCGGGGCAGTTGGCTACATAAATACCCTCTTGAGAGGCCGTCGACACGTCCACGTTGTCGTAACCGGCGCCAGCTCTGATGATCAGTTTTAGTCGTCTGTCGGCGAGGAGGGTCTTCTTAGATACTTTCGTACTTCGGACAACAAGCGTGTCAAACCCTGAAATATGATCGGGAAGGTCTTCGGCCTTCAACTCTGGCGCTACTTTGACCTCGCAGCCGCTCTCCACGAGTGTATCTACTGCATCCTGGTGAAGCTTGTCTGCGATGAGAATTTTCATGCCGTACCGACCTTTTGGTCTCTTATAAATTGATGAATCTCTTCATCAGGTAAAACTCTGTTGCCGCTTTTCGCGTGGGCTAGGAGTGCCTCAACAACTGGGGCGGCGGGGTCGTAACCACGTTTCTTCATCCAGTAAACTACGTTGGATTCGCCGGAATAATGACCAATTTCTATCGCTTGTTCTTTACCAAACATCGCGGCGGGAACCCCAGAATAGATACGATCGGCGAGCCAGGCATCACCCTTCTTCTCAGCCTTAATGATAGCCGCCGCGTGTACACCTGTGGCCGTTCGAAATGCGTCGGATCCCGCCAATGGGTACTGCGGCGGAATTTCTACGTGGGTGGCAGTCGATGCGACTTTGCACCAAAGAAGAAGTTTAGAAAGATCGTGGTCGGGTAGTTCACCGAGTAGTTTTAGGTTCAAGAGCACCTGGTCGAGTGCGGCATTTCCGACTCTTTCTCCCATGCCTAACGCGGTGCCATGAACGCGATCCGCTCCGTATTCTATGGCAAAAATGGTGTTTACAACGCCGAGCCCCCTGTCATTGTGACCGTGCCAATCGATGCCGATATCTTTCCGCCCCATGCCATTGAGAAGATTTCGGGTGAACTTGAGAAGGTGACGAATGCCCTCCGGCGTTGCGTGGCCGACCGTGTCACATAGGCAAAGCCGTGAAGCCCCATGACTAACAGCAACTCTAAAAAGCGCGTCTAGTACGTTCGGTCTTGAGCGGGTTGTGTCTTCCGTTACATAGGTAACCGGCAACTGATTTTTCACCGCCAGATCAATTGCATCTGCAGATCGCTTTTGCAGAAGTTCAAGGTCCCAGTTCTCAGCGTAAGCTCTAATAGGGGAAGAGCCGATGAAAGCCATGACTTCAATTTCGACACCAAGCTTCTGAGAGATATCGACGATAGCTTGGACATCTTTGACATGCGTTCGCGCAGCGCATGCCATTTTGATCTTGAGCTTGTTATCGCGAATATGTTTACCCAACTCAGTGCAGTCTTCTACTGCTCGGGGGCCGGCGCCGGGTAGTCCGAGGTTGATATGGTGGATGCCAAGTTCGTTTGCGAGCTCGGCCATTCGTTTCTTATCGTCAATGACAGGATCTACAACCGAGGGGGACTGAATGCCATCGCGCAATGTCTCGTCAAAAAACCGAACGGTTCTATTGGAAGCCAAAGGGGCATGTTTCTCTACGGAATTCCAGTCGTAGACGAGATCTGCATCCTTGCTGTCTTCACTCTCCATACCCAAGCTTTATCATGGCCTGGCAGGTTCTTCATCCATGATCGGCTATGTGTTCTTGGCGCTTAGCCGGTAATTGAGCCAACGCCAACGCTGAGTCCCAGATCACGGCGGACTTTCAAGTAAGTAGTCGATTCCGCGAAGGAGATTAGTTCGGAAGCCGCTTCGTTTGAGCTCGAATGGCGGACAAAACGAACCGCTGACGGAAGGTCCCCGCAGGCGATAAGGCCAAGTCTGTCGGCTGTTCGCGCCAGACTCGTTTGCCACCGCGTTAAATCTATGCGGTTTTGGTGTTGGGTTAGCGACTGGATTTTTTCTACGATCTTGTCTCGTCTATTTGTGTCCAGACGCCAAATTCGTTCGAGCAACTCTCTTTCCACACCTGGATACTCGGTGTGGTTTTGCGCAACAGCCCACGCTGCGAGAAAATGTTGTCGTAAGACACGTCCCGGAACTGAGCCCGCGACGGCTCGACCCGGGCGCGCGTAGGTGAGCGCTCGTGCCAGACGGAAAACGAGCTCTGAGCGTTCAGGGGTCGATAGAACTTGGTCGCCGGCTATTAAATTTAAAGGCGTCGTCGCAGCGACGTGTATGTCCCGATCGTAGTCCGCGCGCGCGTAAATTGCAGGTGAATCAACACGAAGAAATTTTGAGAGAGTTTCCTTTAACGTGCTTATATCGTCTGGAAGCTCGGTTTCGAGTTCAACACCACCTTCCAGCTCACGTAATGCTTCCTCATTGGGCCTATGGTTGATTACTGGTTCCAGCATCGAGAACAATTCTTCTAGGCCACTTTCGTCATGAGGATGAAGAAGTGACGTCCATGTGGCTGGAGAAATATTCGACTCTGGCATCGAAAAGACCTGCCGATACTTCTGGTAGGTGGCCAGTTCTTCGGTGCTGGCGTCTCCTTGAGCGACTCTAATGGAAGCTGTGATAAAGAGGGGTTCTAACTCTGGTGAGTCTCCGGTCACCAAATCCACACTGGATCCGACTCTGAGTTTACTTAAAGAACGCTGGATTGCTGCGTCACCAGGTTTATACCGAAGAGCTATTTCAAAAGCCGCTGATGCGGCATCAAGGTCGGACAATTCATCTCTACACAAGGAACCAAGCTTCTTCCAAAGAAGAAAGAGTGTGTTCTTGTCTGATTCTTCCGTCAGGAAAATCAGTTTTCTGTAAAGTTGTTCTAAGGGGCGGTACTCGCCGCGCATTGCACGAAGTCGCTCGACAGCTGCCAAGGCCGCGCTACTTTTTGGAGCGGAACGTAAAGCTTCCTCTAAATGGGCAATGGCTTCTTGGTCGTCGATTCCTAGCTCTGCGGTAATTAACCCTTTGTATTCGTGGGCGGATGCACAGTCGGGGTTCATCACTAGGGCTTGGTTGAGGTGAGGTCTCGCTTTGTCGGCAGCATCTACGTTTCTACCCCCAGCCACATATTCAGCCCAACCTAGTGCGGCCCGATATTGAGACTCGTTTGGGCTTGCACTTACAGCGGTCCTTAGATTGTCTAGCGCCGTTGAAATTTTACCCGCGGATAGTGCTCCTTCGGCTTTTCTAAAGGCTAGTTCTCCGTTAATTCGAGTTGGCCGGCTTGCGCTCGCGGTGGAGCCCGAGAGCTCAGCGTCGTATTTTTTTCGAGCAACGTCGTCAAGTAATGTGCTGGCGGCTTTTTCATAAGCGGCGTGCAAATCTTCCAATTTTGAGAACTCTTTGCCCAAATCAAAACGCCCATAATATTCGGGTGCGAAATTGGATTTCCTCTCGGCTACCGCTGCAGAAATGGTAGCTGGACTCGCCTCTGGTTCAACCCGGAGCAGTCGGTAATAGTCCAGATCTTGAGCGCGTAAAAACTCCTTGAGTAAATTGCGTTTGGCTTGAGCGTTTTCGCTAAGCCCACCGGATTGGTTGTAGCGGACTGTCGTCAGACCGCCGTCTTCGTCGAGCTCATCATCGGGAAGAGCCACTGGAATTGTGCCAGTAAGCTGGGGCTGTTTGGATGTTAACGGAAGACTTTCACTGAAAAGAGAGTTGAAGAGGTCCGCTTTGGAGATAGGGGCTTTTGCGTTCAACGTTCCCTCTGCAAGTACGTTCACTTCGTCTTGCGGACTATCGGCTGTTTCTATCCCGCGGCATTGGTGAAGGATATCGAGAGCGGCTAAGAACGAAACCTCTTGAGAAATATTATCTGACAGTTCCGCTGGGCAGAACTCTCCCGATATTGACTCGAGATCAACACCAAGCTGTTCCTTAATGGCTGGGGCTAAGGTTAGGCCGCGGTCGTTGATTGAAATCCAGCTTCTACTTATCTCTCCTAAATGAGAGGGGAGCGGAGATGCTCGAAATGTGGACCGGAGCCCCTCAACAATTACTTCTGCCATATTAATTGCGTCACCTCGCGAGTGAGAAGTCGGTGATGGTGGTTTGACATTCCATTCACCGTCGTCCCAGCGAAGACAATTGGTAAGCTTGAGCCGTGCCAGCGTATTTAATTGGGGACCTAGTTGTTCGGGGTGGATTGCATCTAGAGCAATGAGCGCTTGCCCAAAACGAATGTCTTCCTTCTTTGAATACTCTAAGGCCTGTTGCAGTATTTCATCGGTTATCAGATTCTGATTGAGTAGAAGTTGACCGAGGGTCTCGGAACGTACGTTTGATGTCACAGCGTGCGGGAAACCAAAAACGAGGACGACTTGTTTTTCTACGGTGCCCCTGCGCAGTTCTAGTATTCCTGTGGTCCTCGCTTTGTGAAGTTTTAAAAGTAAGGTTGGAACAGGGGTGTCGCTGATTTTCCCTGATGTTGCCGTCGGGGACACGGAGGGCGCCCGTGTCCTCGTGACGCCTGTTCCTTCGACAAAAAACGAGCTGACGCTCTTGGCGAGGTCTGACATCTGGTGTGGTTTAGCGAACACAGACGCTTGGAAGATTCTCCTAAAATCCTCGATTCCCTGTTGGTCACCTTCGGAACTACTCACGACGATGATCTTGGTTCTCTCACCGCCTGGTCTGTCTCGAATTGCTTTGCAAAGCCCGAAGTCGTTGGTCTGCGCCATCAAAAGGTCCACAATGACTACGTCAGGGGAAAATTTGTCATATTGTGCTAGTCCGTCCTCGCTGCTAGCGGCAGAAAGAATTTCAAGATCAGCCCCGTTATTGCCTGCCGAGACGGCTTTGGAAATCATGTCTCCGAGCACGTCGCGTGCGGAGACGTCACTATCAACGATAAGTAGCTTCGTCATACGAATTGTTTCCGCCAAATAAGCGGAATCTCCCCCTTAAAATAATATCATTCTGCAAGGTGACAAGCAGCCTGTGAACCTCCCGGAAAAACTCTAAGGGAAGGAGTTTCGGTTGAACAGGCTAACGGTTTATCTGGGACCGGACACCTAGGATGAAAAGGGCAACCATTGGGAGGGTTTAGGGGGCTAGGAACATCACCGGTTAACGGGACCGCGTTTTGGGACCGGGAGTTGTCAATCTCGGGAATGCTATCTAGAAGGGCTTTGGTGTAGGGGTGTTTCGGTGTTTTGTATATATCTGCGCACGTGCCGACCTCAACGATACGTCCCAGATACATAACAACGACTCGGTCACATAAATGCTCAACAACTCGAAGATCGTGAGAAATGAACAGGTAGGTCAGAGATTCGCTCTTTTGCAAACGCCCAAGCAGGTTCACGATTTGCGCTTGAATGGAAACGTCTAACGCGCTCACAGGTTCATCGCAGACAATAAAGTCTGGTTGCAAGGCAAGTGCACGCGCGATGCCGATTCTTTGCCGCTGCCCCCCCGAGAATTCGTGGGGATATTTGTTCATTGATTCTTGAGGAAGCCCGACTTTCTGAAGAAGGTCTTCTGTAAATCTTCTTTCTTCTCCCTTCCTCAATCCATAGATTTGAAGCGGTTCTTCAAGAGTCTCAGCCACTTTCATTCGGGGGTTCAACGATGCATAGGGATCCTGAAAAATCATTTGTATGCGCTTTCGCATTGCCCGAAGCGTGCTCGCGTCTAGGCTGGAGAGATCAATCCCATCGAAAAGCACTCTCCCTCTTTGCGGTTCAAGCAGGCGTAATAACGCGCGACCGAGCGTCGATTTGCCGCAACCAGATTCCCCTACGAGCCCCAATGCCTCGCCTTTTCCAATGGTAAGCGAAACGCCATCGACGGCCCTAAGCGTTGCACGGTTAGAGGTGAAGAACTGTTTGAAACGCTGGCCTAATCCTAAATCCGGTTTCTTTGGCCAAGGTGGAGTTACTTGGAAGTGAACATGTAGATCTTCTACTTCAACCAAATTTGATTTTTTCGCAATGTCGTCCATCGTACTTATAAGGGGAAGTGACAGCGTACTCTTCTTTGCCCGAGTTGAACTAGTTCGGGTGGCTCCTCAAGACAACGTTGTTTAGCAGCCGGACATCGTTCTTGAAAAGCGCAGCCTTTGGGAAGTTCGGTAAAGCTTGGAACCATGCCAGGGATTTCAGTGAGAGGCTGGTTACTTCCAAGTTTTGGCAATGAGTCAATTAAGCCGCGAGTGTAGTGATGGCTTGGTGAAGCTAACACTTCTTTAGCGTCGCCTTGCTCGACCACTTGGCCCGCATACATGACCAAAATGCTGTCACAGGCCTGGGAGACGACACCTAAATCATGCGTTATCAACAAAATGCTGAGTCCAGATTTCGCTTGTAGCTCTTGCAATAGCGTTAGGATTTGGGCCTGGATGGTAACGTCTAGCGCAGTCGTTGGTTCGTCGGCGATAAGTAAGTCAGGTGAGCATGCAAGGGCCATTGCGATCATGACCCGCTGTCGCATCCCACCGGACATTTCGTGTGGAAAAGCAGTGACTCTTTCTCTGGGTGCAGGAATTCCGACTTGCTTAAAGAGCTCAATAGCTCGATAGGTTGCTTCTTCTTTAGAGGACGAATCGTGAAAACGAATGGCCTCTGCTACCTGTTCTCCTGTCGAAAGGACTGGGTTTAACGCGGTCATCGGTTCCTGGAAAATCATGGAAATACGATTGCCCCGTATCTTTTGCATTTCCGATTCGGAAAGGCTGGTAAGTTCGGTTTCTTCAAATCTGATTGACCTAGCTGAGGTGTGGGCAGGAGGGGAGGGAAGAAGCCTAAGAATGCTCTTGGCGGTGACCGATTTTCCGCTTCCAGATTCGCCAACTACGCCCAACGTCTTCTTGCGCAGGATATCGAAAGAGACATTATTGACCGCCCTAACTCGAAGTTTCCCGGTTGAGAACTCTGTAACGAGGTCTCGAACAGAGAGCAGCGCGGAAGGTTTTTCCTGCATATCGCTAGTCATTTGCTTCTTGTCTAAAATGAAACTACTGGCAGAGAGGAAGTCCTGCTGGAATTTCTAGCTCGAAGCTAGAATCGGGCAGCGTAGGATTCAATTTGCGCTCGCTCCAGCTTACGATCAAATCACTGTCTACATTGGGCTGGATGATCCGTCCTTTTTTGGGTGCACGAAACCCTTGTTGGTTTTCGAATTCTTTGTGGGTGAGCTCCCAGGTAGTTTGATCGAGTTCTTTTGTCGTACTTTGCAGAATATCTACGGAATCTCCATTGAGCTCTAGGACCAGAGTCTGAACTAGGTTGCTATTTCGTAAGACAAGGGTTTCTTTACCGAGTTTTTCGTCCCAGACCACCTGAGCATTGGAGGTTGGCAAGAGAGGTGCACCACCAAATACAAGGTGACGGAACTCATCGGGGTGCAGTTCGATTCGAAGAAGTTGAGCGACAGAACGCTTATTGCAAGGACCCTCCAAGAAACAGTTCTTGTTGTAATCTACGAACCTGAAGGCTTCGCCATCGCAGGCTAAGTCAACAGCCGTTGAACCGCCGTCCGGGTTTAGTGCGTTAAATCGAATTTTGGAACCAACCTTGCCCATGACAAGAACGGTGGCGCGGATTCTTTCGTCACCAGTCCAAAAGTCCATTGTGCTCTCGGCAACATAACTTTTGACCGCGGTGTTCTGCGCTTTAAGCTTTTTTAGCAACGGGTCTGGTGAAGGCCTCGGTAGTGGGGGTTGTTTCGTTGCGCCACCACAACCGACCGCGAGCAGAAGACCTGCGATTGATATTCCACGGAACCACATGGTGGGAGCGTAGCACTCTCTTCGTTAGATCGCGGTCTTGCCGGTAAGGTGGCGCGCAATGATGCGTCGTTGAATTTGCCCCGTCCCCTCAAAAATGTCGTAAATCTTGGCGTCGCGGTACCATTTTTCAACAGGGTGACCGGGGGAAAGAGCCTCTTCTCCAAGTATCAAAAGAGCCTTTTTCGTTACCCATTGTGCAGTCCGAGCGGCGTGAGCCTTGGCCATTGAGGCAAGAGCGACATTGGCTCTGCCATGATCTGCAAACCAGGCGGCTTTGTGGGTTAGGGCACGAGATGCCTCAATTTCCATTGCCATCTCTGCGAGGAGAAACGCAACGCTCTGATTCGAAGCCCCTGGGCATTCACCGGCTTTGACTTTCTCGGTTGTGAAGTCGAATGCTGCTCTGGCTATGCCGACGGCTTGGGCCGCAACCATTGGGCGTGTGGAATCGAGCATCTTTTTTGTGTCTCCAAGCCCTTCACTGGTTTCTAATTTGCTACCCAATAAATAGTCGTCAGGAATTCTACAGTCTTCAAATGTCACGGAGGCTGTTTCCGATGCCCTGATCCCTAACTTGGTTTCTTTTCTTCCAGGGATTAGTCCCGGTGTTTCTCGAGGTACCAAGAAACCACGAACGCCTTGTCGTCCAAGAGATTGATCGGTTTGTGCCCAGACGACGTAGATTGACGCGGACTGTCCATTGGTGATCCACTGCTTCTGTCCATTCAGTGCCCAACCTTTTGCAGTCTTTTGCGCTGAGGTAGAAAGAGATGAAATGTCAGAGCCCGTCGACGGTTCAGACAAAGCCATTGCCGCGACCTTGATCCGGCCGTTCTCGTCCTCGCCTCGAAGGGATTCGATAAAAAATTGTTTTTGTTCAGAGTTTCCGAGTCGAGCCACTGGTGAAGCAGCCAGACCGGAACCTGCGAGAGCGAGTCCGATTCCGGCGCATCCCCAGGCGATTTCTTCCGAACCGATGACTGCGAGTCTGGCGCCGGTCTTTGGCTTATTGGGATCGCGAGGGCCACTGCCGGTTTTTGCAACATCAATCAATGCTGTCTGACGAAGACCAAGTTTATGCGCAGTTCTCATAAGGTCCCACGGCATACTCTCTTCCAAGTCGTGTTTCGCGGCGACGGGTCGAATTTGAGAGAGCGCGAAAGCTTGCATTAACTGACGTGCGCCAGCGAATGAGGGGTCTTGATCAAAGAGGTCCATTGCTAGTTTTCTCCCGCTACTAATTTACGTATTCGTTCGAAACGCTCTGGGCCCAATACGGTGCCAAAGGTGGGGGCATCTCTCATCAGTTTTTCGACAGGGTAGTCGTTGACGAAACCATAACCGCCTAAGATTTGGACAGCATCGATCGTGGCTTTGGAGACAACTTCGCTCGTAAAGAGCCTTGCTCTACTCGCAAGGTCAGACGCGTCGTTGGCGCCGGAATCGATTCGTTCGGCGGCTTGCAGGGTTAAGGCCCAGCCTGCAGTGATCGATGTTTTATTGTCGTCTATAAGCGCAGCGATGGACTCAAATTTAGCTATTGGTTGGTCAAACTGAATTCTCTCTTGAGCGTATTTTTCTGCGTGTTTTATTGCCGCCGAGGCTGTGCCGATGGCTCGTGCCGCAAGAGAGCAACGGACCCATTCTAGAATCTGTTTGCTTGCCTGCGTTGCGACCTCAGACCTCAATACAAAATCCTCCTCATCCAAGTTGACATTGACCAAAGCTTTTCCCCAGGTTGCGGCTCGCCAACCGGATGGGGCTTGAGTTGTGCGATCTATCTTGGAGGTATCTAAGAGCATTACGGATGGCGCATCGCTCTGATCTTTCACAACCAAGAGATAGTCGGCCATACCTAGAACAGGCACCGACGTGGTTCCGCCACGAACACGAACCTTCTTCTTGGCCCCAAATTCTACGTCCATACGGCAGCCTGTATCCCGAAAGATGGCAACCGTGCTTCCGGCAGCCAGTCTTGGCAAAATGTTTTTTCTTTGGACGGCGCTTCCCCACGTTTCGACAATGAGAGCTGCCTCAACCGTTGACTCAAGGACGGCAGCCATGGCTGGACAGCCCTTTGCGGCTTCTGCTCCTCGCAGCGCTCTGACTCTGTGAGAATAGGAGCCTTCCCGGTCGCCGCCCCAGTCGCCATTCACTACATCAGAGAAGTACCCCAGTTGGAGAGCTTGCTTTATCAGCTGTTCTGGCAACTGGCCTTTGCGATCCGCGTCAGCACTAGCTGGGGAGATCTGATGTTCAGTGAATCTGCGTACCGAACCGACCAGTAGCGCTTCATCTTCGTTCAGCCCGTTTTCCACGGCCGGTGTATACACTAGCTTGGCAAATTGGGCTCTGATTTGGGCTTGCTCCCACGTATGGGGCTTGTTTATGTTCCGCGCCTTCCCGCGGCGGGGTAGCTCAGTCGGTAGAGCGGGGGTCTCATAAGCCCTGTGTCGGCGGTTCAAATCCGCCCCTCGCCACCCTTTATTCTAAGAAACTAACTCACCTTGTCATCTTCAGATGAGGTGCCAGCCTTCGTGTCGGCAATCTCGACATAAACCGAGATGCAGGTTACGATCGCAGCGCTGGAGAGCATTCGGGGATCGTCTAATGGTAGGACATCAGCTTTTGGTGCTGACTATGAGGGTTCGAATCCTTCTCCCCGAACCAATCAACCAGTTCAACAGCGGGGAAAGCAAATAAAATGGATATCAAAAAGACAGAGCAGCTTTTCTTCGGCTGTAAGATAGACAGCAAGCTTCGCGATGCATTGTCGAATGCAAAGCAGGGAGATCGTCGCTATTTCGAAGATCCCAAGGGTGAGTTTCTCCGGGTCTGTAATCACGGGGATGACCGCTGGATTGGAAAAGTAAGCAAGTCGGGGATCGGTGCAAACGACGTTGAAGATATTCAAAGGAATGTGGTTTCAATTCTCCGTCGAGTTGCGCCAGAAGTACGTATTTCTCCTTCGTCCATAAAGATTTTTTCAGTCGTGGAAGAGGCGGAGACTACTACCGCAGCGCCTGCCCCTGATTCTTCAGGGCCATATATCGACTACAAGCCGTCGTAACGAGTTCGTTCGTCTGTTCGCATAGGTGCCCAATCAAGTCTGTCGATCCCCTCTCCGGATTGAATAGCTGAATGGTCGTAAATTGCGTATGTATATGTGCGCAAACGTGATCCCTAGTGTCTACACTTAGCCACTTTTCTCACCTGAGCGCACAAACACGTTCAAGACCTTTGTCGTTGGTTTTCTTGATGAAACTACCAATCAAGAAAAACCCTTGTAACTTGGTCGACACCTGAGCTACACATTCGAAGTTGCGTTAGGGAACCTACTTGAATGGTCTAGTAGGAGATGTGTGGAGAATGGAGGCTCTGTACATCCCTGGGTGACAGGCTGGTGGAAAGTTTTTCTAAGACTCAAGCCAGATTTAGGGAATTTGCTAAGGGAGTGTGTGTATATGCGTTTTGCGAAAGCCGCGTCTGTTTGTGTTGCTGCTATCGGGTTATCGGTTTTGGGCTGCGATGCTCAGAATCCAAATCTTTCTTCGAGTCTCGATGCCCCCACCTTTGATGAGTGGGTTGGATCCCTCTACCAAGACTCAAACGGGTCTTACATCGTAGATTGGGATGTTCCAGTTCGTGACGTCGTACAACTCAAGAACTACTACAACCGTCTTTACAGCGACCAGGCTCTTACGGTTCACCAGGTAGAGGGCAAGGATAGCCTCTGGGACAACGACCAGAAGAAAAACCTCAGCTACTGCATTAGCGATAGCTTTGGCGCGCGTCACAAGCAAATGGTTGCTGCTATGAAAGCTGCTACCACAGCTTGGATGGAAGCTGGCGACCTCAAATTTGTTTACAACTCAGCCGAAGATGCGAATTGCGACGAGAAGAATACCAATGTTCTTTTCGACGTGAACCCATCGGACAGCGGTCAGTTCATCGCGCGAGCATTCTTCCCGGACTCGGAAAGAGCAGCACGCAACGTTATTGTTGACGAGTCGGCTTGGGACGTTCCTGCGGACTCCCCGTTCACTCTAGATGGCGTTTTGATGCACGAGCTTGGTCACGCTCTTGGCTTCCGTCACGAGCATGTACACGCTTCCATGTTCGATATGCCTTTCGAAGCATGGTTCTCATGTCTTCTTGAGGGATTCATTGACAGCAGCTACCGACAAGTCACCGACTACGATGCTGCGTCGGTCATGCACTACCCGCAATGCGGCGGTACCGGAGACCTAACACTCACCGATGACGATCGTCGAGGAGTTGCCGAGCTCTACGGTAAGCCACAAGGCTAGAGCCAAACAAACATACACAAGTTAATCCCCTGAGTGTCTGCTCAGGGGATTTCTTCGTTTCGGGGGTCAGGGTCTTGGAGCCGGGCCCCAGTTCACCGAGGATGCGCGGCCCTTGTAGACTCGTCTGGCATCACCGGTGCCATCAACGTTCGCTATGTAGATGCCAGCATCGCGACCGGTTTTCGTATAGGCGATTGCGTGGCCATTAGGGGCAAAGCTTGGTTCTTCATGGTTGCCCTCGTTCTGCGTGACACGGACCATTTTGTCGGTTTTGAGGTCGAGGGTGACTACATCCATTTTGCCCGTCTCGCTGCGAGTCGTGTATGCCACAAGACGTTTGCCGGACTTTGGCGACCAGACAGGATCAGTATTGTAGCTACCATTAAAGGACACCCTTCTCGGAGTTCCGCCATTGGAAGAAACCACGAAAATTTGCGGTCCTCCTTGTCTATTAGAAACGAAAACGATTTCGCTGCCGTCGGGAGACCATGCTGGTGAGGTATCGATGTATCGACTCTTGGTAATTCTGCGAATAATGGAGCCGTCAAATGCGTCGAGAATGTAGATCTCGGGATTCCCGTCTTTAGATAGGGACGCTACGATCTTCCTTCCGTCTGGCGAGTAATTGGCGGTTAGGTTCATTCCTCGTCGGGCGCTAAGTACGCGTGGTGTTCCGCCGCTTGTCGGCAGGACGTAAAGATCGGGGTTCTTTTTTCGATAGGAAGTAAAGACGATATTGGTGCCGTCTGGTGACCATCTAGGTAGGATGTTTAAGGTTCGAATTTTTGTAAGTCTTCGAAGGTCTCTGCCATCGAACCCCACGGTGGCAACGCTTGACCAGGAACGGCCTCCGAGGACTCTTTTCTTTTCCGAGAAGACTAATCGGGACCCAAAAAAACCGGCATCTCCCGTGTAATGGCGTACCACTTCGTTGCACCACTGATGGACGTAGCGCCGAAGGTTTGGCAGGTCACCGCTAAAAGTTTTTTCCAAAACTGGTTTAGCGCCTTTTTCAACCTCAAAAAGTCGAAACTCTACTCTAAAGCGGTTGCCTGTTACGGAAACGAAATACTTGATGACTCCATATGCACCGACGTTTTTCCAGTCTTCTGGAACGATTGCCAATCCCTCTGATTGGATGTTGGCTAGAAAACCGCTTGGGTTGAGCATTTTTGCCCAACCCGACATGTTGAGGTTATCGGTAGCGATTTCCAAAATCTCTTTGGATGCTTGCTTGTCGCCTCCAACTGCCATAGGCATTGCTATTGGGTATTTGGTCCGTTGCGGATTACTCAGGTCAATCTCAGCTTGGTCCGCGTCTTGCGCGGCAGCGACGGAAGGTCGACAAAGTCCAAGAAAGAGAATTGAGAAGAATAGCGTTTTGACGACTTGCATGGATGTTGGTTTCCTTATCTATCGCTAGGGCTCATTGAGAAACAAATGCCCTTTCCGGTAAGAAGTGTTCGTAATTCCTCTGGAACCGGTTCGTTCATATCAGGCGCTTTGCGGAGTGCGTTTCTGACGGATAAGTTTAGGTCTTTATTCGACCCAGTCTTGACGTCGCGTTTTACGATTTCGCCCTTGTTATTCAATTTCACGCACCCCTCAGCGAACCCTTCGTCGGAGGAGATGCTTGGGTATGTCCAAACAGAATAAATATTTGATTTAAGTTGAGCGGAATATTTATGACCTTTTGCGTCTATTTCTGTTCCCCACTTCGAGCCGTCGTCCTGTCCTTCGCTCGGGAGCTCATCTACTCCGCTACTTGAAAGATCCTCGTTCTGCGCGCGGTTCTTCTCGAAGATGGAGTCCGGGTCAATTTCATCTGGCTTTGCTGCCAAAGGCTCTTTTTCTTTCTCTTTAGTTTTAACTGTGTCGTCTTTGGCGACTTTTGGGGCTTCTGGCTCTTTGAATTTTTTCTTGCGCTGTTTCTGTGGTTGCCGGTTTTTGCGCGTTACCTTTTTAAAGGCGAGTGAAGCTTCGATAGTGACAGCTTCTTCAAACTCCGGTGACAAGGCCTCTTCGTCACTAAATCCCACGGCAAAAATCGCCACGATAGACGCGTGAAATAGGGCAGTACATAAGAGTCCAATGGCGTGTTTGTTTTCCAACATGACAGCTATTTCTTCTTAGACACCGCCTGGGGACCTATTCCTTTGTCTAATTCTTCAACCGACATTTGAGCGGATGGATCGGTAAGCAATTGGACTTTTATGATGCCTGCCCGACGTGCAATGGCCATGGCACTAACAACGATTCGGTAGGGGAGGTGTTTGTCGGCTTCCACAAATAAGACACGTTCTTTTTGCAACTTAGCGTTGTTTTTGATGAAGTCTTCGAGCTCAGACCAGTCAATCTTTTTGCTTCCGAGGAAGAGTTTGCCTCTCTTGTCGATAGAAAGACTGAGATTGGCGCCTGGGTCGTTAACCGGTTCGCCGGCAACATTTGGGGTATCTACCTCGACACCTGTGTTTAGTACTGGTGCAGTAACCATAAAGATGACCAGAAGGACCAGCATGACATCCACCATGGGCGTGACGTTGATTTCGCTGTTGTACTGCCCGTTGCCGGAAGTTTGCGCCCCCATTGTTTTCTCGCTCTCTACTCCCTAATTGAGGAAGTGTCGTCTGATGATGTTCAGATAGTCTTGCTGAAATGTTTCCATTTCACCCAAACGAATACGAATTTTCCGCTGGAAGAAGTTGAAAGCCATGACGGCAGGTATCGCAGCGACAAGACCTATGGCCGTTGCGAAAAGCGCTTCTGCCATTCCGGGAGCGACAGTCGCTATCGTGGCAGTTTGCTGGGCTGCGATGTCCATAAAGGAAACCAAAATACCAACGACGGTGCCAAAGAGACCGATGAACGGTGCAGCGGAACCAGTGGTGGCCAAGAACGGAATCATGGACTCAAGTCGCATTGTCTGCGCAGTCGTAGCTTTGTGTAGCGCTCGACGGATATTATCGATATCTCCATCTGTACTCCTGCCTTCGTCTCCACTTTTCAGTTTGGAAAGCTCGGAGTAGCCAGCCAGGAACATCGCGGCCACAGGACTACGCGTATGGTTTTGAGCGACTTTGTAAATTTGTTCGATGTCTCGCGTTCGCCAAAAGGAATCGAGGAATTCCTCGTCCTCGCGTCCGGCTTGACCGAGAAATTTCATTTTGTAGCCGATGATGTACCAACTCGCGATACTCATCGCCACGAGTAGCAGCATGACCCCCTTGACCACCCAACTAGCTCGGCCAATTAAATACCAAATATCGAGGTTCTCAGCTGCCACGGTTAAGGTGACTAGGTCTTGCATATTCGGTATTTAGCAAGTAACACGAGGGATCTTGGGGGTCAACTTGTGTACTTGACGACTTACATACGACGGCTTTTGACTTTGATGGGTTTGATTACTCTTCTGCCTTCCTGTGTGGCAGTGGACGGAAGCGCTGCCGAGTTCTCCTGGATTCTGCGGACTTTTGAAGACGACCCAGTGCGCGATTGCCGAAACGCGAATATTCAAGACATTGAGCTCTGCTGGGGACCAGGTGGTTGCGACAACGGAGCTGAGACCGCCCGTTTTCCCTGCGAGGGTGGCAGCGGAGTGACCGGCTTTGAGATCCCCAACGGCGACACTTTTTTGGCGGTGAGGCCCATTTGTGAAAATGGGCAAATCGCGGATTTAGGTACTTTTGTTGCTCCAGCTCCCATCGCGAGGACCGCTCGCGAGGGGCAGATTATGACCTTGAATTCATTCCTAATTGTGGTTTCTGACCAAACCAATTCGAATAGCGAGTGCGCTCCGGCGGGGTGCACATGCTCAGGAACATGACCTATGTCACTGGTTTTTCGCGGTAATTCTGTTTGAATGGAAGTTGTGTTGGCGCGTCAAAATCACGGACAATTGCGCTCGCGAAGGAAAGAACCATGAAATACCTCTCAACGATTTTTGGCATAGCTCTTCTGTTCTCCTCAGGTTGCTTCATCAATGACAGCAGAGACGATTTCAATGTCGTCGTTGATCCGACTTTTCCCGGCGCGGGGCAGGTAGACATGACGTGGGATCTTACCGGAGGTGAGCTCGACCAAAGTGTTGGCTGTCCTCCGAACGCACGGACCATGCAGGTCACGATGGTCCCAGAGGGACGAGACTGCGATGACTTCGATTGTTATATCACCTGCTTCAATTGCACTGACGGCGGTGGTCGAACACCCGATTATATCGCGCCCAATGACTACGATATCTTTTTCAGTTTGTCAGAAGCTGGGCTTGAGACTGCTTGTGAAGATGCAGGAAATGTTGGGCTAATCGCGCAGTCCGACGTCTTTCCCATCCTTGTCAACGGACTCGCCTCGATTGATGTTTCGTTCCCAGTGGATGGCGGTTTTTTCGAGTCTGAGTACGATATTTTTGACGTGAACGGAGCGCCGCTTACTTGCGCTCAAGCAGGAGCGGCTGGCTTTTCTTACACATCGACCCTGGTATCAGACTCATCTGTCGTCGCGCTTAGCGACCATGCCTGTCAAGACGGAATCAACGCGATTCAACGAAGCGACAAGGTAACGTTTGGCGACTGGACCGTGAGCAGGCAACTACTCAACGGTGTGGGAGCAGCACTAGCTACAGACAACACAAACGGCTCAATCAGTTTTGGCAATGAGCTTGTGACATTGACCCCAGCGCAGCTCCAACTGCAATAGGCGCTAGAGGGCTAGCGTAATGAGGACTTGGGTGCTAAGTCGCTCGGCATTCGTTTGCCGAGCGCGTATACTGCTTTAGTGAGTGGAACGCCCAAAGGGGATGGTCTTGGTGCCGACATAACAAGAGGCGCCCTCTATCTCCTCGTTGTCTCCTCGGTTGGTTCGTTGGCTTACTTACTGACGAACCAAACGATTCAGTCCCAGATTGTCCGCTGGGCGATTGCAACGCCCAACTCCGTTTGGGGTGAGTACGAGTTTTGGAAGTTGCTCACCAGCCCACTTGTGGAAATTGAATTTATTTCCGCGCTCCTTCACGCGTTCATGCTGTGGAAGTTTTTGCCGCAACTAGAGCGCTGGTGGGGAAAGAAACGCTTTCTACTTTTCGCTCTTTATACTTCGTTGACCGGGGCTACCGTCGGCACTCTTGTCGGCTACTTGGTCGGCTCGGGCGACGCCATTGTTGCCGGCCTGTCTCCATTTGTATTTGCGGGGATCATTGCCTTCGGTCGTGTGTTTTCGAACCAGAAAGTTCAGTTCTTTGCGGTGGTGCCTCTAACAGGGCGACAGCTAACAATTGGTATGGCGGGGCTCGCGCTGGCCATGTTGGTCTTCGGTAAAAGGTGGGCGCACGGTGCGGCAATGGTGTCAGCGATGGCCTTGGCGTTCTTGATTACAGAAGAGAAGTTTTCCCTGAAGCTTTGGTGGCTCAAACGGAAACAAGCCAAGATCCGCCGGAAGCTAAAGGTTGTGCCGGGGCAGCCAGACGACGATCCCGGAAAGCGTTGGATGAATTAGGAGATCTCCCCCTCAACAGGCTCGCATGTGCGGGAAAATTCACGCAAAGTAGTTTGACCACATGTACCTCGGGGGCTAACCTGCATTCTGTATGGACGACAATGACAGTGGACCCGGCGAGGAGCAGCCGGAGCGCTCTGGACTAACGACAGTCTTTGAGGGCGAGCGAGCCACTGTTCGCAGGCTACAAAAAGCCAAGCTCGTGGTTCTCGAAGGAGCTGATGCGGGAAAAGAAGTTGAGATCTCCAAAACTCGTTGCTCGGGTGGACGAAGTATTATCAACGATCTTGTGGTCGGCGATAAGGCGGTCTCGGGGACTCACTTTGAGGTTCAGGCCCGTGATGACGGTTACCGACTTCGCGATTTGAATTCCCGCAACGGAACCTATGTAGGAGATCTACAAGTCCGTGAGGTTTTTCTTCGTCCGGGAGTTACCTTCCGAATTGGTCAGACCAAGATTCAATTTAAGCCAACCTCTGACGTCGTAGAAATCGAGCTTTCGAAAGAAGATCGGTTCGATCGGGTTATGGGGACTTCGCCCTCCATGCGAGAAATTTTCGCATCGCTGGAAAAAATCTCACCCTCGGATCTTACTTGTCTCATCACCGGGGAAACCGGCACCGGTAAAGAGCTTGTGGCGCGGGGAATCCATAACGCTTCGCGTAGGAAAGATAAACCATTCGTGGTTTTGGATTGCGGATCGATTCCCAAAGATCTCATTGAATCGACGTTGTTTGGTCACGAAAAGGGTTCTTTTACGGGAGCTGTTGGTCAGCACCGTGGTTGTTTTGAGCAAGCCAATGGCGGCACGATCTTTCTCGATGAGATAGGTGAGCTCGATATCATGTTGCAACCCAAACTTCTTCGAGTTCTCGAGCAGCGAGAAATCAAGAGAGTCGGTGGCGATAAGACAATTAAAGTCGACGTTAGAGTTCTAGCGGCTACAAACCGAGATTTACGCGCAGAGGTAAATGGCGGGAACTTCCGAGAAGATTTGTATTTCAGACTTTCTGTGGTTCATTGCGAGTTACCGCCGCTCCGAGAGCGTCGCGAGGACGTCACTCTCATCGCGCAACATTTCCTCAGGGAAGTTGCCTCTCGCCGCGGAATGAATCTTTCCTTTGGCCAAGATGCAGTCGCTGCGCTGATTTCACATACCTGGCCTGGCAACGTTCGTGAGCTGCGGAACGTAGTAGAACGTGCTTCCGCCCTTTCAGACGGTCCAGTTATCGCTCGATCTGATCTGGTTTTCGGTCGCGGTGGACCTTCGCCAATTGTGAATCACGACTTGATTAAAGCTGGAACCGACGCGGCTCGGCAGGCAGCGGCAGAACTTTCAGGTTCAGACGCTCCAGTCTCCTCGGGGCCTGCGACGTTTGACGCGTCACTGATGAAACCTGGACTGGGTTTCAAAGAAGCCAAACAGTCGGTCGTTGACGCTTTCGAAAGCGCCTATCTAGGAGCCTTGTTAAAAAGGAACGAAGGCAATATTACTCGCTCTGCTCAGGAGGCGGGCTTGACGCGATATCACCTTCGAGAACTTCTGAAGCGGCACGGTCTTACTCAAGCTCAGCAGCAACAACAAACTAGCGGTACGTAACAAGGCCACCGAAAGCAGACGAGAGGTAAGGCGTTACGATGAAAACGGTATTCTCTGGGATTCAGCCATCTGGAGAGCTGCATCTTGGCAACTACCTTGGTGCCATTCGCAACTGGGCGTCACTCCAAGACGACTATCGCTGCATTTTCTGTGTGGTCGACTATCACGCCATTACTCAAGACTACGAACGCAAGGATATGGCCCCCCGAGTACGGCAAATGGTCGTCGACATTTTGTCCTGCGGTGTTGATCCAGAAAAATCAGTTTTATTTGTTCAATCTCAAGTCCCCGAGCACACGGAGCTGTGTTGGATTCTCAACTCGGTGGCACCCTTTGGGGACCTGAGTCGTATGACGCAGTTCAAAGACAAAGCCGCAAAACAGGAAGAGAACATCAACGTAGGTTTGTTCGATTACCCCGTGCTTCAGTCTGCCGATATCTTGCTGTACAAAGCGCAGGCTGTGCCGGTGGGACAAGATCAGATTCAACACATAGAGTTTGCTCGGCGACTTGCCCGGGGTTTCAATCGTCGATTCGGCAAAGTCTTCCCAGAACCGGAGGCGTTACTTACCTCGACTCCCAAGATTTTGGGTTTGGACGGCCAAGCCAAAATGTCCAAGTCACTTGGCAATACCATTTCGCTCGGAGCGACCGACAAGCAAATTTCCAAGTCTATTGGTAAAGCCGCGACCGATCCAAAGAGAGAGCGACGAGAAGATCCAGGCAATCCAGAGGACTGTAACGTGTACTCGTTGCACAAATTCTTCTCCGATGAGAAGAGGTTGGCCTGGGTACGCGAGGGGTGCACAACGGCAGGAATTGGCTGTGTTGATTGCAAAAAAGCTCTTTCAGAAAATGTCATCGCGCACCTCGAACCCATTAGAGAGCGGCGAGAAACGCTAGAAAACGATCCTGGAGCCGTCGATGAGGTGTTGGCGAAAGGGGCTGTTCGCGCACGCGAAATGGCCCAGGGGACGATGGAGCAAGTACGCAAGAAATTGGGACTGTTCGGGTAGTGGCAAGGGAACTAACTACAAGAATTCCCGCTCTTTTTTCCGTCCTAGCGGCGGGGGCAGTTGCCCTAACAGTGAGCGATAGTGGTTGTTTTGCTCGGCAAGGGAGTGCCGCTAAGGTGGCAAGAGAATTTGTGTCTGCTGTTGGGTCGGACGAAAGAGAGAGGGTTCTACCTTTGCTTTCCCAAAAATCGAGGCAATTTTTGGAGCAAGCAGCAGATGACGCGAACCACATGGTTGCGAATAGGCACTTTTCTCCGGTTGATATGATTCGTAGCTCGTTTGTAGATAGTCCAACAAAGGTGGCCATAAAAAACCAGACCGATTTGGCTGCGGTTTTGACGGTCGAGACCAATCGAGGACAGAGCTTTGATCTCCGCTTAGTCAAAGAGGGCGAGGAATGGCGAGTCGACCTTCTTGACGACCCGTTAGAAACTCTTTAGCTATCGCAGACTAGTGGCAGCAATGGTCGTGGTCATCATTGCTCTCACCTTCATCGTGAGCCGTCAATATGTGAGAAATGAACCCTCTTGGGCCAATACGAAGAAGGGAAAGCCCGAAAGCCACGGTCAAGATAGCCAGACTGCCCCATGCGATCACCCCGTAGTCGTCATGGTGGTGAGGAACGGAATTTAACCCACCGTTTGTCGCAACGATGGCGTTGACCACCAGGCCGAGAACCATACTGAGGAGGACAACGGCGAAGCCGAACCCAAAGGCAACAGTCCGGTTGTGCAACTTGCTGAGCACCCCAAAAGTGGTCGCGTTGGTTGCCGGGCCGGCCAATAAAAACGCGAGCGCTGCGCCTGGCGAAATTCCCTTGAGTATTAGGGCCGCTGCGAGAGGCGTAGCGCCGGATGCGCACACATAGGTTGGCAGCCCAAGGAGAGCGAAAAGAAGGACGTCTAGCCCAGATGGTAGGGCCTGGAGCCCGGAGAGGTTAAGAACGGGTTCTACCATTGCGGCGATTGCCAATCCGAGGACCAGCCAGGGGCCCACGCTATCGACAACCTCGACAAGGCCATATCGGAGTCCAAAAAGTAAACGCTTGGCCATTGAGTTAGGTGGAGGCTGGGCATCTTCAGCTTCAGTCGAAGATCTAACCGTGCGTTTTTCTGCCCAAGCTCCCACAAACGCGCCAACAAGAAGAGCAACGAGCGCTGCGGAAATGACGCGGGCCAGAGTTAGTTCTCCGCCAAGTAGCGGTATAGAGATCAGAATTGCGTCGAGACCAAGTTCGGGGGTCGCTACCAGGAATGCCATCGCTGCCGCGCTTGGTACACCACGCTTGATAAGCGTTCGATAAAGGGGGATGACGCCGCAAGAGCATATAGGAAGGGGAAGTCCGAAGACCATCCCACGTACGGCATCGCCTGGAGCACTGCCTGAACGCATCCAGCTCAATGGTGTGCTTGGAAACACTACTTGTAGAAGTCCAGCAAGCGAAAGACCAAGTAAGAGTGCCGGCGCCGTGGCAAGACAAAGAGCGAGAAAACTGGAGGCAAACGAGGCCTCGTGGGCAAAGTGTGGATGCGCGTCGGCTGTGTAGAGAACGACGCCGAGAGCTAAGAGCGCGCCGACACCGGACCAGAAGGTGTCTTGGCTATCCGTGTTTGTGGTCTTGGGAAGGGGCCGATGAAAAAGAACATGAAGCAGAGAGCCAGCAACGAGAGCATGTGCGTAGGCGAGCCATTCCGCATTTAGCATTGCCGAAAAGTCTGTTGCCAAAAAGTAGCCAATCAAAGTTGCTGCACCGACGGCGAAAAGAATGCTGATGGCAGCTCGTAGGCCGGAAGGCCGCACAAGCCACCAAAGGGTGATGGCGATGGGCAACCTGTGAAAGACGACGGCGAGGGCAAGCATTGAGGTTTCGCCGGAATGGTCAGTGTTAGGAAGCCCAAGGGCTACGCCATCGAACAGCGCGTGTGCAACAAGACCAACTGTGGCCACGGTCAGTGTGAGTGCGTGAGTGCGAGAGGCGACCCGTTTTAGAGAGCGCTCCAACCAACCGGGAACGAGAAGCCCGGCGATAGCGATAAGCACGACTGGAAACCCGGCGACCTGGAAAGCCCGAGGCATAATGTGAACCAGGACGAAGCCCACAACCAAGACCATCGTCGCCCCATCGAGCAAAGAGAGGTAAGCGCTTCCCCGGCTAGCTAGGCGAAGGATGAGTGGCCCTAGGAGAAGGGCAAGAATACTGAATAGTAGTAGCTCCAAGAAACAGGTCCGATACAGGATTAGCATGATTTTAGGTGGTTCTGCGTCTAAGCTCGAGGAATGTCGGCAAAGTCGAAGAAATCAACGACTGCGGGAGGTTTTCCCGCTATTGGTGCCACTCTGCATCATCTCCGCCGTGAAACAGGGCTGGTTCGAGGCACCAAACTTCTCCTCAACGTGAACCAAGACAAAGGTTTTGACTGTCCCGGGTGTGCTTGGCCAGAACCGAAAAAGCGATCCATGTTCGAGTTCTGTGAGAACGGGGCAAAGGCCGTCGCAGAGGAAGCTACAAAGAAAAAGGCGACCGAGAAAACCTTCGCGGCTCACACCATAGCGGAACTCCGATCCATGAGTGATTTTGAACTCGGTCAGTTGGGTCGCCTTACGCAACCAATGATAGCCGAGGAAGGGGCGAAGAACTTTGTGCCCATCTCGTGGGAAGACGCCTACAGCCGAGTAGCCAAAAAAGTGAAGGCTACGGCTGATGCCGATAGACTGGTCTTTTACGCTTCGGGTCGGACGAGTAACGAAGCCGCATTTCTTTATCAGCTCCTTGCTCGCTCCCTAGGGACCAACAACCTTCCTGATTGCTCGAATATGTGCCACGAGTCTAGTGGCTACGGATTGAAGAAATCGATCGGTGTTGGCAAAGGGACAGTTGGGTTAGACGACTTTGAGCGAGCCGATTTAATCGTTGTCGTGGGACAAAACCCAGGTACTAACCATCCACGGATGCTTTCGGCTTTGCGGGAAGCTGTAAAGCGAGGCTGTCGGGTCGTGAGTGTGAACCCCTTACGAGAAGTTGGACTATTTCGGTTCAGTCATCCGCAGAAACCTATTGATCTAATGAAGGGGGGCGTTTCTCTTGCTTCTCTACATCTTCCGGTTCGCATCGGCGCAGACGTCGCGCTTTTCCAGGGAATCTCGAAACTGCTACTTAAAAAGGAGCGAGAGGAAGGCAATGTTCTCGACCATGAATTTATCGAGAAGTACACGGGTGGCTTCCGCGCTTTTGAGGCGCATATCAACAAAATTTCACTCGATGACGTGGCAGAAAAAACCGGCATCAATAAAAATTTGCTCCGTCAGTTTGCGGACATCTACGCATCGTCCGAGCGTGTCATTACGTGCTGGGCGATGGGACTGACACAGCACGAAAACGCTGTCGCTAACATTCAAGAAATCGTCAATTTGATGCTTCTTCGCGGCAATGTGGGGCGCCCTGGGGCTGGGCTGTGCCCGGTGAGAGGGCATAGCAATGTCCAAGGTGATCGCACTGTGGGAATTACCTCCCAACCCGCCGAGCAATTTCTCGCCTCGTTGGAAACGGAGTTTTCAACACCGATGCCAAGAGAAAGTGGGCTAGACACTCTAGCTTCCATTGAAGCGATGGAGGCGAACAAAGTAGACATGCTTGTTGCGATGGGAGGGAACCTCCATTCTGCAACTCCTGACACTCGAGCCGTTGAGAAGGCGATGGCCAACGTTTCATTGGGGGTGCACATAACGACGAAAATCAACCAAAGCCATCTCCACGGCGGAAAGACCAAGATTCTACTTCCTTGCCTTGGACGAACAGAGCGAGATGAACGCGACGGAGTGGCTAGGCGCGTCACAGTCGAAGATTCCATGAGTATGGTGCATGCCTCGCAAGGACGGATCCCGCCGGCGAGTTCGATGTTGCGGAGTGAAGTAGAGATCGTTGCAGGAATCGCTTCGGCGATAGAGGCGGAGTCGAATATTCCGTGGAACGAGTTTGGGCAATCGTACAAAAAGATACGAGAGAGCCTCGGGCGTGTCCTTCCCGCGTTTGCAGGTATCAATGAGGTGATCGACCGGGGGGAGTCCATTCGTCTACCCAATGGAGCGCGAGAGCGAAAATTTGAAACAGCTTCTGGAAAAGCAGAATTTACGGTGCACCCCAGTCCAGAGTTAACGCTAAAACCGGGTGAGTTTCGGATGATGACCATCCGAAGCCACGATCAGTACAACACGACAATCTACGGCTTTAACGACAGGTATCGTGGTGTCAAAGGAGAACGATTTGCCGTTTTTATGAACCCCTCTGATTTGGAGGAACTCCAAGTTGGGGAGGGGCGACGAGTTGACCTTCGGAGTGAATATGACGGGGTTATGCGAGAGGTGAAGGGGTTCACTGTTTTTGCTTACGATATCCCTCGCCGATGTATTGCCACGTACTTTCCCGAAGCCAATCCGCTTGTGCCTCTATCGCGGTTCGCCAAGCATTCACGAACCCCCATTTCAAAATCGGTTCTGGTTCGAGTAACCCGCTCAGCTAACTGAGCCAGATTTGTTAGAAACGAATCGTCAGTTCAGCGCCGGCTTGGTTTGGCGAGAGGACGGGCACGAGTTGAACGCTAGGTCCTGGCTCGGGCTCAGACTCGCTGTTCCGAAAGAACGCACGATATGCGTAGAAAGCGGCGACGGCACCCACGACTGCGGTAGTTGCAATGGCGACGTTGGCGATCTTTTCAAATTTTCTGCCGTCGGCGCAGGAACTAACAACGCCTGCAAGGTTCGGGGTTGCCCCACCTAGGTTGGCGGCTTCAGCAGCGTCGCAGCCGTCGTCCCGCGAGCCATCGAGTAGTGCTTGATCGTACAGCATGTTCTCGGCCGAGTTGTTGAGTACACGGTCCAGGAAATCGTCCTTTTCGTCCTCGGCCTCTTTGACTTTGAGGCCGCTAAAGGCCCACAGACCACCCGCGGCGACCGTAACCGTGGCTGCAGACCAAAAAATGATCTTGTCGGTATTGGAGCCGCCCTTTTTCTTCAGGGTAGCTTCAGGTTTCACAAGGACATTGGGCGTTACAAGCCGAAAGTCTAGGGTCGTGGCTATCCGATCACGCAAGACCACCTTCTGTTCCGTAGGTTCGTAGCCGGGGACGGCTATTTTCACAGCGTGCTCACCTGGACTAATAGTCGTGCTTTCGAAGCTTCCGTTAACGAGATTCCCTACTGGTGTTCCATCGACGATCACCGTTCCGACGTTGCCAGTTAGCGCTGGTTCAATTACCTGGACGGTGAGTTTGGATTGCGGTTTGGGCTTTGTGACCGGTGGTGGTGCGACAACCGGTGATGCGATATCGGCTACTGTGGCGAACAATTTTTTCGTATGAGGAGAATACCGTTTGGCACTCGCATCGTTCGTAGGCACGGTCTCTGCTGCGGTCTTAATGACTTTTCGTTTTGCGATATCGAAGAAAATGACTTCTATCTGGTATCCGGAGCTTGCTTTGGAAAAGTGACCGTAGAGAAGCAGGTCGGCTCCTAGCTCGGTTCCGATATTCGCCATGCAAGCGGGAGCTTCGTCTGTGCACCCCGAGAGTAGTTTGGCTTCAGCTAAATCTTGGTTGCTGTTCGGAGCTATTGTGTAGCCGGGAGTCTCGGCAACTGTTTTGCGAAGTGCCGTTGTGGCCTCACCCGCTGCACTGGCCGTCTTGGCCGCGTCAGCGTTAAGCGAAGTCAGTTCGAGGCCTAGTACGGCGACTTTTTTTGTGTTTTGCGCGAGCGCTGCCTGGGGCAGGAAAAGGCTCGTCGCTAAGAGCAAGAAAAGACATTTCTGATGAACAGCCACAGCCGTCATATTATTCGATTTATGGTGGGTAGTTAGCCTCCCTGAACAATAATTTGCAATTCTGGGCTGTTATCGGCTCCGGATGAGAGATCTTGGGACGGTTCTTGGGCTTCATAGGCCGACTTAAGCTAGGTTCTAGTTGTGGGACCACGCTTTCCCGGGACGCTATCGGCGCGAATCATCGCGGGTTTTGTCGTTGTCATTGTGACAGTGGCGATTATTGCGTCGCTATCCGTGCTTCGCCTGAACAGGTTAGACCAAGAAATAAGCATTATTCGTGGCGCTTACCTCCAGTTGGCTCTCCGGAGTCTGGATCTGGCGGAGCGGCAAGCAGCGCTTCTTGACTACCTAAAATCGGACTTAGTGATGGAGGTCTCTGCGGAAAGGGTGAGAAATCGGTTACGTCAGTTTACTGCCAGCAGGAACCGCGTCCTCGACGATATGGAGCGCATCCTAGGTGAAGCTTCGGTACCTGACAGCCACGTGGAGACGTTGGATGCTGCCGCGGCAGAGCTACGCGAAATTCGCGAATTGGCTGAAAGAGCGGTTGAGTTTTACAAGACGGTCGAGCGACATCCCCCAATACAAATTGCTTCCGTTCCTAGTTCCAAAGACGCAAAGGGTAGAGAGCAGGGCGAAAAAGCGTTACTCGGCATTAAGCGCATTGAGAGCTCAATAAATAACGTTACGCGGAAACTAGAAAACACACAGCGGCACTTGGTGGTTCGCACAGCGGCTGGCTTGCAGGAAGGTTCCCAGTACTTGCGAACGTTGAGCGTTACATTTGGCGCAGGCGCTGTTGGTGTGGGGTTATTGGTTGTTGCCCTCGTGGCGTTTTCACTGCGGCCCCTGCAGCGTTTACGGGTAGGCGCCCAAAATATTGCCAAGGGAGACTATGCAAGCCGGATTGACGAGCGCGGTCCAACCGATGTCGCCGAATTGGCTAGGGAGTTTAATCTGATGCGAAGGGCCGTGGAAGAACGAGAACGAGAGCTAATTCGTTCAGAACGTCTAGCCGCGGTTGGCAAAATGGCGGCTACCATTGCCCACGAAGTTCGCAACCCTCTCTCCTCTATCGGTCTCAATACCGAACTCCTTGAAGATGAACTGCAAATTCTTCCCGAAGAACGTATTGAGGAAGCTAGAAGCCTCTGTCAGTCAATTACCAAGGAGGTTGATAGATTGACAGAAGTGACAGGTGGCTATCTTGCAATGGCTCGGGTTCCCCAGACCAACAAGCGCAAAGGGTCAGTGAATCAAGCTATTTCTAGTCTTGCTGAATTTGAGCGTCCACAACTGGAGACGCGCAAAGTCGAGCTCGAGTTGGCTCTCGATGGTGATTTGCCGAGTATTGAGTTTGACGAAAACCAACTGAGGCAAGCGCTTTTAAACCTGGTGAGGAACGCAGCTGACGCTGCCGAATCTGTAGGCGGTGGAAAGGTCTCGGTTAAGACGAAAAGAGCGGAAAAGGGCATCGTGATTTCCGTTTCCGACCGTGGGCCTGGAGTGCCGAAAGCCAGTAGGGCACAGCTCTTTGATGCGTTTTATTCTACTAAGGACGGGGGCACCGGGTTGGGGCTTGCACTCACCCACCGAATTATTCGGGAACACGGTGGAGAAGTGAGCTGTGCTGACAACGCCGGCCCTGGAGCTCGATTCGATGTGTTTTTGCCTTTTTCTACTTAGCACTAATGCTCTTGGAAAGACGGAGTGCCTCGCTGTTCTCTGGTTCTAGAGCTAGCGCTTTCTGTATAGACTTTCTAGCGTTTTTGGTCTCCTTGAGAAGGAGGTGTGACCTTGCCATGCCCAAATAGGCTAAGGCTGGCCTTCGTAAGGCCGGGTTGGTTTTTAGCGCCGTTTCGAATGCAAAGAGAGCCTTCTTGGGACGTTCGATCTCATTGTTGCCGCGTCCAAGGACGAGCAATATCTCGGCGTCGAAGGGGTTTATTCGCTGAGCATTCTCCCCATAGGCAACCGCTTTGGCCCATTGTTTCCGTTCGGCGTACGCTGTTACTAATTTTCTGATTGGGGCGAATTCCATTTGCTCAATAGAGACGTAGCGCTCAAGTGCTTCGAGCGATTTCTGATCGTTTTTCTGTTCTTGGTAAATTTCGTGTAACTCCCTATACGGATAGGAGCCTTCGGGATCTAGTGCAATTGCGCTACAAAGATGTTTGATAGCTGTTTCTACCTCTCCTTTAGACCTCAGGATGAATGCCAGCCTTGCCCTGATTTCTGCGTTGTCATGACCACTGCGGAGGAGTTCCTCGAACAGCCGTCTTGAGGTTTTAGAATCACCTCCACGCAATTTCATTTCCGCCAAAACGAATCTCGCTTCAGCGTTTTCAGATTGAAGGTCTAGTGCTTTCTGTGCGGCCAACTGCGCCTGTTTCGCATTGCCCGCGTAGTATGCGGCAAGAGCGAGTTTGGTCCATGCTGATGCGCTTCGTGGTTTCTTCTTTGTGACGTCTGCCAAGGCTGGCAAGTCTTCCAAGCCATTGGTTGGCAAGTGCCAGGATTTCAAATAGGGACGTAGTCTCTTTTTCAGGTAGGTGCGAAACTCTTTATCGAATTTCGTGACGCTCTTTCCTGTTATTCTCGCAATGACTTCTGGAGTTTCAAGCCCTTCGCCGAATAATTTAAGGCCTCGAACGATGGTATCAAACCCATAGGTCTCAGCGATGTATTGAATCGTTACCGAACTAAGATGGTAAGCGACGACAACTTGTTGTCTATCAGGCTTCATAAAGCCGTAGTTGAGTTCCGCGACTGACGGAAGAGTTCCTTCTTTAAGGGCGACAGCAATGTCTCCATCGTTCTCTCGGCGCCAATTGGGTCGTGCGATGATTGTTTCGTATTCGCTCAACCCTTCCGTGTACCAACGCGGAACGCGGGAATTTGAGATTTGGATTGCAAAAACATGAGCGAGTTCATGCCAAAGCACCATTCCCCAGTTTACGTTTCCCGTAGATGGGCTGAGTGCGGTGATGACGCGCCCGAAGCACACTCCGAGAGCGCCTAGGTTTGGAAGGCCAATGGTGCGCACGCTGTAATGTTCGCTGCTGTTGAAAAGTTCTACAGTTGTCGGCTTTTTTGGTTCAAAACCGTAACGTGTTTCCATGGAGGAATAAGCTTCTTCGAGAAGGGGGGCGATGGTTTTGAGTAGAACGTCTTTTTCTTTTTTATGAAGACGTAGTCGGAAGTGCTTTGTGTCGGCGAACTCGTAGTTCTTTGGAATGTATTCATCGAAAAGTTCGAGCGTATTGACCGTCCGAACGTTGTATCTGTCGCCGGCATAGGCTCGCTCTAGCCACTGAAGTCCTTTTTTTTCATCGGCAAGACGAAGGAAGCCGGTTCCCACTGCTTCCATGGCCGCGAAGTCTTTCGGGTTGAGCTTGACCGCTTCTTGGTAGAGCTCAATTGCTCTCTTGTACCGATGTTCGCGCACGGCCGAGCGACCTACCAAGTGGAAGAAACGCCCGAACTCGGGGTTTATTGAGAAAATTCTGTTTTTCTCGTTGAGGTAGTCGTCATTTTGGTCGCGAAGCCAATGAATGGTCGCGAGAAGCGAGCGTGCATCTAGCTGGTTTGGAAAGTTTCTTAAAATCCCATTTAAGGTCTTCTTTGCTTGCTTCCACTGATTTCGATCGATTTCGATCGATGCTCGAGCGACAAGAGCCGCTTGATGTTTGGGGTTTACTTCAAGTGCCTTGCTGATGAAGTCTAACGCTTCAGCGACATTGTAATTTTCCTCGAGCCGTACCCTTGCCATCCCTGCGAGAGCGTCTGGGTGGTTGGGATTAGATTTGAGAATCTCCTCAAAACTCTCAGCAGCGTTTCCGGGTGCGAACTTTTCCAGGAACATCTCACCCCACGCTAGATTTATTTCATGTTCGTCGGCTTTTTTCTCAAGCGCGTCTCGATACGATTCGTTAGCGTATTGGAAATGGCCCTTAGCGCGGCCAGCTTCCGCCACGAAGAAGAGTTGCTCCCAGTTGTTTGTGTCGATGGAGCCTGCTTGTTCTGCATCGAGAAGTTTTTGGAAAATGGCCTCTGCTTTTGCAGACTGCCCCGTCGCTAGATAGGACTTTGCAAGCAGATAGGATTCGCGGGATTTTGGGTCGTTTGTTGCTTTTGATTTTCCCAGGAAGGCAAACGCGTTTTTGTGGTCGCCACCTTGTTGAAAAAGTTTGACAAGTTGTTGAAGAGCTTGAGCCTCCGACTCGGATCCTCTTGCACGTCGAGAAGCCTTAAGGAGTCCTTTTGTAGCTTCATCGTAACGACCAATGTACGCGTTGCATTTTGCCTGGACCAATTGGCCTTCCAGGGAGCCCTTGGGGGCTTTTTTGATGGCCCTAAGCCCAGCTTCATATTGCCCGGATTCACACTGCTTAAGAGCGAGATCTACAAGAGAATCAGACTCGGCCGTGGCCGAGGGGATGGACCAGCAGCCAAGACTGACGGTCAAAATTGAACGCAAAAGCCTCATGAGTACACTCTGAGGCGCGATTCATCCGATGTCAACGGGCACGGGAGAGCCTAGATGCTATGCTCCAAGCGATGAGCAAAGACGACAGTCAAGCGTCTAATGAGAACGGTAAGAGTCTTTACCGTGATTTCGATAGTTTCCTGAAGGTTGCGATTCGTGAGTATTACGACCGTGGCTGGAGTACCCGTAAAGGCAACTTCATCGCGCTCTTGATCGCCAGTGGGCAGACGGCGGTTGCGCTGGCAAAAGACTCGGTGGTTGACGGGACAGGGACCAAAAAAATGGCTATCGGAGCCGCCGCAGCCGTAGCGATTCGCGTAGGGCTCAAATATGCTCTTGGTGGCCCGCTAGGTATGGTTTTAACTGTAGCGGCAAGCGCGTCTATGGTGTCGTACTTTTTTCGCAATCAACGCGACATCATAAACAAGGTCGGTGTTTACAAACGAGTGATCGTTGAATCCAAGGAGCGGTATGAAGAAGTTCAAACCGGTTGGAAGGACGGTCGGTACGGAACAACTGATCGAAATTTGATGATTGATGGATTGATGAAACGCTTCATTTCCGAGATTGATGGTGGGTTGGAGCAACCCTAGAATACCGCTGTCGATTGCTTTAACTTGCTCTCTGGGCTTGGGCTTGGTGAGCCCGGATTCGGCCCAAGCTGATTCCCGTCGGAAAAAGTCCGCACCGAAGGTTGAGGAGAAGCAAGAAAACCAAAAGGCGCCAATCGTTGGTATTCTCCACGTAGCCACGGATGGTGTATCAGACGCCGCAGCAGCCAAATTCGAGTCGAGCTTGGGTGAAGGGTTGAAACTCCACGGGCTCAAGGTCGCAACCCGAGCCGAAATGCGAAAAAAACTCGGCAACTCAAAATATCTAGATGGCTGTTTGTTTGGGCCCTGTCTCAAAGAGATTTATCGGGCGAGCAAAGGGCGAGTGGGACTTGTCCTTGTGGCTAGGATTTCTGGAGAGGGGAGCTCTTATCGGTTTTTGGTGTCGCTTTTGGACACTCAAACGGGGGCGCCGACTTCGCAAATGCCTACTGGCTGTACCGTTTGTACCGTGGATGAGGCGATAGCAGCTTCGACTTTAGCTGTCGTTGAACTCGTAGCCGGAACAAACGACGTTTCCGTCTTGCACCCCGGCGGCCCAATGGGTCCGACCGCCGCTGTTGATTTACGTCCTTTACGTTGGCCCCAGGAGCGCAAAGCAAAATATATTGGGTATTCTTTTTTGGGTGCTGGGGTCGCGGCAGCCATTATATCGGGGGTGATGTTATCTAAAGACATGGATTCGGCAGGCTATGGTTTGCTCGGAGCGGCAGCTGGCCTCGGACTCGGAGGGGCATCGCTTGTCTACGTATCAGGAGTCTTTTGAAGAATGCCTAGGAAAAAAATAGGAGAGATTCTTTTGGAGGCCGGTGTTCTTTCTGAGGGAAGACTTAACTCTGCACTTAGAGAACAGAAGAAGTGGGGGCAGCCGTTAGGCATCACGCTCATTGAAATAGGTGCCATTTCCGAAGAAGCGCTTGTGTTGGCTTTGAGCGAGCAGCTCAAGTTTCCGACTGTCGATCTAGATATGGTTAAAGTGCCCGCGGATGTGGTCGCGTTGGTATCTGGCGAGGATGCACAGCGTTTGGGAATTATGCCACTGAAGCAAGACGGTAAGTTCCTAGACATTGCCATGACCAACCCGACGGACGTGGACATTATTGATGGTCTTCGTATCAAGACTAAGCTCAATATCCGACCGTATATTGCCGGACCTAAGTCGATAGAACGGTGCTTGGATAGGTTTTACCAAGGAAGAGCGAATCGGCCGCGTCGAACACCAGCAAGCATAGCTCCTGCTGCGCATGTTCCAACCAGTGTTGATCTGGATCTATCTCCGTCCAAACCAGCAGCGCCCGCTCCTCGATTTACGTCTCCACAAGGGACAGCAAACGTTTCCTCGCATACCGACCCCGCGCTTCAAAGCGTTGAAATTGACTTATCTGATGCTGCCAGCAAGAACATGCCAATTGTCGATCCAACGTTGTTATCGAGAAGGATTGATAGACTGGAAGCTCTTCTCATTCGCAATGACGGCGTCATTCGAAAGCTAATGGAATTGCTTATCGAAAAACGTCTCGTTACTAAAGAAGAGCTCGTCAAAAAAATTAGCTAGGTGATCGTCACCGAGCGCTCGAACTGCTCAGGGTTTGACGACGCGTAAATGGCTGCTTCCATGGAAATCAACCCAGCATTCGTCATGTCTAGTAGGTGTTGATCAAAAAGCTGCATATTGTACAAGTCCCGTCCTTTGCGGATTTGCTCAGGGATGTCGTTGAGCTTGTTAAGGCGAATACTCTCTCTGATGGTTCTAGTTACCCGGAGAATTTCCACCACAGGAAGACGGCGCCCATCCTTAGCTGGGATCAATCGCAAAGAGATAATCGCCTGCAATGCATCTCCGAGCCTCTCTCGTACAATGTCCTGAGAGTCTGATTCGAACATTCCAATATAACGTTGAATCGTAGAAACCGTGTCTGGTGTGTGGATAGCCGAAATCACCAGATGGCCTGTTTCTGCAGCTTTAAGACACGTAGATGCGGTGGATCTGTCTCGGATCTCGCCGACCATAATAACGTCTGGATCCTGTCGAAGTGCCGCGGTTAGAGCTTCGCTGTAACTGTTGGTATCGGCTCCGACCTCGCGTTGGATCACCATGCACTTCCCCGGTTCGAAAAGGTATTCAATGGGGTCTTCGATAGTAATTACATGGGCATGACGGGTTTCGTTAATGTGCCGAATAACAGACGCAATTGTTGTCGTTTTTCCGTTACCGGTAGCGCCGGTTATCAAAATCATACCCCGTCGTGCGTCTACGATTTCAGACATGACTGGGGGAAGATTCAATTCTTCGAAGGTGTGTACATCAAAAGGAATCAGTCGAAGCACAATTCCAACACACCCGCGTTGTCTAAATATTGATGCTCGGAATCTTCCCATTCCGGTCATGGAGTATGAAACGTCGATTTCGCCGAAAGGTTTGTGCAAATCTATGGGCGTTCGATTTTCAAGGATCATTTCCGCAATTGATTCTGTGTCCTTCGGAGTCATCGGGGGCACTTTGATTGCACCTAACAACTCTCCGTTGAGCCGATAGTGTGGCGGGTAGCCGACTTCGAAGTGGATATCCGATACGCCTCTATCAACACCAAAGGCCAATAGTTTATGAAAGCTCTGTTGGTCCATTGATCCGCCCCATATTATCTAAAAATATTGAGGAATCGCCAGCGGTTGAGGTTTGTAAACAGAGAGCAGGGTCGATGCTCCCGGCAAGATATCTCTTATTCGAGATCGTCTAGTATATCGCCGAGCAGCGATTTGGAGCTGTTTGGTTGTTCAGGTCTGTTTGGAAGAGGCTGCCAAGAGCGGTCTTCTAGAATGATCTTCGGGCGTGTTTTGGGTTCATTTTCGCTGAAGGTGAGTTCTTCGACTGGGTGAACACCACTGTCAACGCCCATATCGTCGTCGCAGCCCGGAGATCGGTCTGAGTTCTTCGTAGTAATAGGTGAACGAGGGCGCGCAAAACTTCGTACGGACTCTTTCACGCTTTCTCTCAGTCTTGGAAAAGCTGGCCCCGGTCGTGCCATGTAAAAACCTTGCCCATAGCGCACGCCCAAGTCACAAAGGACCCGCAGGTCGTCCTCATTTTCGATTCCTTCTGCGACGACGACGGCATCGATTGCTTCAGCAATTCTCTGCAGTGAACCAAGCATTTCGCGTTTTACTGGCGATTGGAAAACTCCGCGCGTTAACACGTCACTGATTTTTATAAAGTGAGGTTTTAGAGCCATGACAGTCTCTAAATTCGAATGGCGAGTTCCAACATCGTCTATGGCAACTCCAAATCCCATGGCAGTATAGCTTGCAAGAGCTTCGCGGAATGACGAAAAGTCATCTATTGCGAGGCGCTCACTGACTTCGAAGACGACGTTGGCTGGAGTGAGTTCGGCCGCGTCGAGAAGATTGGAGACTTCTTTTTCGATAAAGTTGGAGTCGTAAAACGAGTTCGGCAATAGGTTTACAAAGAGTCTATGTACTGGCTCAAGGTTTACCGCACCCCGCAACCCAGATCGAAAACACGCTCTATCAAGTTCAAAAGTAAGCCGTACTTTATCGGCAATAGAAAAGAGGGCCCTGGGAGTTTCTAGCAAGGTGTCTTTAGGACCTCGAATGAGCGACTCGTAGCCAAATACATCCCCGCTATCTAGTTGAACGATCGGCTGATAAACTGGCGACAATTGGTCGTGGACAATGATTTCTTGAAGGAATGCTTTGTCTCGGTGCTTTTTTTGTTCGCCGATTAGATTAGAACAAGCTTTTGCTTCAGAAACGGCGTGGGCGACAAGCTGTTCTGGCGGAAGAATTCCGTTAGTAATAACGCGGCCGAAGCCAACTGTAATTTGTGGCATGTCGGAAGCGATTTCCAAAATGGCTTCGGTCATTTCCGCTTGCAGCTCTTGTTGCACACGTGTAGCCAATTCCTCCAGGCTATTAGTGGATCTTGAATCAGAGGATAGGAAACACAAAAACGCATCGGTGTCTTCGGTCCGGCAGATTAGATCCTCCTGCCGCAGACATTTTCCCTTCATTCCATTGAGGAGAGCCCCTGCCATGGAAAAAAGGGTCGCCTTCTGCGATGACTGAAACCTCTGAACGACTTCACGTATCCCGGATAGATCTACAAATAGACAGGCCAACGTTCTGTCACGTCGTAACGTACTTACAATTTGGTTGATTCTGAGGTGGTAAGATGGAAACCGTTCGACAGGGCGTACATCTTTTGGATCATTCCTGCCCATTTCAACGGAGAACGGTTTCGCTTTACCGCCCCCTTCAGACTTGGCAGCGATTTGTGCTAGCTCCGCAAGCTGAATCAGACTAGACGCTGTAGAGGCATCATCGGGAAAACACGAAATGCCGATGCTTAGGCTTAAAGTAATTCCGTTGCCAAATTCACTCTCTTCGACGGCACGACAGAGATTGTTGGCTATTTCAACTGCCTGGTCGCGGCTATCAGTTTTCGCCAAAATTGCGAACTCTTGACCTCCAAAACGGGCGATAGCTTTCGAATCGTCTTCTAATTGGAGTTTCAAAAACCCCGCAAGCTCTCGAAGGACTTGGTCGCCAATTTGGTAACCGTGCTGAGAGTTCAAGAGCGAAAAGTCATCGACATCAATATGAAGGAGCGAAAACGACTCTTTGGAAGAGCGTGCGGCAGATACTGTCTCAATCAGCTTTTCTTGCATCGCACGGTGACTTAGACATCCCGTGAGAATGTCCTTGTAAGGAAGGACTTCCAGTATAGGTAAAGCACTCTTGCCGGTGCGTTGGAGGCTCAAGGGAACAGGGATCTTTGAGTTAGAGAGCCGCTTTTTATCCTCCTGGTAGCTCTTCGCCAGTGGTCCAAGAGCTTCCAACAAATCGGTAGCGTGAAAAGGCTTACGTAGAAGGTGGTGAATACGACCGCTGTTGACAGCGCTCACTATATTCTCCAGATCGGAAGATCCTGTGGCGATAACCCGCCGAGTTTCCGGGTGACTTTCGAGTGTCCGCGCGAAAAATTCGGCACCGTTCATTCCGGGCATCGAATAGTCGGACACGATAACCGCTACATTTTCTTCCTCAGCAAGAAGCTCTAGGGCGTTCTCTCCACTTTTTGCCGTGAGAACCCTAAAATCTTCGTCGAGGGCGTCGGTTATGAGGTCAAGGTTGAGGGATTCATCCGCGACTGCCAGTACGAGTGGCCTTGCGTCCACAGGCTTTGGTATTTCAGCGTCCCCCACTACCGAAATTATAGGATCATTGATACTGGTTCAGAAACCGCGAAACGTATACGTAACTGGCTCCGATGTGGGTGGGGTTTGATGACCCCAAATTTTCGTGACACCTAATGAGTGTTCTTATGCAGCATTTGGTAGTCGAGAATACGTTTGCTGCACGCTTTGTTTCAAAAAAATGTTCACCCGGTCAACAGCTAGAGGATTTGAATTTCGCGAAAAAGACTCGAGATGTTTCTGCCTTCGGTTATTCGGATCTCGATGATGGCTTTTCCTTTTGGTGCGTTTTCTGGAATCGAAAAGTCAGTTTTGAGAAAGACACGAGCGAACGATGAGTTCCAGTTGGAGAGTGTCAGGTCTTTGCGGAGAATTTCGCCGCGGTCAGGCCTTCTAATAACCATTTGTCCACTTGGGGCTGTGCGGGCGTCCAAAACCTCTGTTTCTGCTACAAGTTGTTCTTTACGGCGAAGTATTGCCCCCCTCGGAGCCCGTAACTTCGCGCCACCCAAAACCGACATGGATCTTGCTCGCATTTTTTTCGTTGTTTCGGGGGGGGGAGTTTTGATCTCAAATTCCGTTGATACGAATTCTTGCCTCCGCCCTCGAGAAAAACGAATCGTTGCGATGTAAATTCCCCCTCGAAGTTCTCTAGGAAGATCTATGGGAATGCGAAGGCCGTTGCCATGATCCGTTAGGGACTCTCGCTTTAGGACCTTTTTTTTTGACTTTTCAATGGTGAGTGTGGCGGAGGTTTTGGCTGTAGGAATGTTGAAAGCTCGAACTTGGATTCGTTCACCAGGGAAGTAAGCGGTACGTCGTTTTTCCATCGCATCTACAACGTGAATGCTTTTTTTGTTGTTGGCGCCTCTTTTTAAAGAGAATTGCTCATTTACTCCAACGACAGAAAATTTGATCGGGGTAGATTTTGCCTCTTTATTGTTTGCATCCGTCGCGCTTACTTCGACGCTGTATGCACCTGAAATGGACAAGCTCTCAATCGCACCAGCGGCACCGACTTCGAGTCCCTTTGAATCGGCATTCTCTGGCTCCACTGTCAATTGAGCGTGGAGAGGCGCAGGAGTAGAGTCCTTTTGGGTGTGTTGGGAGTGAACATTAACTTTGTACGGAGGTTCTCCTCCGCGAATGCGGAAACCGAACAAGATGGGCTCTCCTGCTATCAGAGGATAGTCACCACGCGGACTGTTTGCTGCATCAAGCCAAACCTCTGTAATGCTCAGCGATGATGATGATGATAAAGGTGGTTTGATTTCCTGCGTCGGCTCTTTTCCGCAAGCGAACATAGTCGCAAGCCCCAGAATTACCTTGGCTTGGTTCCTCATTCCACTTGGATGCTAGCATCGATAAGTTAAAGAGTCGTTGTTGCGGGGCACGGCCCTGTTCTCTTAGGGAAAGTGTTGTATCTTCTGGAATATGAGTGGACCTCTCGTATTGATTCTAGCTGCGGGTATGGGAACTCGCATGAAAAGTGGTCGCGCAAAGGTGCTTCACGAGGTAGCGGGTAAGCCGATGCTTGCCTGGGCTATAGATAGTGCTCGAGATGCGGGAGCCCAAAAAGTTGTCGCTATTCTCGGGCACCAGATTGACGACGTTCGTAAGGTTTTAGATGAACGGTACGGAGAGGGGGCGATTGCGATTGCTCACCAAAGAGAACAAAATGGAACTGGTCATGCTGTCCAGTGTGGGCTCACTGCGCTAGAGAACGAGTCTGATGACGGAGTTGTGGTCGTGATGTCAGGCGATGCGCCCCTCCTTACTGCCGAAAGAATTGCTGAACTCTGCAAGGCTTGCGCTGAATCTAAAGCAAAAATGGCGTTGCTTTCCTCAATACCAGAGCGGCCCGTTGCTTACGGGCATCTTCTAAGAGACGGCGAAGGCAAGCTCGTACGGATTGTTGAGCATGGGGACGCGACTGAAGAAGAAAAGGCCATTGAGGAGGTAAATGTCGGCTTCTATGCAATTTCTCTAGGAGCGCTCCGGCGCGATATTGCGTCATTGAAGTCCGACAATGCCCAGGGTGAGCTTTACCTGACGGATTTGGCCGCCAATGCATATGAGCGAGGCGGAGCAGCGGTCATCCCCGTGCAGTTCCAGGAGAGCAGCGGAGTGAATGACCGAGTCGATCTTGCGGCAGTCACCAAAGCGGCGCGCCGGCGTTTGAATGAAAAGTGGATGCGGATGGGGGTGACAATGCACGATCCGGATAGTGTCTATATTGATGCGGACGTAGTCGAAATTGGCCAAGACACAGTTATAGAACCGGGGGTACGCATACAGGGCGCTTCACGCATTGGCTTAAAGACAACGCTAAAGGCTGGGGCTGCAATTTTCAACTCGCAAGTCGGAGAGGGCGCAACGATTGGAGCATCCGCTAGCGTTGAGAATAGTCGGGTTGGAAATCACGCGATCGTTGAACCCTTTGCTCGAGTTCATAGTGACTCCGAGGTTGGGGAATCGGCGACGGTCGGCAGCTTTACTGAAGTCAGGGATTCCAAAATTCTGGCGGAAGCAAGAGTTGGCCAGCTAGCTTACATTGGCGGAGCCTCAATTGGTTCGAACGCAACCATCGGAGCCGGGGCGGTTACTTGCGACACGGATGGCGCGAGATTTGCTCGTACGACAGTTGAAGCCAACGCTTTCGTAGGCGCCGGCGCTAAATTGGTTGCGCCATCCACGATCGGTCGAGACTCTTACGTCGGGGCAGGAACCGTCGTTACCCGCGATGTTTCTAGAGGCTCTCTAGCGCTGTCACGAGTAAAACAAGTGAACGTTGAAGGCTGGGGTAAACGCTTTAGAGATGCGCTCAGTCGGCGTTCGGATTCATCGCCACTTGATTAGCGTTAGCTTTGCGTGCATCGTTAAGATGTTGCGTATTCACAATCCGACGAGTCTCGCGTAGATCGAAAACGGCGACAAAAAGAAGGGTCACTAACTCAACACTGAAGGCGCCTATATAGATCTTTGCTAGGCTGGCTTGCTTTGGAGGGTAGGCACTAAAGAGAATCAATGTCACTCCGAGAGCAAGAAGCGCTAAGAGGCCAAATGCTCTCAGGGCAATCCTCAAATTCGTATAAACGAAGAGTTGATCGCAGTCTGCTGTTTGATTTCTTACCGAAACCACCTCTCGAATAAAGAGAAAAACTGCCAGGAAGACACAAGCGCTGCCAACGAACGAGACCAGCATGAGGAGTTAGTGTACCGCTTGACGAGTTTAGGACGCCGTGATATCCAAACTCTTGAATTTATTTGAGTCTTATTAATGGGGACGCCAAAAGACGCAAAAGAGCTTTTTGAGGAACAGGTGCCTATGGCGCTGGAGCGGTTTCCTGAGGAAGCTAGTGCCGTAGACGCAATTTATCTATTCAAGATCACTGGCGAGGGCGGCGGTGACTGGACTGTGAGTTTGGTAGAGGATCCCTCGGTGAGCCAGGGGGATGCCGGCACGGCCCAATGCACGGTCGAGGTTTCTCATGAGGACTTCAAGCTTATGCTCACTGACCCTCAGGCCGGGATGCAGCTTTACTTTCAAGATAAATTGAAGGTGACCGGCGATCCTGCATTGGCTACGAAGTTACAGCAGTTTTTTGACTTGGCGGGTCGAGACACGGGCCCAAAACCAGCAGTGTAGCGGTCGCGATCGGCTAGGAAAAACTCCTGTCCAGCTTTAGCTTCGGAGGTGGAACTGTGCTAATCAAAAGTATGGTTTCTAGACTGATACTCGTTGGGATAATCGGAATCTCTGTTGGCTGCGGCGGAAAAGACAAGAAAGTCAACACACCCTCTAGCTCCACTGGGGCAGATGTGTCGAGTTCCGATAGCTCCTTTGATACGCCTACCTCTGATAATTCATCTAATACGGCCAATGCTGCATCTCTGGGTGAGGCTATCTACTTCGAATACGACTCTAACGATCTAACGACAGAAGCGAAATCTACTCTGGAACAGAATGCAGAGTGGCTTCAAGAAAAGAGCGATCGAGTCCTTACGATTGAAGGACACACTGACGAAGCCGGAACACCTGCCTACAATTTGGGCTTGGGTGAGCGTCGTGCCGCTGCCGCGAGGGAGTATCTTCTTCGTCTCGGAATAGAACCGAACCGAGTAAAAATTATAACTTACGGGGAAGAGCGCCCAGCAGCCTCCGACGATTCGTTGAATCGGCGCAGCATGTTTGTGACCTCTAAAAATTAACCTACCTTTTTCCAAGGTTTAATTTCATGCCAATGGCCGCCCGCAAAAATCGCGGCGCGGCCTTTTCTTTCTTCAATTCGTGGTGACAACAGCTGCTGTGCTTTGGTCGAAAAGCGGGCGACTAGTTTTTGCTGGCGGACGTGACAATAAATCGCTCCTTGAGGGCCGGTGGACAAGCTCTGAAGAAATATCCGTTCAGTGGTCTCATCATTGAGGCGACCAAAAAGGTCATCGCCCTGCCAGGAAACTGAACAGACGAGCAAATCGCAGTCGTCAACATCTATGAAGGCATACCGTTTTTCATCGAGACGGAGAATCGTTTGCCCAGTGGGTAATTTGTCTAACCAGCGGAGTAGCGCCAAACGCAGCCTCTTATGGGTTATTTCTTGCCCTTCGTGCCAAAACCTTCCGTTGCTATCCAAACGAATTCCGGTCTGCCGCCATTTGGCTAGCTGTTCTTCAGAAATTCGCGGCTTAGCTCCCACAGCCCGAGTGTGCGGCTTCTATGAGCTGGGCGCAAACGCGCCACCGGGATTGCCTTTGGGAAACTTCACCTCTGCGGCTGCCGCCCTAGCGTATCGTGGCGCAGCTAGGGTCAAGTCACTGGGGGAAGACATCTTCAAAGCTAGTTCTGCAACGGCTATGGCAGAAGGCGATAGCTGCTGTTCATCGGTAGATAGATTTTCTCCTAAAGTCGGGTAGGCCAGTACACCTTCTCCGACCAGAAGGTATGGCTTCTCAAATTGAGAAATTCTATCGACTAATTTCTCTGGGCTAATCACTTCCTCGTCCTGTAGAGGCAGGAGGTCGCCGTTAGTGTGTTGTTCAAAATAACCAGCGAATATTTCCCCGCGCCGTGCATCGGCAGTTGTTATCAATATGTTCGGCGTCGCTTCAGGCGAGTTTGAATATGTTTTAGCCAGGGCGGCAAGAGAAGACACACTGTAAAGGGGAAGAGAAGTCGCGAGACATATGCCCTTTGCAGTTGCAAGACCGATGCGTAGACCGGTGAAGGACCCGGGGCCGTGTCCCACAGCTATTCGGTCAATATCTGAGAGTTTCATTGACGAGTCTGCTAAGAGCTCCTGTGTTAGTGGAAGCAATTGCTCGCAGTGGTTATGTCCACTAGTTACCTTTTCAACTTTGAGACCATCCGCTCCAAGGAGGGCGATGCTGGTCGTAGCAGTAGATGTTTCGAAAGCGAGGGTGGTTTTCATAGAATGTACCTGTACAAATCGTTTTTCAAGGCAACCAGGGTAAGCCACACCACGATGCCAATTCCAAATAGTGTTAACCGGGATCGGGTCTTGGCCGTTAGTCGACGTCTTTGTCCCTTCTCCCAAAGCAAAATCAGAATCTGTCCACCGTCTAGAACGGGAACCGGAAGCAAATTTATGAGACCAACACTCACGCTAATCAGAGCCATTAGTATTAGGAAGGCCTCCCAGCCTTGCTTCCCGGACTCCGAAGCGGCGTGGAACATGGTCAACGGACCGCCTATTTCCGTGTTGGGATCGCGTCCCCGAGCGATTGACCATATAGCGTTCCCTATGACGCTGATCGTCTCAATTGTGCGTCCGGTTGCATTGGCGACCGCGTGTCGAAGGCGACCATCAACAGGGATCAGAGTTGGATCGCCCCGGGTTTGATCGTGGGTCGCGCCGAATCTTTGTTTCTTTTGCCCAATGGTGAGTGTTCCTTCGAGCTCGATCAGCTTGTCGCCATCCTGCCTAAACCAACGAACGGTCGGCTTTTGTTTGTCCGTTAACCTCATCTTCTCGGAAAATTCAAACCATGTTGCGACCGGTTCTCCATCGAATTCCGAAATAAGGTCGCCGGGTCTAAGTCCAAGGCGCCACGCTAGTGATTGTTCTTGTACGTTGGAAACTAGTAGGTCCGCTGAGCGATCTAGGCCGTGTCTAAGTTCTAGTTCCCCGGTGCTGTTGAGTGCCTGAGGAACGACCAAGTTAACAGTTTGGGGTGTAAGTAGAATCACCCCGGGGACTTGCGTCTCTCGTACGTGTGCAAATGAGATTGTCGCTCGTCGAGCTTTTCCAAGACGTTTACTTACCTCTGATGCACTAGCTATAAATTTTCCATTGATAGCCAGAACGACGTCACCAGTTTGAATTCCCGCTTGAGCCGCTGGCGAGCTCGGCTCGATGAGACCAACTCGTGGAAGAAGGGGCTCCCTAACGATACCTACAAAGTTCTGTGTTCGGGATACCCCGTCGTGATCAAGGTATTTTCTGGGCAAAGGAGAAAGGTAACGGGTGATTTGTTTCGAGCCACGCTGAAGTTTGATCGTTAGCTCGCCAGACTCTGATGCCTCTATTTGTTTTTCGAGTTCTTTCCAGTACCGAACAGGCGTGCCGTCAACAGCAATAATCGCGTCGCCTGGTGCCAGTCCCGCTCTTCCGGCTGGTGTATCCGTAAGGACATCGCCAACGACAGCTGCAGGAAGCGAGGATTGGCCAAGAAACAATGGAAAGTAAATTAGTACGGGTAGAATCAAGTTAGCCAAAGGTCCGCCGCTTAGAACAACGAGCTTCTGCCAGAGAGGGCGTTCGCAAAACGCGAAGGCGCGAAGGCGCTTGGGTACATTGGTTGTGTCGGAACCGCCAAGTAGGCGAACGTAGCCGCCTAGGGGTAAAAGACCTATCTGGTAGTACGTCTCGCCGAGTTTTTTCTTCCAGAGCGACGGGCCAAAACCAAAGGAGAAAACCTCTACGCGAATCCCAAGGGATTTCGCTGCTATGAAGTGCCCAAACTCGTGGATTAATACGAGCGCACCGATAAGAAGAAGAAAGTAGGCTACCGACATCATTTTAACGGCGCGCACGTCCTACCATGTTTCTGGTAGAGTTAGGAGGGGTGGCAAAAAAGCAGAAATCAGAGAGCTCGACGGCAGAAATCGCCGAGATGCTTGATGGTCTTGAGAGGTTAATGGATCGTACTAAAGTGATGTACGAGCAGTACTTTATGGGGATCCAGAAGTTGCCACCAAACCAGCTCCATAGAGACATTGAGCGCAAAATTCGCGAGTTAACTCGAAACAAACTACGCAACACCGGTCAACGCTACCGGATGACCAATTTGAGTCAGCGATTCGGTAGCTACAATTCTTATTGGAAAAGAACGCTCCGGAAAATTGAGAATGGTACCTACGTTCGCGATGTTGCCAGGGCCGCGCGGAGAGCCGCACAGAGCGATGAAGATATTCCAGAAGAAATTCTAAACGCGATGCCTAAGCGTATGCGGGAAAGAATTCTCCGGGATCGAAAGCGTGCAGCTGATATCCAGGCGAGGCGTGAGGAGGGGACGCCAAAAACAGAAAAACAAGCCGCGGACTCTACGCCAGGGAATGTCCACAAAATTGAAGAACAAGATTTGGACGGGCTAGATTTTGACGCGATGTTTGACGCAATCACAAATCAGTCTGCCCAAGGCACAAGTCCAAGCACGCCTGCTCCAGCCTCGGTGAAAAAGACCGCGTCTGTGGCAAAGAGCCCTTCGAGGATACCGCCTGCCGTAAAAGCAAAAGCGCCTCCCATACCAAAGCAAACTGCAACCAAGAAAGTCCCGCCAAAGGTGCCAGCGGTTCCCCAAAAGGTTTCTCTGCCACCGGGCATGTCTGAAAAGCAGAGTAAAGAGCTCTACAAACAATACTCGAGTGCGAGAAATCAAGTCGGGAAAAAATCACAGAGCTACGAGAAGCTAATGTCTTCGCTTTCGAAACAGGCTCCACAGATCATCAAGAAGCACAAAGCAGCTGGGGTCGACTTCAAAATCGAAGTCAAAGACAACAAAGTTGTCGTAAAAGCGAAACCGACTAAATGACTTCGGATTCGCTGTTTCACGTGTCCTTCAGATGCGCGGCGGGTTGCCCCGGTGATTTGAATGTTGAAGAGCCTCGCTATCTCTGTGAGACATGCGGTGGCCTCCTTGAGGTTTGGCACAATTCAGAAAAACTGAAAACCCGTTCGAGCTCTCAATGGAAAGATGTCTTTAGAAAGAGAGCAGGTTCTTTTGAGAACCCGAATGAGTCTGGCGTGTGGCGCAAGAAAGAATGGGTTGCACCTCATATTCGGCAAGAAAATATCGTTTCGTTAGGTGAAGGTGGAACGCACTTGCAAGTGCTTCCCCGAGGTGGAGATGCTTTTGGTTGTGGAAAACTTTGGCTGAAACAGTGCGGCATTTCTCATTCCGGGTCCTTCAAAGATTTAGGCATGACGGTTCTCGTTTCTGCAGTCAATCAGATGGTCAAAGATGGCGCCCAGATTCCCGCGATGATTTGTGCTTCGACCGGTGACACGTCCGCGGCGCTTGCCGCGTATGCTGCCGCAGCTGGGTTGCCGGCCGTGGTTCTTCTTCCAGCAGGGAAAGTTTCTCCTGAGCAACTGGTTCAGCCTCTTGCATGCGGAGCCACTGTGCTTGCCGTAGATGGTGATTTCGATCACTGCATGGAATTAGTACGCGGATTGGTTGAAAACGAAGGCCTCTATCTTGCCAATTCAATGAACGCACTCAGGGTGGAAGGGCAGAAGACCGTTGCGTTCGAGATTGCTGAACAGCTTGGCTGGGAATCACCAGACTGGATCGTGATACCAGGAGGGAATCTTGGAAACGTTTCTGCTCTGGGAGCCGGTTGGAGGATGATGATGGAACTAGGCCTAGTTTCAAAAACTCCTAGAATTTGCGTAGCGCAAGCTGAGCCAGCAAATCCGCTGTACAGAAGTTTCCAAAAAAGATTCGAAGAGTTTTCACCTATGAAAGCGGGTGAGACATTGGCGACAGCGATACGTATTGGCAACCCGGTGAGCCGAGAGAAAGCGATTCGCGTATTGACCGAGTACAACGGTGTAGTTGAACAGGCCAACGATAGCGAACTGAGCGAGGCTTCAACACTCGCGGACAGAATGGGAATGTATACGTGTCCACATACCGGTGTCGCACTGGCTTCTGTGAAAAAACTTACGGCGAGAGGCGTCATCGGCGCCGATGATCGAGTTGTCGCTGTTTCCACTGCAAACGGGCTCAAATTTAACCAGTTCAAAGCAGACCAGAACAAACCAACGCACACCAAAATGGCCAACCAGCCTCACAAGGTTTCGGCCCGTTACGAAGACGTCAGAGACATTATTCTTCAGCTAGCTCTTTGACGATTTTTTTCGTTTTACGACTTGTACCAATGCCTCAGAGACCTGGTCTGCGACGGGAAAAAGGCCAGACAGAATAGATGTATTTAGTTGAACGCCAGGACTATGTGCGACCCCAATTGCGACGACACGTTTTCCCAAGACTAGTGGCAATATCAGAGCCGAAGTTGGAATGGTGCCCCCGAGCAGACGTAGGTCATCGTTCTTGGTCGAGTCGTCCGTTGACAGTGAACCAATATAAGGCGAGGCGCTCTCTACCGAGCGCGCAAGCCCGATGCTTTCTGATACGGGAATTTCAACTTGTTTTACTAGCGAATCATCAAAGACGCCTCGATTAAGTGCCAGGTAACCTGATGCGTTCTTTCCTTTGATTGCAAACACGGCTGCATATTGCGTTCGTGTACAGAGCTCTCTGAGGAAAGCACGGAAGATTTCGTCCTTGGTGGTAGCACTCTCGAGTGCTTCTTTGAGACTTCTTGGCGTAACCGAATCGTCTATCGGTTCTTGGATGGTTGGAACGTCTTCTTCGGTATCAAAACGGTCCGTTTCTATGTTGGTGTTTGCCGGTGCTACCTCCTCGGCCGACCATTCTGAACCGATGCAGACCGATGGAGCTTTCCATACGACAGATCCTGGGGATGGCTTGTTTTGAGCTAAACCTTTGAAACGCTTTTCCAGGCCTGAAGCAAAAAGAAGGTTTTTAGCCTCAAGGAAACGGAGTTCCGTGGTGACAACCGGTTTGAGCGGTTGTTCAAGTCTCTTTGCCAACGCCTCTAGAGTTGATAGATCGACGTTGTCGCGTACCAAGACAGTTAACTCGCCTTCGATTAGCCGTTCCGGGACCACCTCAAATTCGACAGCGACGTCCTCTGTACATGTCTCGGCGGCCGCGGTTTCTACATCTAAGTCACCCGCGCGCCCAGGGAGACCGTTGGCGAGTGAAAGATATTTTACGAGAGCTTCCTCTTCCAGTAGGTCGAGCTCTAATAGGGCGGTGTCGAGGGTGCCGCCTCGAAGGACCTGTCTCTGGAAAGCTCTTTCTAGATTGGGAAGGCTAACCACACCATCACGAGCCAAGAGTGATGCGAGTGCAGACGGCATCAAGCGGCTCCTGGTATTCGATTAGTCTTACCGAGTAGAGGCTGAAACCTAACGCTTGACGACGTATGTTCCAGATAGCCAGTCGTGCAGTCCACGCTTCTCGTGATCAAAACCTGCCCAGATGAACCCAAGGCCCAGAGTTGCAATGCACGCGACATAACCGAGCGTTCGGGCCAGGGAGCGTGAAACGTTTGGCGGTTCCCCATACATGTCTATGATACGAACTCGGGCGAGCATCATCCCAGGAGTTTTTCCCAAGATAATGTGAAATAGCAGTGCATATGTCGTCGCGACAACTGCTAGTAGGATAGCCACGCCGAGTAGAGCTGGATGTACGACGAGAGCAACATCCAGCCAGTAGTCGATACCCGAGCTCGAGCTTTTCGGAAAACTTAAACTGGTGGTGAGGGAGACAATCGACCAAGCCAATGCTGTCGTTAAAACAATAATCGTCGTATCGGCAGCAGCGCCGATAATACGCCGCCAGAAACCCGCGACATGGAAAGTCGGCTTGGACTTGGTTGAGGCCACGGACTCTTATATCGAGACCGGGAGTGGGAAGCAATGAGCTTGAAAGTTGCTAATAGTAGAGAGAAATCGCTGAAACTACAGCGACAGGCGCCGTAGCGGCTCGAAGGACGCGTTTTCCAAGGCTAACTGGTGCAAAGCCCGCTTCTGTTAAGAAGCCCACTTCCGCTTCTGAGAGGCCTCCTTCAGGGCCGGAAATAATCGTGCACCATTCGGGCGGTTTGGGTGGCACCTGATCAAAAAGAGCCTTTGTCGCACCTGTCCAACAAAACAGTTTGAGTGAATCGGTACGAGAGTTCGTTATCGAGCCCTCAAGGTCAAATTGCCCGTCAATTTTAGGTACGTCTGACCGGCGAGACTGCTGGGCCGAAGCCGTCGCAATTCGTCTAAAACGTTCAAGCCGTTTTTGGGCTCGGGTTTCGTCGAGGGTGACGACAGCTCTCTCTGCACGGTAGAGGCTGATATGTGCAACTCCCAACTCCACCAATTGAGAAATGGAAGTTTCAAGTCGATCGCCTTTGATAAACGGTAACAAGACGTGAAACTTAGAAGTCGTGGAAATTGGCGCGGAGGTTGGCGTCTCTAATGACAACGATGCGCTCGTTGCTGAAATCTTTTCTATGGTCCCGACCGACTCAGACCCTTCGCCGTCAAAGGCAACGAACGTATCTCCTACTCTCAGGCGCCGTACTCGAATCAAATAGTGATATTCCTCCTCAGAACTTTCACGAGTTCCGGCAGCAAGCGCGTTTCGATCTACTAAGATTCGGCAGCTCAATGGACGGCCAAATGCATTGCTATCCAATCGGAGTCGCGATCATCAAAGTAGTTTTTTACTGTTTGGAAACCGAGAGGAAGGAAGGACTTATCTATTGATTTCTCTTGGCCACTTAATAGCCCAGACAAAAGCAGATGTCCTCCTGGGGCTACTTTCTCTCTTAGGTCTTCAGCCATGGAGAGCAGTACGTCTGCCTGTATGTTTGCGAGAACGAGGGGAAAGGTCCCGGTGATTTCACTGAGTGATTTTGCTGAAACGTCGACACCATTCACTCCGTTTCTTTCGAGGTTTTCGGTGGTCGCGTCCACAGCTAGTGGATCGATGTCTGTTGCAACTCCTTTTGAAGAAGGCCAGAGGAGTTTAGCCGCGAGAGATAGAATGCCCGAGCCGGTACCGACGTCGAGGAAGGTGTCCGCTGCAAAGTCCTCGTCGGCGAGCGACTGGAGCACTCGTAGTAGCATTCTCGTCGTTGCGTGATCACCCGTGCCAAAAGCCTGTCCTGGGTCTAGGTGCATCAAGAGATCGCCCTCAACCGGTTCGCAGGTGTCCCAGCTAGGAACGATGATCAATTGCCGAGTAATGCGAAGAGTGCGGAAATACCGCTTCCATGCGTCCCGCCATTCAGACTCAGGTTTCGCTTCACGAAATAGAAGCTCGGTTGGTGGAAAACCCTTGGCGCGGAGGTCTTCCAGAAATTTTCGAGTGTCGGCTAAGGCCTTCTCAGCTTCTTCCTTGGGAACCCAAAACGTAACGCAGTCTTGCTGAACCTGGACACCATCAGAGGCCCGACTAAGTTCAGAAGACAGAAGAGCGGCTGCGTCTTCCAGGGCGCTCGTCCCCACGGAAATCTCCAGCCACTCAGACATGCATGAACAAAAACTAGCGGCCGGGCTTGCGCTTCATTTCGCGACGAAGGCGTTTACGCGCTTCGCGCATCTTGCGCTTCTTCTTGACGCTGGGTTTTTCGTAATAGCGTCTGCGCTTTAGCTCCTGAAGAATGCCCTCCTTGGACATTTTTTGTTTCAGGATTTTCATAGCCTTCTCGAGGCTGTCGCGGACTTCGACCTCGACGGGCTTGCCAAACAGGGGTTCCATAGGACGCCATAGGTACCCGAAAAAGCGTGTTTGGGCAAGGGTGAGCCTGTTTCCAACCCGGTTATTGTCACCCGGAGTTGGTGATATAAACCCTTAGTTTTCAATTATCTAGCCCTCGAGACGGAGAATGGGCCACAATTAGGCGGTGCTGGGAGTCGTGACATTGCTGGTGGGGCTCGCTGCCCAGCCGGGACCGGAGATTCAGCTCTACACAATGGGGGAGGGCCAGAACGTATGGGAGCGCTATGGCCACGCAGCGCTCTGCGTTCGCTACTCACCGGGGCAGGGGCAGGACGCTTGTTATAATTGGGGTACGTTTGATTTTACTGACCAGGCGAAAATGGCTCTGGGTATTTTGCGGGAGGAGCCGGTTTTCTGGGTTTCTGCACGTCCGCCCCATGTCCTGTTGTCTGGATATAGACGGTTCGATCGAACCATTTGGCGACAGGTGCTCCCATTAAGTCCGAGTGCAAAAGCGCAATTGGTGGCAGAGCTCAAGGAGAACATTCTCCCAGAGAATCGCCGCTACGTTTACAACTACATCTCCGATAATTGTTCCACGCGAATTCGAGACATTATTTCCAGGTTTTTGCCAGGGACTCTTTCTGAGCGGACAGAGCCAATGCCTTACACCTATCGAGACATGGTTCGGAAGGGCGTTGCCGATTCTAGGTTAACCCTGGCACTCATCGATTTCTTTGTGGGGCGCAGCGTGGACCGGAGTCCGACCGCCTATGAATCGGCCCTTCTACCCACAAGACTACGAGTCCTGGTCGAGCAAGAGCTTGGGGTGGTGCCCGAGGTTCTATACGAGCGAAAGGGCCCACCGTTACGGACTACGCCGTTACCTCACAGCTTTCTTTTCATGCTGGTGGCGCTGGCCATTGGATTTCCGATTTGGGCTGCTAGCTTTCTCGGTCGCTTTAGACGGGTTGGTCTTTGGATTTCCGTTCTTTTGCTTTTTGTCGTCAGCGTCGTTCTATGGACGTTGGCGGCTGTGAGCTCCATCGATGAATTTCGCTATAACGAAGTGCTTCTGCTCTTCTTGCCGACAGACTTGTTACTTCTAACCCGTTGGCGGAAGGCCTATGCGCTCCTGCGATTGGCGTCTATTGCCTTGGTTAGTTTGTTGGCTGCTCTCGGGGTTCTCGTTCAACCACTATTCGTTATCGCGTTGATTCCAACGTTGACGATGATCGAAGCGCTTCGCTCAGACTTGTCCAAGGTACTGCGTGAAAGCCATTATTGATTTGCAGTGGTAGATACACAGCGCGGTGTAAATTCCAGAGAGTGAGTAAATTCCAAATGCTGCGAAGGTGCTGCTACGAAGTCTCCAAAGGAGAAGAACGCCGGCGGAAACCATTCCGAGCTTTGCTAGCATGAAAACAACAGGGCCTAAGGCGAGGGGGGCAGCCATGACCGGGTTTGCTTCCGAAGCGACTCCGCTTTCCACTACCAAAAGGGTCATCATGGCGTCGTAAAGATTCATTACGAGAATCGCTGCGGCAGCTATCCAGAGAAGCTTGATACCCAGTTTGTTAGCATTCAACATTACTCCCCTACTTAGTGCA
>CAYPIX010000010.1:0-2533 GCA_964410875.1 uncultured Kofleriaceae bacterium
CAGGGTGACCGCGTGCTCGATCATATTTTCGAGTTCGCGAATATTGCCCGGAAAATCGTAATTCTGCACAGTGCGCATGGCTTCGCTCGAGAGCCCCTGGATCCGTACTCCCTGTTCCGCAGAGAATCGGCGGATGAAATGCTCGACGAGGGGGGGAATGTCCTCCTTCCGTTGCCTTAGAGACGGAATCTGCACCTCTATCACGTTTAGTCGATAATACAGGTCTTCGCGAAAGGCTCCAGTTTCTACCTCTCGCTCCAGGTCTCGGTTGGTCGCGGCAATGACCCGTGCTTCGATGGCGACTTCGCTGGTGGAGCCCACCTTTGTCACCTTTTTTTCCTGGAGAGCCCGTAAAAGCTTTACTTGAAGAGCAGATGGTAATTCGCCTATTTCGTCGAGAAATAGGGTGCCTTTGCCCGCAGCCTCGAAAAGGCCAACCTTATCTGCGCTGGCACCTGTGAAAGCGCCTTTTACATGGCCAAAGAGCTCGCTCTCCATCAAATGCTCCGGAATAGCGCCACAGTTGACGGCCACAAAGGGGTTTTCCGCCCTTTGACCTTCTGTGTGAATGGCCCGGGCGACGAGTTCTTTGCCGGTTCCGCTCTCGCCGGTGATAAGGACGCTGGTCCGGGTCGAGTGAATTTTGCCGATCATGTCAAAGACACGCTGCATGCCATCGCTCTTGCCAATAAGAGAAGCAAGGCGGTAGCGCCCGGCGACTTTGGCCTGGAGAGACTGATTGGCCTCGGTGAGTGCTCGCTTTTCCAGGGCTCTGTCGATGACCGCGTTGATTTCGTCGACCTTAAACGGTTTGGTTAAGTAGTCATAAGCGCCGTGTTTCATGGCGGTTATCGCTGTGTCGGTCGAGGCATAGGCGGTTACTACGATGACTTCGGTGTCGAGGCCGTTGTCCCGGATTTGTTGGAGCAGGGCGAGGCCGTCTAGATCGCCGGGCATGCGGAGATCAGTGACGACCACATCGATGTCGCCGTTGGTGCCGAGGGAAGAGAGCGCTTGGGTTCCGGAGTCAGCTACACTGACCTCGTGCCCTTGTCGCTTTAGACAGATTGCCAAAAACTCACGCATCGAGCGCTCGTCATCCACGACCAGCACGTTCCCCACGAGAGAAAGTATACGCCAGGGAGGACGGGATCAGGTAATGGGGGTGGGTACGTATTTCGGGTTACAGGTGCGTGTATGGGTACTCCCGTGTAGCGAAAGGAACGATTTGGGATTATCTGAGGCAAACGCAGTCGAGATAGTCGGGGACAGGTTACGTCTGCAGCTGTTACAATGTCTTTATGCGGGGGAACGAGCGGGGCTTTAGCTTAGTGGAGTTAATGATCGTGGTTGTGATTATCGGGCTTATTGCTTCGGTTGCTGTGTTCATGTTTACCAAGCAGGTCAATCGCTCGAAAGCCGGAGAGGTACACGCGGTTTTCGCTGATATTGAGATCCAGCTCGAAAAATTTTTTACGGAAAATGGAAGCTACCCTGTCAGCACTTTCTTGATTGGCGACATGTTCCCCAAGTTTATTCCCATGGGAGAGCCGGAGGTTGTAACCGGTAGTGAAGAGTGGACGCAGAAATTACGAATGAATTTTGACAAGCCGGCGTTGTACTGCAGCTACGGAGTGTCACAAGATCTCGCGCACATTTTAAGCTTTACGGGTTTAGCTAGTGTTCTTGGCAGCGCGGCACAAGCGGAACTCACTGCCTCTGCACCGTCTGGTGGGCCGATCTACGGGATTTTAGCTCGATGCAATTTTGATGGCGACAATGTTTGGTCCTGGTATCTAAAAACCTCGTGGATCGATAGAACATTAGTCGGCAACCCAGGGGAATAGTCCATCCCGTCATAGTGAAGCCATACGATTGCGTCTGTGATTGTCAGGCTTGGCGAGTGGATGAGTCGACAGGCGAGTCGGTTCGTGCCGGAGCCGTTTGTGCTTGCCGGTGGCCTAACTCTAGTGGTGTTCGTGGTTGGGCTGTTGGTTGTCCCAGAAAGCAATGACTCGGCGTTTGCCCTTGTCACGGAAGGCTGGCTCACGGGCTTGGCCAATAAAGGTGGTCTCGCGTTCGCACTGCAAATGTGCCTGGTCTTGGTAACCGGGCACGCTCTAGCTCTCAGCCCGACGGTTCAGCGAGCGGTTGTATGGATGTCCCGCCTTGTGCGCGGTCCCCGAAGCGCGAGCGCGCTTGTTGCTTTGGTCTCTTGCGGGTTCGCGCTTGTTCACTGGGGACTTGGCGCAATCGTAGGTGCTTTTTTAGCTCGCGACATTGCCAGGCACGCCGAGAAATCGGTGTTCACGGTTCACTACGCCTGCCTTGGTGCGGCCGCTTATTCAGGGTTTGCCCTATGGCACGGTGGGTTTAGCGGATCGGCACCGTTGAAAGTCGCGGAGGGGGCCCATTCTCTTATCGGTGTTTTGCCGCTTTCACAAACGTTGCTATCCCCTCTAAACCTTGTGGTCTCCGGCGGATTGCTACTGCTGGTTCCTGCGCTCTACATCGCGATGACGCCAAGAGCCGC
>CAYPIX010000010.1:2633-34630 GCA_964410875.1 uncultured Kofleriaceae bacterium
TACCGCTACCGCTTCCGCACTCGCGAAGTGGCTGACTCGGCTCGCAGCTATTGCCGCGCTCGCTATCGTTGCCTGGACGATTCGCACCGGCCGCACTGGACTCGACATCAATACGGTCAACCTTGTCTTTCTTTTCGTGGGCTTATTTTTTTGGGCCGAACCGGCAGGGTACATGGCCGCTGTCGCTGATGGTGCACGCGCGGCGGGCGCGATTGTGATCCAGTTTCCACTTTACTTCGGAATTCTCGGCATCATGAAGGCGAGCGGACTCATCGTATTGATAAGCGATGCCATTATTGGCCTAGCAGGAACGACGTTGTTCCCGCTGGTTGCATTCCTAAGCGCAGGTCTCGTGAACTTTGCAATCCCCTCTGGCGGAGGGCAGTGGGCGGTGCAAGCCGACATTCTCCTTCAAGCTGGGCAAAAACTCGGCGTCGATCCGGCGACAACGGTGATGGCTTTTTCCTACGGAGACGCATGGACCAATCTCCTCCAGCCCTTTTGGGCGTTGCCACTTCTCGGCATTATGGGGCTCCGTGCCAAAGACATCATTGGCTACACCGCCATCATCTTTGTCGCGATGGGGCTCTATGTAGGGACAGTGTTGATTGTCGTAGGCTGAGGCAGAACGGCTAGACCGTCAGTCAGGTGTGAGCGACTGGCGTTTTTTGCCGGGCCGAAGACGAAAGTACACACCGCCGCTGAATACGAATTCAGCGCCAGATGAATTCTGCGCGTCAATCAAAGCGCCATCGACAAAAGGGGACACCTCGATGGAGTCGTTGGTGAAACTCACGCTGAGCGTCGATGAATAAACTTGGGCAAAAAAACTGCGGCCACCAGAGAATACAACGGCAGGCGTAGCAGCGACGCTAAGCCCAGGGCGTACCGCACCATAAGGATTCATCTGTCCGGTCAAAGTAAACTGACTGAAAACTCCTCCAGTGTTTTCCTCGCTTTCGTCGTCAGATAGTCCAAAGATTCCGCCGAGCCGTCCGGCAATCGAAGCTGCAAATTTTTTTCCGTTGACTATATTCAACCGCAGTCCGCCCCATAGGCCGGTTGGAACTGGCAGGACAAAGAAGAAACGCGTGCTGTCTAGTCCTGCTTCCACGTCAAGAGCGTCGCCTAAACCGTAGCTGTACTCGATTGAAAGGATGGGGAAGGGGGTCAGGGGCAGGTCTGAAAATTCGCCTTCTCTGTCACCGGCCGCAAGTAGGTTGGCGGTGGGCACCTGGGTGCGAAACCCGAATGCATGTTTTCCTTTGCCATTGGTCACGGCAGGTTGCGGCGTGCTGTTGGCATAGGGAAGGACACACCCAGATAGTGCAATAAGTCCGATAATGGAAGCTCGACTGACCACGCAGGCAGACTATATGGCCTAAAGTCGCTGTTGCCTAATGTTAGAATGACGAGGTATCACCCGGCCCACGTTGGAAATGTTTGAGAAAATAGTCGAGGTCGGCAACCAACTGGTTTGGTCCACGCCGGCGGTTTTTCCCTGGCTCGTTGCCGTGCTTTTGGGAACCGGGATTCTGGTGACATTGCGGTTGGGATTTATCCAGTTGCGAAAGCTAGGTCACGCGATTCGTTGCGTTCTTGGTCATTTCGACGAAGACGGCGATGCAGGCGATGTAAACCACTTTCAGGCGCTATCGACGGCCCTGTCTGCCACCGTAGGCATCGGGAACATCGCTGGCGTCGCGATTGCTATCCACTTGGGCGGACCGGGAGCCGTCTTTTGGATGTGGGTCACTGCATTCCTGGGTATGGCTGTGAAATTTTCCGAGTGTACGTTGGCGGTCAAATACCGTGAATTTGACGAAAAGGGCGACGTTGCAGGCGGCCCCATGTACTACATAGAAAAAGGCCTTGGCCCCAAGTGGAAACCCCTTGCTATTGCTTTTGCTGGGTGCGCGATTGTTTCCTCTCTTGGTAGCGGAAATATGAACCAGGCCAACACGGTCGCCCAGAGCATGTACAGCCAATGGGGCATACCAACGTGGGGGGTCGGTCTGGGGATGGCGTTCTTGGTTGGCGCAGTAATTCTTGGAGGAATCAAGTCTATTGCTCGCGTGTCCAGCGCATTGGTGCCCCTTATGGGCAGTGTGTACGTGGTTTCCGCGTTGATTGTGCTCTTCTTAAACGTCGGCGATGTACCAAGCGCGTTCGGCACCATTGTATCGAGTGCATTTAATCCTCGCGCTGGGGTAACTGGAGCTGCGACCGGTAGCTTTATGCTGGCCATGATGTGGGGTGTTCGCCGCGGACTCTTTTCCAATGAGGCCGGGCAAGGTAGTGCTCCCATCGCTCACGCGGCCGCGAAAACCGATGAACCGGTTCGGGAGGGTGCAGTCGCTCTCCTTGAGCCACTGATCGACACTCTTATCATCTGCACCATGACCGCCCTAGTCATCGTGATCACGGGGGTCTGGGACAAGAAAACCGAAGTGAATGCTCAAGCGGCTTCCGTTACTTTTGGCGTTGCAGAGAACGCTACCGGAACCGAAATTACCAAAGCTGGTAAACAACAAATCTCCGTTGTCGACGGACGTCTGCCTTCTTCGCTGACGGCTCAGTACAATCACGCATCTCTTGACAATGTTGTCGTCGAGCGTGATGGCAAACCGTTTACCGGAGAGCTATCCCTGGCAGACGGTGCACTCGTCGCTCCACCCGGTGACAAAAGCTCTTGGGAGGTAAAAGGCCTTGGTCTTGCTACAGGCGCTGTACTGACGACCTGGGGTTTTTCGGAAGGTCTAGGAACGACCGGTGGACTTATTGTCACCATCTGCGTGATCTTGTTTGGTCTTTCTACCGCCATTTCATGGTCCTACTATGGCGACAGGTGCGTGGTGTATCTGGCCGGCGTGAAGGGCGTGATCTTTTATCGCCTGGCGTTTATCACCGCGGTGTTCCTGGGGGCCATTTTGAAACTCGACATCGTCTGGGCCTACGGCGATCTTGCGCTTGGCCTTATGACGGTGCCGAACCTCATTGCGATCGTATTCTTGTCGCCCAAGATAGCCGAGCTCACCAAGGACTACTTTCAACGCATGAAGCAGCGAGGAAAGTAGCGTGGCGGGCGGGCGCGGCCAGTGGGGAAGTCGTCTTGGCTTCATTTTAGCCGCGGCCGGCTCTGCTGTGGGCCTGGGTAATATTTGGAAATTCCCAGCTAGCGCAGGAACAAACGGGGGTGGACTGTTCGTTCTGATTTATCTCGCATGCGTAGCAGCCGTTGGTTTGCCGGTCATGATAGCGGAAGTTCTCATTGGTCGCCGGGTGCAAAAATCGCCGGTCCCAGCTTTCTCTGAACTCGGAAAACAAAGTGGTAGCTCCGTCCCTTGGAGCATCGTGGGTTGGATGGGAGTTGTTTCCGGTTTTCTCATCTTGTCTTTCTACAGTGTGGTGGCAGGCTGGACGCTCCACTATGTATATCTCGCGGTGACGGGACAGTTCACAGGAACCGAATCGCAAATAACCCAACTCTTTGACGTAATGGTTGGGGATAATGCGAGTATTGGCCTCAGCATCCTTTGGCACGGGCTCTTCATGCTGGTGACTGTCGGCGTTGTCCTGGGCGGAATCAAAAAGGGCGTGGAAAAAGCCGCCTTCTTTTTGATGCCCGCGCTGCTTCTAATGCTCATTGGGATGGTTGTCTATTCAGCGACATTGCCAGGGTTTTCGAAAGCGGTTTCATTTCTGTTTGAACCCAGTCTTGAAGGGTTCAAACCGTCAAGTGTTCTCGATGCCCTCGGACAAGCGTTCTTTTCTCTATCTCTCGGCATGGGAGCTCTCATTACCTACGGCTCCTACCTGGACAAGAAGACGGACCTCGTAGGCTCGTCGTTTAGCATTTCACTGCTGGACACCGCAGTGGCGCTTATTGCAGGGTTGATGCTTTTTCCGGTCGTCTACACCGCCAATATTCCCCCAGGAAAAGAAGAAGCCTTGGCGTTCATTACCATGCCCATTGCTTTTTCTGGATTGCCCGGTGGAGGGGTAATCGGTATTGCCTTTTTTGTTCTTCTTTTCTTTGCTGCTCTTACTTCGGGGATTTCATTGCTTGAAGTCGTGACCTCTACGATTGTCGATCAGCTAGGGTGGGGGCGTAAAAAAACGACTGCGGTTTTTGGCGGCACGATTTTTGTCCTGGGGATTCCGTCCATTCTAAGCTTGGTGGGCGGATTAGCTTTTTGGACTAACGCATTCGGGAAAAACTTCTTCGGCAGCGTAATCTACCTAACTCAATACTGGTTTCTTCCTCTCGGCGCTTTGTTTATTTCCATTTTTGTCGGCTGGTTTATGCCTTCACGTGATGTGGAAGAAGAGTTTTGTAGAGGCAGCAAGTGGGGCAAGCTCTATCCACTGTGGCGGGTCATGATTCGTTACTTCGTACCCGTAGCAATTGTAGTCGTTTTCTTTTACTCGATTGGAGTCATTCCGAAAGAGTGGCTGGGCGCCAAGTGATAGCTCCGTGTCGGAAGCGGAAAGCGCTTTTGACCATACTCGCCGTCGCCCTGGCCAACTGTTCGCGCCCCATCCAAACCGCGCGTCTATCTGATGCGGAACCGGAAAGCTCCTCGGAAGCAGAGGCGAGGTATCGCGGGGAGGCCTGTAGCCCGTATTGGAGCCTCGCGTTTCCAGGACTTGGCCAGGCGTGTAACCGGCAGGTAGGCAAGGCGGCTTTATTAGGGGTTCTTGGAGCGACCGAGCTCGCTGGGGGAATTGTTGGCGGACTTACCAACAAAAATGCATTGGGAGAAAACGACTTTTCCCATCCATCCTCCGAGTTTCCGCTCTTGGCTTTCCAAAACACCTACTTCTACAGCGTGTCCGATGCCGTCATGCAAAGGCAGTTACGGCAAGGACTGCGCTACGTCCCAACCGACAGCACACTCGACTTGGTAGCAGCACCGTTCAACATTCAAGTGATGAAGCGACCCGAGGTTTGGGCCGGCCTTTTGGGTTTTTTGGCAATTGGTGTGGGAGCCAGTTTACTTCTCGCCGGCGATAATGTTGACCGCGACGAGATTGGTGGTGGACCCAATTTGTTCGGGCGCCAATTTTCTCAGTTGGCCGGTTACGGTTTGGGGGCCGGGCTTGGCACTACGCGGTTCTCTCACGTGGCAATCTCCGAGGAGGCCTTGTTTCGTGGGGTCGCACAGTCCGGATGGTCACGAAAATGGGGCGAGACTCAGGGGTGGTTAGCGGCGAGTGCGCTTTTTGGGGCCGCGCACGCTCCCAACGCATTGGCGCTAGACGGAAAAGACCGTCTGAAGTATTTGTTAGTTGGACTACCCGTGATTACCGCGGGCGGTGCGTACATTGGGTGGGTGTATCGCCGTGATGGGTACTCTCTTGCACCTCCCGTTGCGATTCACTTCTGGTACGACCTTCTTCTGAGCACAACCTTTATGGTGCTTGATCCGAAGAACAATGCGTTCTCAGCAAAAATCGGTTTTCAGTTCTAAGGTTTGGCTGCCGAGGTTCTTGCAAGTAGCTCCAGGTGTGTCCATGTCGTTTTTTACATGTTGTACGGGAGTACTTGGAAGAGTTCTAAGGACGTGAGGTAGCATGAGCTTATGGGGGAACCGAACGGTGGCTTGCTGGGCAAGCTGGCTGTGCATTACAAATTAATTTCCATGCAACAACTCGCAACCGCGAGTCAGTTTCAAGGACAGTATCCCAACAAACCTTTCGGAGAAATATTGGTCGGGCTCGGCTATATGAGCGCAGGCCAGCTCGCGAAGCTAAAGAGTGCAGAGTCTGAGACGTTGAAGCGAATGGAGGCGCAGGGGACCTCACCCGCTTCCGTGCGACCGACGCCTCAGAAACCAGAGGTCGGAATTCCTGTGCCCGCTGCATCGCCTGCAGTCCCAACGCCAAGCGCACCTGCTTCGGGTGGACCAGGGGCAATCTCTATCGGGATTGACCTGCCGGAAGACGACGAGCAGTTGGTTTTAGAACCGCCAACGCCTGGCGGCGAACCGCTAGAACACACCATTCAACTACCGCCCGAGGCGCGCAAGACAACATCGTCGCAGCCAGTAAGCTCCGCACCTATTGGAGCTCATGCCGATGAAGCGTCTCTAACGTATCTGCATAACCTTCTCCGCAGCGCCGCAGATGCTGGCGCTAGTGATGTTCACGTACATGCAGGTTCAAAGGTACGGATGCGCCGCTTCACAAAACTCACGGATTTAACTCAGTCGCCAGTCGACAAAGAAAATTCCATGAAGATCCTTGCAAGTTGTTTGTCGGATGAGGAGTACAAAACCTTTACAGAGAATGGCGAGGTTGACTTTGCTCTTGCGCTTCCAGGAGTGGGCCGGTTCAGAGCTTGCGTCTACCGTCAACACGGTGGCTGCGATGGCGTGTTTCATTTCATTCCTCAAGCACCACCGACGCTGAAAGAACTTGGCCTTCCCGAGGAGATCGGAAAACTAACCGATTTCCATCAGGGTTTGGTTCTAGTAACCGGACCGGCTGGGTGCGGGAAATCATCGACCTTGGCGGCCCTTGTGAACATTCTCAATGAAGATAGATCTGATCACATTCTGACGGTAGAGGATCCCATTGAGTACATTCATCCGTCGAAGAGTTCGTTGGTCAACCAAAGGCAGGTGAAGCGTCACACGGAATCTTTCGCCCGTGCCCTTAGGGCTGCTCTAAGAGAGGATCCAGATGTCATTTGTATTGGAGAACTTCGCGATCTTGAGACGATTTCTCTGGCTCTGTCGGCAGCGGAAACCGGCCACTTAGTTCTCGGGACGCTGCACACCAACAACTCGATCCGGACCATTAATCGAATCATTGGTGCATACCCACCAAGCCAGCAGTCGCAAATTCGGACTATGCTTTCAGAGTCGCTTCGAGCTGTACTCTCTCAGAGGTTGATGCCAAGTGTTAAAGGCGACGGGGTCGTCTTAGGATACGAGCTACTGCTTGTGAATCACGCAGTATCAAACTTGATTCGAGAAAATCGCGCGTTTCAGATCCAGTCAGTATTGCAGACGGGAGCAGCCCAAGGAATGCAAATGCTCGACATAGGTCTGCGCAAACTTGTAACAGAAGGCAAGATTAGCAAAGAGGTTGCGAAATCAAATGCCGATAACCCCCAAGCATTTGGATAGAACATGGCGCAGCTCGACAAACTTCTTACGCACTTAAAGGAAAATGGTGGATCCGACCTTCATTTAGCCGCTGGGCTTGAGCCACGGCTTAGAAAAAGCGGAAAGGTAGAGGTTATTCCAGGTTGGCCGGTGCTGACCAACGGCGACCTTAGGAAGATGCTTGAGGAGATTACCACTGAGAAACAGTGGGCTTCTTATTGTGAAGAGAGTGACGCGGACTTTGCTTATGGACTCCCAGGTGTGGCTCGTTTTCGAGCCAACTACTTTGCCCAGGAGCGCGGCGCAGGAGCTGTCTTTCGTATCATTCCGGAGAAAATCCTAACTCTCGCCGATCTGAAAGTACCTGACATTGTTGGTTCGTTTGCGCATCTTGAGCGCGGTTTGGTTTTGGTTACTGGACCAACCGGCTCTGGTAAGTCGACTACGCTTGCCGCGATTCTTAATGAGATCAATGAGACCTACGACAAACACGTAGTGACGATTGAGGATCCAATTGAGTTTGTACATCCAAACAAGAAGTGTATCTTTTCTCAGCGAGAAGTAGGTGACCATACTAAAGGGTTTGGGCCAGCGTTAAAGTCAGCTATGCGGCAAGATCCGGACGTCATTCTTGTCGGAGAGATGCGCGATCAGGAAACCATTGGTCTGGCCATTACTGCTGCCGAAACGGGTGCTTTGGTGTTTGGAACTCTGCATACCAACAGTGCCGCTAAGACGGTGGATAGACTTATTGATGCGTTTCCTTCGGACGCCCAAGCGCAAATTCGGTTGAGCCTTAGTGAGTCTTTGGCTGGGATTGTTTCTCAGCTTCTACTCAAGACTGCTGATGGCAAGGGGCGCTGTGCTGCCAATGAGGTCCTGCTTCGGACCACCGCTCTACCAAATCTCATCCGAGAAGGTAGTACGCCTCAGCTGAACAATCTCATCCAGAACAATCGCGGGATTGGGATGCGCACCATGGATAATTCTCTGGAAGAGCTGGTGCAGCAAGGCCGAATTAGCGCGAAAGAGGCTTACCTAAAGGCAAAAGACAAAAAGAAGTTCGAAGCGATGATCAAAAAAGAGGGCTAGTTCGGCGCTCCAATCGCATTCGTTACATCTTGTCGGGAGATTCGCAGCCCAGAAGACTGAGCCCATGGGCCATATAGGTCCGTACGGTTTCTACGAGCGCTAGTCTTGCTTCTACGGTTTTGGTTTCACCGCCCAGAACTCGAAGGCTCTTGTCCTGGTTGCCGGCTGTGTACCAGCGTGAAAAGGCAGAGCCAAGATCGAGAACGTATCGGGCCATATGGTGAGGTTCGTTATTGTAGGCCGCTCGGGCGACGACATCAGGGTATTCGCTGAGGTGACGAGCGACTGCCCATTCCAAGTCGTGTGTAAGAAGAGACGCATTTGCTTCGTTGGGCTTGTGTTCTCCGGCTTTGCGCAGAATACTTGAACATCGAGCCGCGCAGTATTGAGCGTATGGGCCAGCATCTCCGTCCCATGAAAGAACGTCTTCCCAGGAAAAATCGACGTCCTTTTCTCGTTGAGACGACAAGTTCGCAAAAGCAATGGCGCCGATTCCAACTTGTTTGGCTATGTTTGCAATACTGGCCTCGTCCATGTCGGGGTTGACCTCTGCAATTCTGGTTCGGCACCTATCTTGTGCTTCCTTGAGCACCTCTTTTAAGAGAACGACATTGCCAGAACGGGTTCCGGTCTTTTTTCCGCCAATACGAACCAAACCGAAAGGGACATGCTGGCATTTCTCCGCCCATTCCAGCCCAGCCTTGGTGAGAGTCGAAAACACCTGCTTAAAGTGGAGGGATTGTCCACGATCTACGACGTAGAGGTTTCGCGAAAACTTGTAGGTTTCGAACCGGTAGATGGCAGTGGCTAGATCACGCGTACCATAAAGAGTCGCTCCGTCTTTCTTGCGCAGCAAAAGTGGAGGTGTGTTTTCGCCTTCTTGCGGAACCACGAGGGCACCATCGCTTATCTCGGTTAGTCCCTTCTTCTCCAGCATTTCGAGAACACCGGGGATGGCGTCTTCATACGCGCTCTCACCGCGAACTTCATCAAATTCAATGCCGAGAAGTTTGTACACCGACTCAAATTCGGCCCACGACACATCGCGAAATTTTTGCCAAGTCGCACGTGCGTCGGCATCGCCGTCTTCTAGTTTTTTGAACCACTGCCTCCCAGCATCCTCAAGTGAGGTGTCAGTTTTCATGGCTTCTCGAAAGCGAACGTAGAGTGCGTTCAGTGCTTCGATATTAAGAGGATCAGGTGCCCCCCATTTTTCGTTGGCTGCCAATAGCATGCCGTGAGTGGTGCCCCAGTCGCCCAGATGATTGATACCAACGACGCGGTGACCGAGTGCTCGGTACAGTTTGGTTAAGGAGTGCCCGATCACCGTGGAGCGAATGTGGTGATATGCGAGGTGTTTGGAAATATTGGGGGAGGAAAAGTCGACGCATATGGTTTCCGTTCCACCGATCTTAGGGACCAGCTCGGGTTGGCTCCGGAGCGCCCCGTCGAATAAAGTTCGAAAAAGCCGTTCGCGGTTGGCGCGAAAATTCACGAAGGGGCCGGCAGCAGTTGCGGAGAGAAGGTGTTCCGTCGGCTTGAAGGCTTCGCTAACCGCTTTGGCTAATTCTGCCGGTGACTTACGCAGTGCTTTGGCCAATGGAAAGAGTCCAACAGCGAAATCGCCCAGTTTTGGATTTGGGGGCCTTGTGACGGTGAGAAGGTCGGGATCGACAGACAGGGAGTGTCCGACCGCTTGGGCGGCGTGGGCTGCGATAGGGGATAGAGGCAGGGCCATGGGCGGTGAATCCTACCTGAGCGCAGGGCTCAGTACACCTAGAAGTAAGCGCAAATGGCCCTAGGCGTTACCATTACGAGGAAGGTTCTGGCATGATGGGGGCACTTAAGAAACCGGGGAAACGGATGAGCAATACGATTCTTTGTGCAGATGACAGCGCCACGATGCAAAAAGTGGCTGAGATTACTTTTAGCGCTAGCGACTACCAGTACGTCGGCGCCCGCAGCGCTGATGAGGCGCTACAAAAGGCGAAGCAAAATCCGCCGGCCATTATTCTGGCCGACGCAGTGATGCCTGGAAAGAGCGGATACGACCTTTGCAAGGCTGTGAAAGCAGACGCCTCATTGTCCAAGGTCATTGTCCTTTTGGTTTGCGGCAACTCAGAAGCCTACGATGAAGCCAAAGGCGCTCAAGCCGGAGCCGACGGGCACATCACCAAGCCTTGGGATACGCAAAAACTTCTCGATAAAATGGGCGAAGTTCTTAGTGGGAAACCAGCCAGCGCGAGCGTAGGTACCGCGGCTGCGAAACCTGCTCCAAGAGCCCCGACACCTGTTTCAGCTCCACTCGCAGCAGCAGGTGGTGGCAGCGCAGGGATTGCTAAACCGCTCCCCAATAACGCCACAATGATGGGCATGCCTGCAGCCTCGCTGCCAGTTAAGAAGCCAACACCGAACGTAACCCCTGTGGTTCCGCCAGGAAGTGGCAGCGCGAAATTTGACGCAGCAGTCGAGGCCACTCCGGCCAACACTTCGCCGGCGCCAGAAAATGGCTCTAGAGCACCGATGATCTCTGGAACTCCTTCTGAGAGTCCGGTCTTCCGGCCTCGTCCTGTGCCACCATCGGTGGAAGAAATCGCACGTGCGGCTGGTTTTGACCCCAAAGGGCCTGAAATGGCGGCCATTATGAATTTGAGTCGTGCCGTGGTAGAGCGGATTGTCTGGGAGGTGGTTCCCGATCTTGCGGAGACCATCATCAAAGAGAATATCGACCGCATCTCGCCCAAAGTTCAGTAACCGCAATCTGAAGTACAAGAGCGGTGTTTTCCTGGGCTATAAGCCCGGGGAGCCGTGTCTGAGCGAGAACTTTCAAAGCACTACAGTCCGAGCGACGTTGAAAAACGTTGGCTCTCGTTTTGGCAGGAGAAAGGCTACGCCCATGCCGAAACCAAAACCGACGGGCCTGCTTTTGCGGTCACGCTACCGCCGCCGAACGTAACTGGTTCTCTTCACATGGGCCACGCCCTTGGCGGGACCATGCAAGACATTCTTCTCCGTTGGAAACGAATGATGGGTGCCGTCTCTATGTGGATGCCTGGGACCGATCATGCAGGCATCGCGACTCAGATGATGGTGGAGCGCGATCTTAAACGTCGCGAAAACAAAACTCGCCATGACCTTGGTCGTGACGCTTTCCTCGAACGCATGTGGAAGTGGAAAGAGACGTACGGCGGGCGAATCCAATCTCAGTTAAAGCTTATGGGGTTTACCCTCGACTGGGAGCGAGAGCGTTTTACGATGGACGAAAAATCGTCCAGAGCAGTACGCGAGGCTTTTGTTAGGCTGCACGAAGACGGCCTGATTTATCGCGCGCACCGATTGGTAAATTGGTGCCCAGATTGTTTTACTGCAGTCTCAGATTTAGAAGTCAATAACGTCGACGAGAAGGGGAAACTATGGAAACTGCGTTACCCCTTGGCCGAAGATCCCACGCGCTTTCTTGAAGTTGCAACCACGAGACCGGAGACCATGCTTGGGGACACAGGAGTCGCGGTGCACCCCGACGATGAACGCTACAGTGATTTGGTGGGCAAGATGGTGCGGCTTCCGCTCACAAATAGAGAGATACCTGTCGTCGCCGATACTTTTGTCGATCCAGAATTTGGCTCTGGTGCAGTCAAAGTGACCCCGGCCCACGACTTTAACGACTTTGAATGTGGGGCACGTTGCAAGTTGCCCAGTCTTTCCATTATTGGAACCGACGGTTGTATGACGGAAGAGGTCCCTAAGGCATACGTTGGACTTACTGCGCTAGATGCACGGAAGAAAGTAATAGCCGACCTTGATGCCGCTGGCTTTCTTGTCGGTGATGAGGACTACACTGTCCCGGTTGCGCGCTGCGATCGCTCTAACTCGGTGATCCAACCTCTTCTTTCAGACCAGTGGTGGCTGAAAATGGAGCCGTTGGCAAAGCCGGCGATCAAGGCGGTGGAGGAAGGTCGGACGAAGTTTGTTCCCGAGCTCTGGACCAAGACGTACATGCACTGGATGAAGAACATCCGTGACTGGACCATTTCCCGACAGCTCTGGTGGGGGCATCGGATTCCTGCTTGGTTCTGTGGAAAGTGCGACCACGTGACGGTTGAGAGAACAGATCCAACCGCGTGCGCGGGGTGTGGAAGCAATGAAATTCGTCAAGATGAAGACGTACTCGACACCTGGTTCTCCTCTGGGCTCTGGCCATTTTCTACGCTGGGGTGGCCAGAAAAAACCGAAGAGTTGGATAAGTTTTATCCCAATGCCGTGCTTGTCACTGCCCCAGATATCATTTTTTTCTGGGTTGCTCGTATGATGATGATGGGACTGCGTTTTGCGGGCGATGTTCCATTCAAGAAGGTGTTCTTGACGCCAATCGTTGGTGATGAGAATGGCGATAAAATGTCAAAGGTCAAAGGCAATGTCGTCGATCCTCTTGATGTCATCAATGGCGCTACCTACGAACAGCTCTTAGAGGCTGCGTCTGTTCATGAAGCGGCGACTAAGTACGTTAAGAAGCACATGAAAGACGGGATTCCCCAGTCGGGGGCAGATGCGCTTCGCTTTTCGTTGGCGGCGATGACCATGCCGGGGCGAAACATCCGGCTTTCTATGGAGCGGGTTGAGGGTTATCGCAATTTCGTCAATAAGCTTTGGAATGCTTCTCGTTTCACCCTAATGAACCTAGAAGGCTTTGAGCTGGCTGAATACCAAAAGATCGACACGGCAGATCTAGCGATCCATCATCGCTGGATCCTGTCGCGACTGGGACAGGTCGCAGGCGAGGTGAAGGTACAGCTGGAAGCGTACCGGTTCAGTGAGGCAGCCAATACACTCTATCATTTTGCATGGCATGAATTCTGTGACTGGTACATTGAGCTATCGAAGTCTGCCCTTCGGGAGAGTGGGCGCGAAAAACAAACGGCTCAGGGAACTCTGGCCACGGTTCTGGAAGCCGTCCTTCGGCTTCTCCACCCTTTTATGCCCTTTGTTACAGAGGAAATTTGGCAGCTAGTGCCAAAAACTCAAGACGCGCCAGAATCAATCGTCATATCCGCGTATCCGGTTAAGAGTATTGCCGCATACGATGAAGAGGCAGAAAAGACACTTGATCTAGTTAAAGAGGTAACCACGGCTATCCGAACGTTGCGATCGACCTATGGTGTCGCGCCGTCGAAGAGAGTGAGTGCTTTTCTTCGGGTGGCTGATGCTGGCAAACGCAAATTACTGGATGCACAACATGGGCTCGTTTCTTCTTTGTCGAAGTCAGATTTGACCGTCGAGGAAACAGGGCCGGAGTTGCCACAGTCAGCAAAGTCTGTGGTTGGCGCCGACATAGAAGTTGTGGTTCCTCTCGAGGGTTTGGTTGATGTGGACGCTGAGCGCGCTCGGATTCAAAAGACCATCGACAAGGCAGAAAAAGAGATAGCACAGGTAGAAAAGAAACTCGCCAACAAGAACTTTGTCGACAGAGCTCCTGCGGAAGTTGTTGCCAAGGAAACCGCTAAGCTTGAAGAAGGTAAAGAGAGGGTGTCACGGTTGGTTGCCGCTCTGAAGGAACTAGGGTGATAGAGAACCAAGCGAACCTTGAGCGACACCGGGTTGCTCTTCTAATTGTTGATGTCCAAGAAAAATTGGCCGCGTCAATGGGCAATGAGCGACTCGCTCAACTAGAAAGAAATATCGGTATACTCACTCTGGCTGCTTGCGAATTTGGTTTGCCCGTTGTTCTGTCTGAGCAATATCCAAAAGGATTAGGCAAAACCCTCGAGTCGCTTGAAAGCGGACTCTCCAGTGTGAAAACGGTCCACAGATTGGAAAAAACAGCCTTTAGCGTTTGTGGGGACAGTGGTTTTGGCGAGATTGCGAAAACGGTGGCGAGAGACCAGTGGCTAGTCGTTGGAATGGAAACACACGTTTGCGTTTACCAAACCGCTCGTGACCTTGTGGGACAGGGGGGCGATGTTCACGTTGTTGCTGATGCCGTGTGCTCGCGTACAGAGGAAAATTGGAAGATCGGCATGAAACTCTGCCGTAGAGCCGGAGCGGTCCACACTTCAACGGAGGCAGTTGTCTTTGACCTGCTTGGCGACGCCAGTGGTTCTTCATTCAAGACGCTGTCACGAGCGATTCGGTAGGTTGCACTACGCAGAACGTTCGGCCGAAAGTACGCGGATCTCAAGAAAGCCGTTTTCGTTAGCACGAACTACTAAACACTCTGGTCTCTCACGGTAACCACGACCCTCATCGTAGAGGTCATGCACTTTGTCCAGAACTCCGCGGACCTCTATGACGTCTCCTGGCTCTATCGTGAACTCTTGCGCCCGTCGGTTGGGGGCTACTGGCGAAGAATTGTCAGTGTTTATTGAGAAGGAGGCCTTTGGGTTCTGCCGTTTCACGTGCACCTGTTCCGGGGACACAATGACTCTCTGTTCCCCAACGTTTAGATAGAACTCAACAATGGCCTCGTCTCGCTCTGTCATCTGCCAGAAGCCGTCACCTCCTATCGCGCTTCTCGATTGACGCCAAACTTCTACTGTATGGTGGTAGTAGACGCATGGGATGCCCCGCACCGGGCTATCCAGTAAATCTCGACCTACTACCTCTCCTCGGAAAATTACTCTTGATCCTAAGTCGGCGTCTACATTCCCAACTTGTGGTGGGAACAGTCTGTTCAAAATGGCCTCAAGAATAGAAATAGGAATACACCCGTTGTTTCTAGCGCTTAGAATTGAGTTCTTTGGTCGTATCGCGCAATCGAGTGGCTAGAGCCTGAACGAAACTCCAAAGAAGTTTTGTGCTTAGAGCTGGCTCTCTTTTGATAATGGCGTAGAAATCTTTTCTGTTGATGGAGAGCACGGTGCAGTCCTCTTGGGCGGTTGCGCTCAGGGAGCGGGGTGACCTGTTTACCAAGGCCATCTCGCCGAAGTGCTGGCCCTCAGAGAGTTTTGCTACTTCGTGGTCCTTTGTGTGCACACGCACGGAACCGTGAACGACCACGAACATGCTCTGTCCTTCCTGCCCCTCGACGAAGATAGAGGAGCCGGCCTTGAACTTTTTCGTTTGAGTGATTGCCATGACCCGAACCAGTTCCTTATAGGAGAGGTATTTGAAAAAGGGCATGTTCTTCAAGACGTCAATCTTGCGGGTCATTTCGCTGCCGCGTTGGGTCTCTTCTCGAGTGTTACCATCGCTTATTCGAACAAAAATGGCCGTGATGTTGTCGTGCCCACCCCCGTCGTTGGCAGTGTTTATCAGCGAGGTAGTCACCGTTTCCACATCCCTGTCGGCAAGCATGTCCGGAAGAGTGGAGTTCTCTAAATACTCAGATAAACCGTCGGAGCAAAGAAGGAAGCGGTCGCCAGGTAGAATGTCGAAGTCAAACGTGTCGACTTCGACGGTCGGATAGATTCCTACTGCACGGGTAACGGCGTTCTTGAACCGTTTATATGGAGAAGTTGCGAATTCTTCTCTGGTAATCTTTTTTCGCTTTACGAGTTCGTTTAGAAGCGAATGGTCCTCCGTTAACTGGTGGGTTAGCCCTTGCCTCACCAAATAAATTCGGCTGTCTCCCACGTGAGCGATAAAACCTCGGAGCTTCCCTGGTGGGCCTGCAATTAACAGAGTGGAAGAGGTGGTTCCCATCCCGCGTTTGCCTTCATCCAGCTCCGCATCTTCATAGACTTTTCTAGACGCCTCTTTAAGGGCACCATCCAGCACCGACAGGATTTCTCCACTTTCAATGCCCTCGTCTCCGGCTTGAAATGCTTCGATTTGGTCCCGCTGTTCCGCAATAGCGTCACGTACGGCGTGGACCGTCAAGGAAGAGGCAACTTCGCCGCTTGCATGCCCGCCCATACCGTCCGCCACACTGAAGAGTTGAAGCTTTTTATCGATGAGATAATTGTCTTCATTGTGGTCGCGAATTTTGCCGACGTGAGTCGCCGCGGCAAAGTCTAAGTCCATAGGAGAAGTAAATCACGCGTAGGGAAACACGGTCAAACTCCGGTGCCGTTTTGATTGGTGGGCGAGTGCGGGTCGCTTACTTAATCAAGGAACGGCTTCCGCGGCACTGCTTTTTCGAACAATCCGGGGCCGAGTTCTTTGTCTATGATTGTCCGCAATTCGTCGTAAGAGCGAGTTCCCCAAAGAACGGTTCCAGATATAGTCACAGCGGGAAGGGCTACAATTCCGCTTTTTTTCGCAAGGCGAAGTGATTCTTTGATCGCCTTTTCATGAGTTTTGGACTCGAGGCATCTGGATAGCTCGGTTACGTTGAGATCCATGGATGACAAGAGCGCTTTTTCTATAGCCTTGATGTCTCGGGATCCCCTGCGGCGTAGGGCGCCTCGGCGAAATTCAAAGGTGACAAATTCCCAAAAGCGTCCCTGGTCTCCCGCACAGAGAGCTTCAGAGTGAGCCTTGATAACGGGTTTCCATTCTGTCAAGGAACCTGACGCTGGGGCAAAAACCAGCTGCATCTCAGGGTATGAATCTTCGAGTTCTCGCAAGATCTCATACATACTGGAGCAGTTTCGCGATTGGAGATGACAGAAAAAGCCAACGACGACCTTCGGTGCGTTTGCACCCCGCTGCCTGGAACCGGGGCCTTTGACTGAGGCAACCGTGAGCCCTTGCAGTTTTGGGGTCTCTGAAGTGTTGTCTATTCGACCGTAGTGAAGTCTTGGCGGGGGCCGGGTCGACGCGTAGCTTCGAAGTAGCTCGGAATAGAGATGACGACGGTCGACACCTTGGTCGATAAGGTCTCGCGCGGCGCTGAGCGCTCCGCGGTAGGCTCTTTCAAGCTTTTCATCGGTACCGACGGTCACGAGCCGTGATTCATACGATTGTCCATTGATCAAAAGGCCTGGGATTGAGCGAAGGCGATACCTGCGAGAACGCATATAGGCTTTCTCCACGTCAATTTTGCTACGCTCGTCACGATACGCGTGACTTAGCGAGGGAAGATCCAAGCCCAAAGTTTGGAAAACGTGCTGAGGGTCGAATTTACGGCGAGTTTGTTTTCGGAGGTAGAGTGCATCGACATAGTCGAAAAATCGCCCCTGTCGGTGGGCTTCATAGGCCGACTCTAGTTGCTTTCCCCAGCGACCTCGTCGCGCGGTCAATTGAAAGATTACCCTAACGCGCCTTGGGTGCTTCTCTTGAAGTTTGGTCGCGCCCTGGTAGATTTGCCGAGTCCGAGTATCGCTCATGTCGCCGAAGAGTTCGATGGTTACCAGAGCATCTATGGGGCCCAGGCTCGGAAGGGCCGTGGGCTGGACATCCATTACGGTCTCCACAGTTTGTGCGGGGCTTGCACAGGGGAAACTCGCCACAACTACCACCAGAGTGGCTAGGGCGCGACGGCGGTCCAACATAGGTCTAGGATGCCACTTGGCCTATGACGTTGCCAACCATGGCTCCCTTATTTGGCCGCAGGGAACGACTATGCCAGGATACCGGAGTCGTGATTCCTTATTTCACCATCCCAGCCTTTCAGCCATTTCCGCCCGGCCATGCTCTTCATTGGCTTGGCATTCAGCCTTTTGGGGTGTTTATGGCCTTGGGTGTGTTCTTTGGAACTTCACTAGCTCGAAAATTCGCGGAGAAAAACCAACTTGATGACGAGACGGTTCGCTGGCTGGCGTTTCGAATTATTGTTGTCGGTTTCATTATTTGTCACTTTGTGAACGCACTGTTCTATGAACCCCACCGACTAAAGGAAGATCCGATGTTGCTGATCCGGATCTGGGAAGGGATTTCGTCGTACGGTGGTATTTTCGGCGCGACGCTAGCGTTTCTGTTTTTCACTCGCAATTTCGACAAGATGATCAAGCTTCGTTGGGCGGACTGGGTCATGGCTGGAACGGTTCCAGGCTTTATGTTTGGCCGAATTGGCTGCGCGATTGTTCATGATCATATTGGTGTTGCCACGAAATCACCGCTGGGCGTTGATTTCTCAACGGTTGATCCATCTCCGGTTGTTCACGGGAATTTGATCTCAGGTGTTCATCACGATCTTGGGCTCTATGAAGTTCCCGTTCTTTTGGGACTCTGGCTAATAATCTTTCTGGTCTCGAGGATTGCGGATCGGAAAGACGGCCTCATCACAGCAATATCGAGTATTGGCTACGCGATTCCACGCTTCTTTTTTGAGGAATACCGTTTCGAGTCAACAGATCCGACGTACTTCGGTCTAACTCCGGCCCAGTACTTCTCGATCTTCTTCGTTATCGTGGGGCTTACGATTCTTTATCGCTTGTATGTAGCCAAGAAATTTACGCTGGCAACAGTACCCGACCTTCACAAGATTGAGGTTCCTACGGGCGGGGCAAAACCGCCGGGCACTTCTGCAAGTACTCCTAAAACGTCAGGCTCGAAAAAGAAGAAAAAGAAGGGCAAGAAGTAGAGGGGTCAGCGCCCGCGACGAGCTTGCATCTCGCGGCTCACTTGTTTGCGGTCCTCTAAGGTCAATTCCCCGGTGGCCGGAATGATGGTGTTCTCTTCAAGCTCGATATGGCTCTGATACGCGTTTGCAAGCTCTCTTGCAGTCGATTCCATTTCTTTTCGCGACACAGGTGTGCTCTCTGCGAGGTTTTCAAGCTTGCTCACAAGTTGCGCGTGTGCGCGATGCTGCATGGTGAGTGTCTCTATGACGTCGGCGCCAACTTTTGACGCGATTCTGGGAAAACAAGATTCCTCTTCGTCTTCTTCATGACGAGCGGTTTGGTGCGAAAAGAACGCAAGAAGTTCGTAGATCAAGGCGAGGTTTGGTGGGGTTTGCTCGGTTGCTTCAACGAGAAGATCGCATTTTTCCAGGATTTTCCCATGTGACCGACTGAGTTGCCGGGCTGGGTTTTGCTTATTCTTACCGCCCATCTTGGCTCTCAGTTTAACGCCTGAAGCGTGACTTGTACGACTTGTTTCTTGCCTGCCCGGGCAATGGAGACGGAGATTGTGTCGCCTACCTGTTTTTCATCAAGCACGAGGTACAAATCTCTAGGGTTGGCTATGGGGGTGCCGTCTACGCCGACGATGACGTCGCCGAGCATTTGCCGCCGCCCGAAATCGGCGACAGCGAAACCACGGATGCCTGCACGATCAGCAGCTGTTCCCTTTGGAACGGCCCGTACCACAACTCCTCTGATGCCGACACGCTGAGCGAGCTGTTCGTTTGCAAGGATGACGCCAAGGCCAGGCTTGACTACTTTTCCGTGGCGAATTAGCTGAGGGACGATTCGGTTTATTGTGTCAACCGGTACCGCGAAACCAATGCCCGCGGAGGTGCCCGTGGGGCTATATATTTGGGTGTTGATGCCGATGACACGCCCGGCACTATCGAGAAGCGGACCTCCACTGTTCCCCGCGTTGATAGCCGCATCAGTTTGGATGCAGTCTCGGATAGGGCGGCCTGTAAGCGATTTAACCTCCCGGCCAAGGCCGCTGATGATGCCCGTGGTGAGGGTTTGGTCCAGACCAAATGGATTGCCAATCGCGAAGGCTTTTTGCCCAACCATCAAATTCGCGGATTCTCCAAGAAGGAGCGGGCTAAGTTGGCTTCCTTCCGTTTCTTGAACACGCAGCACCGCAAGGTCTTTGTCGGGGGCGACGCCGACCGGGATTGCTTTTCGGAAATTGCCATCGGATAGAGTAATACTGGCAACGGGTTGGTTCTTGATGACGTGATAGTTGGTGACGATGTGCCCCTTGTCATCCCAAACGAAACCGGAGCCTGTTCCCTGCGGAACTGCTACCTGGACAACAGAGGCGGAGACTTCAGCAAAGAGGTCAATGGTTGCTTGCTCGTCATTGGCCAAGTCACCCCGCGCCACAATAGGACGGGTTGTTGCCGACGGAGTCAGAACCGGTTGGGGTTCAGTCGCTTTTCTTTTACTGGTGACAGCCCAGACCAGGGCCGCTGAGACTACGCAAAGAACCAGTGCGAGAAGTTTGGTCGAAGTGGAAGGACCAGGGCTCGGAGAGCGGGCTTCATCGTACGCAGTTGGCATGGTCCTGGAGCGTAGCAAATCCTCGGGCCAGCTGGGCTCTGTTTTAAAGTGCCACAGTTTCTGCGCTGGCAAGGCGCGCCATTTCTGTAGGGTCCGTCAATCTTTGGCAGTGCGCGGCGCCCTCATGGAGCTCGACCTCACGCAATTCACTTTCTTGCCTTAGTGACAAGAAATAGGCGCGAGTGCCTGCGAATATATCGATTTGGTGACCTCGAACATTCCCACCACGATCAGCCGCTAGCAAGCATCCATCATGCACGAAGTTTCCCCATGGTGGTTCGCCCGGCATGCGAACACCGTCGAGGGCGGGGACATAAAGCGCTGTACCGAACGGCATGATATCGGGGTCGACGGCTATACTTCGGAATGGAGCTAGCGGAGTTTTCGCTACACCCAGCCCCCAAGGCTTATCCAATGATGTCTCTGAATAGCATCGCCGCTGACGTTTGCAACGACAGTGGCCAGCAATATTGAGGGTTCTCCCATCCCGGGTCCGCCCGGTTCCCTCCATGGCAATTTTTCGAGCGAACGAACGCGACACTTTTGCCAGAGGGCGGCAGGTCCGGTCGTACAGCACTTTGCGTTGTTTCTCTGTCGGATCTTCTTCGGCGACCCAATAAAACGTAACATCGAACCAGCCCACCGAAACAGGCGCCTCGGTCTGTGGCCGTGGAGCCAACGGTATAACCTTGTCCTTGGACGCCTCAGAAATAAGTTCTATTTCACTTGGGGGACTCGCATCCGCCTCGAAGGCGACGGTGCTGTTTAGGTTTGGGGCGGCGTAGCAGCCGTCAAAAACCAACAGGAAAACAGCGAGCTGAAGTGCTTTAGGCATCGCGGGCTCGCGAGATTAGCCGCTATCGGTAGTCAAATCTATGGGGGACGCAATATGTGCTCCGAGGGATTGTTTTGCAGGCACGAAAGCTCTCTTGTGAATTTTCTAAGGGTTTGGGGTAGGGTCAGCCCAAGTGAAGGTGGCTCCATTAGCAGTGGCGGAACGGAATCGGCTGAATATGAGCTGGCTGATCAAGCTTCGCTGGAGTTCTATTGCAGGCCAGATCGGTACGATCCTGGCTGTGTATTTTGTTCTGGGCGTCAAGGTACCAGTGGTCCCTCTGTCGGTTCTTATTGGCTGTGAACTGCTTTCCAATGTTGTTTGTGCGGTTTGGTCTTCAAGAACAGAGGACGTAGAGGAATGGCACCTTGCCGCATTGATGGCTCTGGACGTTGTACTTCTCACAGGGCTTTTGTTTTTTACGGGTGGTCCCTTTAATCCATTCGCATTTTTGTACTTGGTCAATATTGCTTTGGCCGCGGTCGTCGTTCACGCGCAGTGGACGTGGATGCTAGTCGGGTTTGCGCTCTTGTCGCTTGGACTCTTGCCCCTACTCAACTATCACGAATTGCCGCTTGAGCAGTTTGACTTGGAGACGCGAGCCGAACTGTTGCAGAAGGGAGTTTGGGTCGCATTCGGTGTGGCTTCAGTGTTCATCGTACATTTTCTGTTGCGAGTAATTGGTGCATTGGAGGCTCGTGAGGGCGAGCTCATGGCGGCACAGAAACAAGCGGATAAACAAGAACGCTTGGCGTCCCTAGCGACCATGGCAGCGGGGGCTGCCCACGAACTCTCGACTCCTCTCGCAACCATTGCGGTCGTTGCAAAAGAACTGTCACGACGCTTGGATGGCGCAGATGAGCGCACCGCAGAGGACGTTCGGCTTGTGCGCGAGGAAGTCGGGCGCTGCAGACATATTCTCAATCAAATGGCCGGCGGAATGGGTCACGGGGACGAAACTCATCTCGAGGCAGTTTCTCTTGCAACCCTTGTTAAATCGGCTTTGTGCTCGATTCGCGTTGCCCCCAAAGTCTCGGTTGAATTGGCAGAAGAAGCAGCAGAGGCGCTGCTCTTGATACCAGCGCAGGCGACAGAACAGGCGCTGCGTTCCATAATCACCAACGCACAAGATGCATCCCCAGCTACCTCGCCAGTGCGTGTCTCAGCCTCCAAGGTAAACGACCATTTACGTGTGACAGTAACCGACCACGGGGCGGGTATGCGCGAGTCGACGATTGAGCGCCTCGGTGAACCTTTTTACACTACCAAAGAGCCAGGGCATGGAATGGGCTTAGGTTTTTTTCTGGCTCGAACCGTTTTTCAACGTCTAGGAGGGGAGCTAGGGGTTGACTCTAAGTTTGGCGTTGGCACACGTGTAGAAATTTTGTTACCTATTGCAAGCGACAAGGAGGTTCTTCATGACAAGCACGCCGGCAAAAGAGACGCAGCATAGCCCTTCGATTCTACTCGTAGATGACGACGAGGTGTTTCGACGGCGACTAGCCATGGCCTTTGATGACAGAGGTTACGATACCAGAACCGCAGCAAGCTTTGATGAGGCATTGCAAGTCGCGCGCGAAGACTCACCAGAGTTTGCCGTTGTTGATCTGAAAATGCCGGGACGCTCAGGCCTCGAACTAGTTACTGCGTTAAAGGAAATCGACAGTGCGACGAAGGTCGTGGTGCTCACAGGCTATGGCTCTATTGCAACGGCTATCGACTCCATCCGGCTCGGTGCAACCTATTACCTGCCGAAGCCCGCGGACGCCGATGACATTGTTGCTGCGTTTGCTCGTGCGGAAGCACCGCCTCTCGAACCCGACCCGCCCGAGTACAAACCTCCTTCTTTAGCAAGGGCTGAATGGGAACATATCAACCGCGTTCTCAGTGACTGTGGCGGCAATATCTCAGAAGCGGCCCGTCGGCTAGCAATCCACCGCCGCTCGCTCCAACGGAAACTGCAAAAGTACCCACCCAACAGATGACTCGCTGTTGGCGGGTATCAGTCTCCGGCTGGTTTCGCTGGCGGATGCCAGAGCGTTTCTTTGTAGTGAGCGAGCTCCTCAATTGAGGCACGGATGTCAGCCATGGCAGTGTGTGCGTTTTCTTTTTGAGGCAGAGCCCGGCGTCCGTACCATCTCCGGGCGAGCTCCTTAACCGTTGATACATCGACCATGCGGTAGTGGAGAGCCTGCTCAAAGCGTGGAAAGTAGCGCCGTAGAAAACGCCGATCTTGGTGGATCGAATTTCCTGCCAGCACGCCAGTCTTTGCGTCGCAGTGTTCCGAAAGCACAGTCAACATTTCAGTTTCCACCTGCTGTAGCGATTTCTCTGTTTGGGCAAGGCGCCCCAGTAAACCGTTCTTGGTGTGCATGTTTCGTACGAAATCGTTCATTTTTGCCAGTGACTCTTCACTGGCTTTCGTCAACGACTCATAGGAAGCGAGTTCGACGAACTTGTTATCAGTGATGATAATTGCGACTTCAAGGGGAACACAGGTTTCTGGATCGAGGCCCGTCATCTCCATGTCGAGCCAAACCAAGCGGTCGTTCTTTTTCATCGTTTTTTCCCTTCGGGATGTTGAACTAGTTCAATTAAGACACCAGAGCCCCCAACAGGATGATCGTCATTTCCCTTCGGGTGTATGAAACAGACAGGGTGGCCCGCGGCACCTGGTCGAATACCGCCTGGGGTAAAACGCACCCCGTTTTCACTTAGCCATTCCACGGCCTTTGGCAGATCATCGACCCAGAGCCCAACGTGGTTGAGGGCCGGGATGTCGACTCTTGGTTTCCTGGTCGAATCCAAAGGCTGCATCAGGTCGACTTCTACGTCACCGCATTTGGTAATGGTTTCATCCACGTTTTCCTTTTCGCTCCGGTACTCGCCGTGCTTGTCCAGACCAAGTAGGTCTATCCATAGATGCTCGAGAGTCGCCTTGTCCGAATGTCCGACGGCAACCTGTTGGATGCCGAGGATGCGAAACGGTCGGGTCGTATTAGCCACAGCCGAAGGGTAGGCGGATGGAGAGTTTGGGGAAAGGGGGCCGAGCACTTAGGAGTCGTTAGAACCAAAGGTCGACAGTTCGAGCGGACATATCCTGGCATTTCGAACTTCTTGACCGGAACTCATGTACGGCGTAGCACTGTGGTCGATGCCCCAGTCTGGGCGAAAATACAAACTCCTCGACCGATTGGGAGGTGGCGGCATGGCTGAGGTTTTTGCCGCCAGGGCTTCTGGCGTACTCGGCTTTGAACGGATCGTCGCGATCAAGCGAGTTCTTCCCGGGCATTCCGGCGACGCGCGTTTTGCGGCGATGTTCACCAACGAAGCTCGGCTCGCGGCTAAACTCTCGCATCCCAACTTGGTGGCGGTTCATGACTTCGATAGAGACGAACAGGGACAGCTCTATCTGGTGATGGAGCACGTGGACGGAGCTGATCTTCGTTGGCTGCTAGAAGAGGGGGCGCTTGAAATTCCCGTTGCCCTTTACATCGCAGCAGAAACCCTTCGCGGACTCTCATATGCCCATGAGTTAACCGAAAATGGTAAACCAATGCAGATTGTACACCGGGATGTCTCGCCCCATAACATTTTGCTGTCGCGAGACGGTACTGTGAAACTAGCCGACTTTGGTATAGCTAAAGCTTTTGCGGAAACTGGAGCAACTGCTCCTGGGACACTCAAAGGCAAACTCGGATATATGAGTCCCGAGCAAATAGCAGGCGGATCTGTAGACGCGCGTGCGGATCTTTTTGCCACTGGCGTTGTTCTTTACGAGATGCTCACTGGCCAGCGACTGTTTGCGGCAGGCTCGGATGCCGAGGTTATCGCAAGGGTTCTCCATCAACCTATCGCAACACCAATGGAGGTCGATCCTCGAATTCCTAAGGACGTATCAAATGTCGTGATGGGATTTCTTGCGCGAGACCGAGAGAAACGTCTGCCGTCGGCAAAGAAAGCTCTAGATTCTGTTCTCGCTTGTTCTTCTATGTCCTTACGAGCCGGTGATTTGCTTCGGGAAAGAATGATCGGATTGCCGTCGAGGACCCATGAGGAAATCGGCATTGTTGGACCTTCTTCAATGGCTCTGGACGCTACGCACACCGCTTCGCGATTCAAGAAGGCAAGCCAAATGCCTCTTGGGTACTGGGGAAAAACAGGAGTTGCAGTCGTTGCCGCAGGGATCGTCGCAGCAATGCTGTCTTTTGGAACGAGAGCTGGTGGTCCAGCCACGTCCACGGAGGCGTTTAGGCAAGAGGTCGAGACGGAACTCTTGCGGACACCTATCAAGGTTGCGCCGGAGGAAAAGGAATTGGTCGTAGTGGAAGCGATCAAAGAAAAGACTACAGGCGAGAAGTCCGTGCCAAAAGAGAAGCCTCTTAGTAGGGCCAAGCGTAAGAAGAACGTAGCTCGGAAAGATGCGCGAGGGCATACCAACGAAATTCAGTTAGGCGTGAGTTCTAGTGACGAACTTCAGATCAACTAGCTTATTGACGCTCGTCCTTCTTGGGGCGTCGGGAATAGTAAACGCGGAAAACGACAAAACGGTGCGTGTCTCCGTGCCCGCCGACGGCGGAGTCGACTACGAATTGTCAGTGCATCCCGATTATGTGACCAATTTGTATTTCCCTGATGTCGTCCAGCGAGCATGGAATTCGAACCAAGACGCTTTCGACGTTAGCGGAAAAGGAAAAGTCTTACACATCAGGGCCAAAACCGCCGAGCCGGCCGACGGAAATATCGCTGTTGTCACTGCTACCTTAAAAGTAGGTGTTCACATAGCAGTCGGAGCAAAAAAAGACGCTGTGTTTCAAGTTTTCTTCGAGCCGCGGGACGTCGATTCTGCCGTGGAGAGTGCGGTGCGCGAAAGGGTAGGTCAAGAGCGTGCAACCCTAGAACGAGAATTCAAAGTCAAAGAGAGGTCCTTGAATACAGAATTTGGCGACCAATTACTCAAGGCTGTATCAAATAGGGTTTCAATTAATTCTCTCGATCGGATTGCGCGTAGCAACTCGCACGTGATTGTTAGATTGATGCAGGTCGTCTTTGTTGGAGATATCGGTCACCTTGTTCTCGATATTCAAAATCGCAGTGGACGTTCTTTTTCGTTAGCCAGCATCACGGTGATTTCGAACGAAAAGAAGGTCAGTAGCCGATTTGCCATGAGAGGAGAAGGCAATGGCGCCATTCCCGATGGGGCGCGTCGAAGGGCTGTCGTTCAAATCCAACCGGGCGAGGCGGATCGACCCTTGTCGGTCGTTGTAAAAGGTAAGACCGGAGACGCGGTTCGAATTAAGAATGTGCAGTTACCGTAAGACGTTCTTGGTCGCTTTGGCTCTAACTAGTATCGAGTCAGGTGTAGCCATGGCTGATGCCGATGAGATGGTCGTTACTGTCGGTGCTATTGCGGGAAATGCGCGAACTACCGATCGGTTGGTCAATTCCACCCAGAACGCTGGCTTTCTCGGCGGCGCGGGTAGCATTTCATACGCCACCAGAGACTGGTTTCGTTACGAGGTGTCTTTGGGCTTTTCCGCTACAGAGGAAGCGACGTTTGAAGACGTTAATGTAGACGGGGTAGTCCGAGATCTTAAACGCGCAGAGACATCAGTACGGGCTTTAGCGGGAGTGACGGGGACGTTTGGGATTCGCTGGATTCCCACTCTCACCCTTATGTCCGGTGTCCTTTGGAGGAGACCAAACGGGACTCGACTTGTAGAGTTGGGTTTTGAGGTCGGTCCAGGTCCTGGCAACGGTCGAGACAATTTTGACGTTATTGTTGGGGTTGGTGCCGGACTTACCCGCCGTTTTGGTCGGCGTTGGGCGCTAGGCGTTAACATCCTTGGAGTCATCGAGCCGGTAGCAAGCGATCGCTATCAAAGTATTGAGGGATCATTCTCGCTTGGGTATCACTTCTACCCTTAACTTATATTTTGAGCGACCCTGCTTTGAAGTCGAGGAAGAGTCGGTCGCGAACGGCCCATAGCATTGGGAAAAACGTGACCTTTGCACTGCGCTCTAACATCTCGACAGGGTTTCCTCTAAGAGATGCGGTGCCCATGCCCGTGATGCGCTTTACCACCATAAGGTGTTCCTGCTTAAACCTTTGCATTTGAGAATCGAAACAGACCAGGCTTTCAGCTGCGGTCATGAGAGCCGGATGAAGTTCAGGGTTCTGATACATCGTCAGAAGTTCCACGTCTTCGCGGCTGAGAGCCTCGTCGAAGGAGCTCCAGAGCTCGGCGGCGATTTCATTGATTCGTTTGAATCCTGGAGAGTCCATCCCGCTTCCTTGACCAAGACCGGCACGGATCGCCAGATAAGATGAGGGTTGCATATGGGAAAACAGCCGAAGCTGGTTCTCGCAAAGACCAAGAACCTTGATCGCTTGATTTGCGCAATTGCCGGCTTTCCCATAGTTGGCGGCTTTCATATTTACGACAAAGTTGCCCAGTTCATGAATGGCGAGCTTCATCCACAGCTCTTCAACCTGGTGAACAATTTGGAAAAAGAGTTCCTGAGGGTGGGTCCGACGCTCAGGGGGCTTTTGTAGGCCCAAGAGCTCAGCTGTTTTCAAATACTGTTCGTACTCGGTCTCGCCGCCGTCGTATCGATTGTCGAACGGGTTATCCCCCACGCGATCGAGTGTACACTCTATGGAGAAGTGGTCGTCGCTATCAGCTGTCTAGATCTCTATCCATGACGGTTCTTCTCCCGTCTTCCCCGGCTTTCCGGATGGCTTGATCGCATAGCTGTCGTATTCGGTCAGACAAGACTGGCATCAGATTGTCTGAGGTGTTCATGCCCGAACGAGACTTTATGTACTTCTTTAACTTTGACACTACAACTAGAATGTCTTTTGGCACATCGTTGCCACTAGAGAGGGGAGCAGGGGCGTCGACGCTTACTCGCTTGCGCGGCGCAGCGGGCGAGGATGTGGGTGACTTGGATTCCTTCTCGGCTTGTGCCCATGCCGCCTCCGTTGGGGCGGTTTTATCAACAGCCCAGGCCTCGCGATGACGCATTGTCGGTAGGTGGGCCTCCCAACAGCCAACAGAGCAAAAGAACATACCCATTCGCTTGGAGTTACAGGTCGAGACATTGCAGAGCCAGTACGTGGCTTCGAATGCGATCTCGGTTTTACACGAACTGCACGTTTTCCAGCTTGCCATGCCATGATGGTAATGCCAATGGACCTCATTCGCGAGTCCCAGTGGCCGCAAGTTCCGAAGTCTAGCTGTACAACGCGCGCCTGTGGTTGCATCATCCGTGTATGACCTGCCCCTGCGGAGGAGAAGAGCAAGACACCTGTTGCGGACCTGTTTTGGCGGGCGAACGATTTCCGGCGACAGCCGCTGAACTGATGAAGGCGCGTTACACCGCGTACGCTACTCAGGAGATCGATTTTATTGTCGAGTCTCATCATCCGGAGCGCCGTGATGAGGTCGATCGAGATGGGGCTGAAAAGTGGTCAGCTGGGGCCGAATGGCAAGGTCTTGAAATCGTCTCTACTAAGGAGGGCGGGGCCAATGATCAAAAAGGAGTGGTCGAATTTATTGCTCGGTACAAAGTAGATGAGGTCGAGTATCGCCACCACGAAAACGCTGTGTTCGACAAGATTGACGGACGATGGTTTTTTACCGACGGTGAAATGGTGCGTCCTAAGCCTGTTGTTCGGGACAAACCTAAGGTGGGACGCAACGAGCCGTGCCACTGTGGAAGCGGAAAAAAATTCAAACGCTGCTGCGCGTGACTAAACTTTCGGGATAGACGAGTCTATGTCGTCTGACCAAGCGTGAATTCCACCCGTTAGGTTGAAGAGTTTTGTGAACCCCTGCTTTCTGTAGTGTTCCGCAGCTTTCAAACTACGCTTCCCGGAGCGGCAGTGAAACGCAATCGCCGTATCCTTAGGTAGGGCCTCTAGTTCTTTGGATGCGGTTTCATCGAGAAAACGAGCCTGAGGGATTTTGGCTGCAGCATTTTCTTCAGGCGTTCGTACGTCGTAAAAGTTTTTGATTTCACCAGCGTCGAGCTTTGCCTTTAACGCTGTTGGGGAGATTTCTTGTACTTTGGGTGGAGCGTTTGGATTTTCGATTTTGAACCCTTCTCCGTCATCGCCGGTGTGAAAGTCTAGGTGGAGTCCGTCAGCGCGACTGGCCGAAGAACGATTAAACAGAAGGCTTATCCCATTGGAAACTGCCTTCAACATTCCGGGCTCCTCAGGGCCCAAACTCAATGAGTGTTCGAAGCCGGCGCTGATTTGAACGTGGATGACTTCGCCGGGCTCAGCTTCTTCAATGGCAGCGGTTAGTTCCTTGGCCGCGGAGTCGGTGATCGTTACTTTGGGGACAGGAACATCTTTGAGCTCGACACCAAGGACCTTTTGTAAGTCTCCTGATCCGTACATCTCTTTGACAATGTCGCAGCCTCCAACAAATTCACCGTCGATGTAAAGCTGAGGCACCGTAGGCCAATTAGAAAAGTCTTTAATGCCTTGGCGAATTGCGGGATCGTCTAGAACGTTTACTGTGCGATAGGAGGGCAAGAACCCGTCTAGAATTTGGACTACTGTCGCGGAAAAGCCGCACTGCGGGAAACTGCGGTTGCCTTTCATAAACAACACGACCTTTTCGGATTGCACCATTCCCTGAATGGCGGCTTTCACATTGTCACTCATTGGGGCGGGTTATAGCGCTTGATGCTGGGCCTGGCGAGGAGGAAGCGGTACACCTCGAAAACGTGGCGGTTCGGGTCATAAAATCCCTAGAGAGCATCAGTTCCGATGCGTGGGATCAGCTCGATCATGGGGGCGCCCCCTTCCTATCTTACGGTTTTCTGAGGGCTCTTGAGGTCTCAGGGTCGGTGGGACCAGAGGCTGGCTGGGATCCCCGTTATCTCTTGATTGAGGATACTGACGGAATAGCTGGAGCCGTTGCGGCCTATGTAAAAACCGATAGCTATGGCGAATATATTTTTGACTGGGCCTGGGCCAACGCTAGCCAGCGAGCGGGGATTCCCTACTACCCAAAATTAGTGGTGGCAGCGCCATTCACCCCAGCTACAGGACCTAGAATTCTCATCCGCCTTGGCAGCGATAAACCAAAGCTACGGAAGGCTCTGGTAGAGGCGGTGCAGGAACTCTCGATTGAAGAGAAGTGTCATTCGACGCACTGGTTGTTCGTCACAGAAGAAGAAAGAGAAGCGCTCAAAACTGCTGGGTTCGCTCTTCGTGACAGTTTTCAATTTCATTGGCGAAATAAAGGTTACAGCGACTTTGAGGAGTTTATTTCAGCGTTTACGTCTCGAAAGCGGAAGCAATGTAGAAAAGAACGTCGCCGTGCTCGCGAAGCTGTGGATGAGATCGACTTTGTGAAAGGTGCGGATCTTACGGCTGCAATGCTCAAGGAACTCGACACCTTCTACCGGATCAACGTGGCGCGACACGGAGGGTTTGACTATTTGAGACCGGGGTTCTTTGAAGCACTGGTCGAGTTTTGTCCAGAGAAGGTGCTGTTCGCGCGCGCGCATAGAGAAAACCGTGCGATCGCCGGAGCATTTTTCCTGGAGGATTCTCGAGGGCTCTACGGTCGCTATTGGGGCGCGTTAGAAAAAGCTGACTGTTTACACTTTGAAGTGGCTTACTACGCGGCGATTGAACGCTGCATAAACCAAGGAGTGAGCCTTTTCGAGGCTGGAGCCCAAGGGGAACACAAATTACTCCGGGGGTTTGAGCCGGCGCCCACGTATAGCGCTCATCTGTTGAGCCACGAACCGATTGACCGGGCTGTTCGACAGTTTTTGATGGCCGAGTCGAAAGAGGTAAAGCGAAGGATGGAAGAGCTAGCGAGCTATGGCCCCTACAGACAGTCCGAGACCTTTTGAACACAAGTTGTTGCGAGTAGCGTTGACCCGATCCATTTTCAAGTAGTACCTAGCGCCTATGGCAGACAGTGGATCCCGCGCAGGTCAAGTGCATGTTGATGCCGGTATCCTCGAATATGTCGATCGCCTTCATGCCACTCATGACGAATCCCTTACGCTGGCGTTCGATTCTCCTGAACAGCGAGGGATTCCGGCTATTCAGGTGAGCAAACAAGAAGGAGCACTCTTGGAACTTCTTGTTCGTCTTAGTGGTGCGACCCGAATTGTCGAGGTCGGTACGCTTGCGGCCTATTCTACGATTCGTCTGGCCCGTGCGATGGAGAGTGGTGGAAAAGTTTGGACCATTGAATTCGACAAAACCCATGCAGAGATAGCGGAAGAGAACCTACGCAAAGCATCTCTGGGTGATAGTGCCGAGGTTATTGTTGGTTCCGGGAGAGAAATTCTTCCAACACTTGAGGGCGCCGGGCCCTTTGATCTTGTGTTCATTGATGCCGACAAAGAGTCGTATGACTTTTATGGTCGTTGGGCGGCTGCAAATATTCGGAAGGGCGGGCTTCTTGTCGGTGACAACGCTTTTTTGTTTGGAAATCTTCTCGATTCGTCAGAGGAAGCTTCGGCGATGCGACGTTTTCATGAAGAGTCCCGAGAAAATTTCGAGACACTCTGCCTTCCGACTCCCGACGGCGTGCTGATCGGAATTCGCAGGTAGGGCAGGGGTAGCGATCTATTTTTTTTGTCATGATTCATTTCTTGGCAATTGAGAAATAGTCGTGCTAGAGAATCCCTGCGGTGATGGTTGTATTGTTATCGCAACCGACTGAATCGAAAAGTGAGGTGAGTCTCCCCCTCCCCCCCTTTGCCTCACTTGAGAAATCAGATCGGTAGATGCAGAGGTTGTTACGTTGGTAGCTGCACCGACAAACCTCCGAACTTACGGCCCCGAGGTATGTACTACTCGGGGCCGTTTTTTATCGCTTCCGTGCTTCGCACGTACGCTGAGCCGCGGGCGCTTTATCGCTTCCGTGCTTCGCACGTACGCTGAGCCGCGGGCGCTTTATCGCTTCC
>CAYPIX010000010.1:34730-57847 GCA_964410875.1 uncultured Kofleriaceae bacterium
GTGCTTCGCACGTACGCTGAGCCGGGCGCGATCACTTTGGCTTCACCGGGGGCGATCTTTCGACGAGTGCGGGAGTGAAGAAAGGGGGCGAGTCGACTGGGCTCATTGTGTAGCGGTGCGTTACCGTGCCGGTTCACATTTAACCAAGGAGCTAAAATGTCTGTAGCAAAAGTAACCGAGATAACCTCGACCTCGACTTCCAGTTTTGACGATGCTGTAAAATCCGGCCTAGATAGAGCCAACAAGACGCTTAAGAACGTCACTGGCGCGTGGATTAAGGATCAGAAAGTTGATGTGTCGGGCGGTAAAGTCTCGCAGTACCGTGTGTCCATGAAGGTCACCTTCGTACTCGAGTAGAAAAACGCGTATTTTTCGGCTCGTGGCGCTTTACCAAGATGCCTGAGCCGCAAAACTCATCACGAGGCCGGGGGCAAAGACCCCCGTCCGAATTAAGTTGTTTTCGCCGAAGGCCCAATTGTTGCCTTGGGTAAGGGTACCCTCGAAACGGGTCGTAAAGAGGTAGGGCCCGATGGGAGCGTAGGCGGAGAGATCAAAAGCGCCTCGTGTTGGAATCGTGAAGGCCTGGTCAATTTGTTCGTCGTCCCAAAGGATTCGGAGCACTCCACCGATTCCAGTTTGAGAACGTGCTCGAAGCCAAGCCTGAACTCGATGTGCGGGAAGAAAATCCAAAGGATCTGCGCCCAGGTTGTCGGAGGTTGCTTTGGTGAACGTCCAACTAGCGCCGGCGTTCAAAGAGGAACCAACTTCGCCCAGGTCAGCAACGAGTTCTGTGCCGCGCACGGACAGGTCTCCAGTGTTAACAAGAGTTCCTGAAGCTGGGCTCACGCGAATGGTTCCGTTGGTCTCTCGGGCGAAGGCAACGCCTCGAACGCGTAGCCATGAGACAGGCCTAAGGTCGGCTTCGAGTTCTCCGTAGAGTGCTTGTTCTGGGCCCAGCCTCCTATTACTAGTCGATAGGCCAAACCTTTCCCGCAGCGTTGGAACACGGCCTTTTCTGCCAACTGCTAGTTTGACTTCGATCATCTTTGTGAACCGGTAGTCCATAGCAAGTTTAAATTCGGGCCAGGGGTCCGCTCCAATTCCCACTGGAACGGCCACGCCAAAGGAGCCCCTAGCGCCGAATCTGTTGGTCTTAAAGTGGGCAGCTATCGCTCCTTGTAGGGTAGATGCTCTTCCTCCTAACTTGGTTTCATTGTTAGAACGAAGCTCTTCCTGTTCAGCGTCTTCAATGTTTAGCGCGGTCGACGCAATTAGTTTTAGTTGTCGGCCTCCTTCAAGAAAAACGTCTCGGTTCGCGAGAAAAAAGGCTCCAAGTCGAATTGCACCGAGCTTTTCTCGGACCGTTTCATCAGATAGTTCCGGATCTCTAAAAAGAGACGAGTCGCGGCGCAATCCAGCAAAATATCCGCGGGCCTGAAGTTTCCATCGGCCAACGCTGTCATCGAGACTTAACGCACCTCGTGCACGCTGCTCGCCATGGATAACGCGGATAGATTCGCCGTCGACGCTTGGCGGAGCAATAAACGATTGAGTTTGGGCGTACGCGTCAGCAAGGAAACGACGCACGCCTTTGCGGTACTCCAGACGTAACGCTCCGGCGTATTGGTTACGCTCTTCTCCTAGGGATTGGGGCGAATCAGCCTGAGACAGAAAGAAATTCTGACGTCCCACTCTGGCGGTTGCCGAACCTCGGACGGCCCAGTTCTTGGATAACGGTGCTCTTGCCGTAGCAGAGACCAAACCTTCTGGGACCGACTTCCCCTGAGCTTGCGCGTAGACTGATTTATCTCCGACCGCGTCTTTGGTGTGAATCTCGACTACGCCGCCCGGACCGCCAATTCCGTCAATCGGACTCGCCGGAACCTTTGAAACTCGGACTTGGACCACGTCGGTCACTGGAATGGAAGCTAGATCGATATTTCCGAAGTATGGATCGCTGATAGGGACACCATCGATAAGGATCAGTACCGAGCCTCGTCGTGCTCCACGAATATCCACTTGCCTTCCGCCTCGGCCTGCCGCTCTGACTCGAACATCTGGAAGAATGCTTAGGGCGTCTGCAACGCTAGCGATGGAGCGCTGTTTAAGCGTCTCTGGAGTGATACGAAGCTCGGTGTCCCTCTCGAAGGGCTTCTCTTCGCGCTCGTTGAAAACGTAAATCACTTCATCGCTGGTTTCGGCTAGTTCTAGGAAAAAAGCGTCTGAATCGTAAATTTGCGGGGCGGGTGGGGAGTCGTTCTCAGCTTCTGTCTCGTCGGCGATCGCGACCGAGGAATAAAGGTAAAGCAGCACCCCCACGGCACCTGAATGCTTCCACATGGCCGCATTGTACAGAAGATCAACCGCGAATGCGTCGGCTACGCTCTACAGTTACATCTTGTGTCGGGTATAATGCAGGAATGGGGGAGGAAGGCAGACCCAACGCTGGCTCAGAGCATTGGGTGAGAGAGGTTGACCCTCGCCGTCCCGGTCTCTCTACGTTCCAGAGCCTTTTTGAAAAAAACTACCCAAAGGTAAGGTCGATTCTCTCAACTATGACCTCGCCTGGCATGGTGGTGGTGGCAATGGATGCTGGAAGCATGTCCATTGAGGGAACCCTTTGTGTCACTGCCTATAAGGAGAAGGCTAATTCGGCTGTTGTTGGGCGTCACAGTTCTTCCGATCTGTTTTTGTTTGATTCCGAACTCTCGCTTCGGCATTTGCTTTTGGTCGTCGAGCCTTACGTTCCAGACGAACAACTCCGTTTTAGGTGCGTCGATTTAGCGAGCAGGACCGGCGTCCACGACGAACTTCAAAGGCAGGTCTGTTCTATTTCAGCTAATGGTGCCATCTTGCTTTCATGTGGCCGGTTTGTATTGTTTTTTCTGCCGAATAGTATGAAAGACAAGTGGCCGGATTCTGCCAAAACGGCATGGTCTGCAATCCCAGACAGGGTGTTTGCGAAGAACTCTTTTCGCTTAAACACGGACACCCACAATGCGACATACCTATACGAAAGTGATGGGACCGTAAGTGAAAACCCATCGGAAAACACATTGGTGTCTCTTTCTGGTGCCGCTTTGCGTTCCACGGGCAAATGGCTAGGGGAAGGGGAGAAAGCTTTAGGGGAACTGGTGGTTGTTAGCGAAAAGAAGCGCCAGAGTTTTTCCGTAGGTGGAGTTGGGTTGGACCGCGGGCTTTTGATTGGGCGTAGCGAAGACAACGATGCTGAAGACGAAAAAATTCTCACCGATAAGAGCGTTTCGAGAGTGCATGCTGTGGTTCTCTCCTTGAAAGGAGACGTTTATGTGGTCGACTCGTCGAGTAGCAACGGCACCTTTGTACGCAAAGGAAATGGAGCACCCAGAGTTAGGCGGGAGTCGGGAGCTCCTCCACCCAAAATGGTTGGTCAGGGAGCTTGGGACGAGGTTCGTACAGTCCTACTTCGGGATGGGGTAGAGGTTTACCTAGGTGATGGTGCGACAACGTTGACCTGGAATTCGGCTGATTAGGCCTTGCACTGATGGCGTTATGATAGAATTTTGCCCGTGGGGGGCGAGGAAGCGCACGCGCATACACTTTCTCCAGGAACAATTCTGGACGAAAAGTATCGCATAGACGAGTTGATTGCCGTCGGTGGGATGGGAGCTGTGTACCTGGGCACCCATACCAGTCTGCAAAAAAAAGTAGCAATCAAGCTTTTACGGGCAGACCTCGCTGACAATTTGGACGCCATCGAGCGTTTTCGCCGAGAGGCAATTGCGGCTTCGAGAATAGGTCACGACAATATTTGTGAGGTAACGGATCTCGGAGAGACAGACTGGGGCGCGTCCTTCTTGGTGATGGAGCACCTGGAAGGGCAGAGCCTTGCGGAAGTGATAGAGAGCAAGGGGCGACTGTTGGTACCCGAAGCTTGCTCTTTGGTTTTGCCGATTTTATCCGCCATCAACGCAGCTCATGAACAAGGAATAGTGCACCGTGACCTAAAACCTGCGAACGTGTTTCTTGCCGCCAAGAGTAGCGGTGACACAATCAAAGTTCTCGATTTTGGTATTTCTCGTGTTCAAGGAGGAGACGGTGCTGAGTTACGCCTCACACAAACCGGTGCGATATTGGGGACCCCTGTTTATATGTCTCCGGAGCAGGCCAGAGGCGCGCCAGACATAGGACCGCTCTCCGATGTGTATTCGATTGGTGTGTTGCTCTATGAACTCTTGACGGGACATCTACCGTTTCAAGATACCAATTACAATCAGTTGATTTTCCGAGTTGCCGCCGGGGAATTTCCAAAACCCAGAGAGTTGGTGCCCGATCTCCTTATCGGAATGGAAGAAGTTCTTCTAAAGGCCATGGCACTTCGCCCAGAAGATAGATACCAAAGCGCAAGAGAGTTTGCTTGGGCACTGGTTCCTTTTTCAGGCTCGGAAACACCGACGTTTCTCCGTGCGAACGCGCCGGAGCCAAAACCAGTGACCCCAGGAGCTCAAACCATGGCTATGGGGACAGCGGAAACCGTCGTCGGGCAGAGCCAGGTGTCTAGTGCGAACTCACAGGCGGAGCACACCGAGTTTGGCCAGCCACGCGCGAAACGCTGGCTTTTGATACCTGTCGTGGCGTTGCTTTGCTTTATGGGAGTTTGGCTCGCTAGCAGTTTAAGCCGTGATACCGCAATGGCAACTAGTGCAACGCCAACTAGTAACCGCGGCGCTCCAAAGGTCGAGCGGGAACCCAACACCAAAGCGCCGGCTATGTCGCCGGAGCGGGTAACTCTTTCAATTCAAACGAAACCAAGCCAAGCGGCCGTGATTCTAGATGGACGCGAGCTTCTTTCGCGGACCATTGAAGTACCTGCCGATGGCAAGGACCACACTCTCGTTGTCAAAGCTACAGGCTACCTAGAGAAATTTGAGACGCTACGTTTTGATGTGAGCCAGCGCGTAACGGTTTCGCTCGCACCTGTTAAACCTGCCGTCGCAGAGACGACTGGGGAAGCCACGGAAACGAAAAAGAGCCAGCCGAGAAAAATACGGAAGAAAAAGAACAAGAGGCTGGTGGATGAAAGTCCTTATGAATAATTCACTGCGGTTGTTTCTTGTTGCGTTGTTGCTTCTCTTGCCTCTCGACGTGTTGGCCAAGGGCAAGAAGCGAGCAAATGTCCATTTTAAAAACGGCGTATCTCTATACAAAGAAGCAAAGTATGTGGAGGCGTTGGCGGAATTCGAGCGGGCCAACGAAATCGCACCGCATCCTCTGGTTCTTTACAATATGGGTATAACATACAGGGCAATGTCGAAGTACGGAGCCGCGCTTCGACACTTGGAACGTTTCGTTTCCGAGGGTAAAGGGAAGGTGTCACGGCGCCAGCTAAGGCGAGGGCGGGCGGAGCTAGAGGAGCTTCTGTCACTTGTGGCTCGGGTAAAAGTTTCCACGTTTCCTGATGGGGTGCGCATTGAAGTCGACGATGAGTACTTCGGCGTGACGCCCCTCGCAGAACCTCTTGTACTAGGGCCTGGTGAACACACGCTGCGGGCGGTGCTCTCGGGCCACGATCAGGTCATTCGGCCGCTTCGTCTGGCGTCTGGAGATGGTGTCGACGTTGAGATCCAAATGAAAGCCACACCCGCTCCGGTCGATTCGCTTGGTAAGGATACGGGTAGCGAAGAGGACGTCCCGTCTCGAACTCGGACACGTAGAAACTTCGGCGTGTCCGCTGGCTTTGGTACCAATGCTTTGAGGATAGCGGATACCGGAGCCCCGCTTTTGGGGGTGAATCTACGGATTGGCTCGCGACTGATGCTTGGCCTGGACGCGCTTCTAGTAGCCTTTGCTGTGGTGCCAAGTCTTCGTTTTACGATTTTCGACAGTCGTTTCTCAGTAGATGCCATGGTCGCCGTACCCGTGTCGTTTGGCGATGGCGACGCCAACGACACCTTCGTAGCTGGCGCTGCGGGATTAACCTTTCGCTACAAATTCACCCCGCACTGGTCGGCCCGGCTTGATGGTCTGGTCTCGTATGCGGGTAAAGAGCGCGGTGTGAGCGTTCCCGTCCTTGGTGCTTTGGAGTTCTGGTTTTGAAAAATATGAAAAATCTCTCGTTTGTCACAGTGGTGTTCTTGTTCTCAGCGTGTAACGCAAGCTTATTCAGCAAGGAAAAGAAAGACCCTGGTGAGCCAATTGGGATTGACCCGGTCGAGCTATGCGTGGACTCTCAACGTGGGGAAGCTGCTTGCCAGTTTGACGGGACTCAAGGTGCAAAAAGTGGGCTTTGGCGTTTTCTCGACGATCGAAAAGATCGTACGTGGGCTGAGATGGGGGTAGGAACTCTCGATGGCGCAACTGCTCTTGCGGGGCAGGGGACGGCCATTGCCAGCTGCGTAGACAATACAGAGCTGAGCGGGTGCCTTTCCGACACAGCTGAGCTTTTGGTGCGACTTGAATCTTCAGGTGGCCCTTCCCCTGACGCGGCATTGGAGTACGCCCCTACCGGTGATGGAGAATTTGAGGTGTCAGGTACTTATCGCGTTGTGAGTGGTGGCGGTGCGCAGGTCCTTTTTTATCGCAACAGCCGGGAAGACATGCTGTTCGCCGAGAACATCACGTCAGACGCGACATCGTTCTCCTTTCGCGCCGATCTGCGGCCTGGTGACAGAGTGTTCGCGTCGGTTGGTAAGGCACAGGATAACGTCGAGACCACGGTCGGGCTTGATTTGCGTGTAGAGGTAAAAACTACCGAGGCAAGTCGTTGCATGTTGCATGTGGATTTTGAATCCCCAAACGCGGAGATCATTTCTGAGGGGTGTGAAGGTATTGACTACACGGCTCAGAGAGCGAGAGAGGATGATGAGTCGCTCTATGACCCTCTAACGACACCGCTACTCATTTCTTCAGCGGTACCTAATTTAGGCAACGCAATGGAGTTCGAGTTAGGCGACCATCTAGAACCGCCCGCGGGAAATCTCGTGTACGAGGCGAGCTACACGTTTCAGTTCTGGTTAAGTTTTCCCGGGGGCACATTCGTAGATCCCGAGTCCGACTCGCCGTACCCTGTGATCTTTTCAGATTTTTCACAGTTTCCGCGCCGGGGGCATATCTTTGATATTGGCAATGACGGTTCAATCGATTGGTTTTCTTACGTTTCTGATTCTTCAGACAGCAATGTAGGGGCTGTTTTAAGCGACTTCGATTGGCATCATATACGTTTCGTTCGGAACATAGAGGATGCGACCGTCTATCTATGTATTGATGGAAAGCAGGTGGCTACCGATGTTGGAGAGCCTGGGCTTATTGCATCTGACTACTACCCCTATTTTGGTTTGAACCGAAACGGTACGACGATCTCTCGTTTCTCGGGCGCACTGGATGACATTCGAATTATCGATAGAGCCCTTCCGTGCGCGCCGTAAGCGAACACTCCTCGCTTGTCTGCCTTCGTTGACACGAGCCTCGCAGCCAAAGTGCGAGTGAAAGACAGTTCTTGTCAGCGTAAGAAAGCAGAATCCAAGTCACTGTTCATATAAAGTCGCCGCATGTCCCGCATCTGTACTTTCCTCGTCACAGCCTCCCTTTTGTTCGCCTGTTCTGGCGGTGAGGTTTTTGCCGAAGAATGTAAGCTCAATTATACATATTCGGCGGACGCGCCCGGAGCACCTACGTTTTTTGTACGGACTGGTTACTCAAGGGACAACGATGATCAGCAAAGAGGTTCGAGGGATATCGCCTATGGCAATTTGGGCCATTACGAGACTGCTGTCTTTGATTTCGATGTCGTCGGGGTTCCCAGTTCAACTGGTGAAAAAGTCTGCGTCTACTTAGTAGCGAACTCTGTTTTGATAGAACAAGCAAGGGGAGCCCACAACTGGGCTAAGCAATGGTTCTTGCGTACTGCAGGTGCTTTTTCAAACAAAGAGGAAGTTTGGACAGAGATAGAAAGTTTCGGCAAGAAAGTCGCTGCTGCCCAGGTCGTGCATTTCACTTCCGCTCCTTACCTTCACAACCAGAAGATTGCCCAGGCAAGCGTTCGCGCGAAGGATGGCGGAGAACAGTTTTCTCTTCAGCACACGGTCCTTCTCGGCGCCTTTGACGATGGTGCCTATTCGGGGCGGTTATTTTTTCAAAAGCCAACCTCACAAACCACCCAGGGGGCGTCCTTCACAAATATTGATGACTCAAACTATGCGGTAGTCAGGCATGTTCTCGAGTGGCAACTCGAACTGAAAGATGGTCTGCCAAACGATATTCAAAAGGTTCGGGATTATGAGGACGGTGGGCGCGTTGTTCCGCGCTTCGCCAATCAGCTGCGAATGGCCAAACCATCTTGGGACAAGGGTGTGCCCGGCACAAAAAAACATGGTGTGGGTCTCTTGTGGCGAGATGTACTTGTGAATAACGGCAAAGCATTTGTTCGCTATGATCTGCTGAAAACGTTGCAGACGGCGGACCTCGCAGCAACGGGGAAAACGATGTCCCATGAAGAGTCCTTCGAACGGCTCCCCGCTAAGCTTTTACGTCGATAGAAAAACAGCTACGCTTTTTTCTTCTTTTTGGCGCCAGTAGCGGCTGGTTTCTTTTTGCTGGCTTTGGTCGGCTTTCGGTTTGTCGTCGGTTCCTCGCTGTTGGCGGCACCTAGACTCGCTTTAAGGGCTTCCATTAGATCTATAACTTGCGCTTTAGGTTCCACCCCTGGTGCGCTGGTGATGTCTTCTCCGGCAATCTTTTCTTCAATAAGCTCTAGCATGCGTACTTTGACATCGTTTTCGTATTTGGCGCCGTCGTAGCTGGTTGCGGCAATTTGTTCGATAATTTGAACCGCCAAAGAGAGCTCGCTAGGTTTTGGCGCCTCGGTATCGGCCAAAGGAACTTCTTCAGGCTTTTTGACCTCGTCTTCGAAGCGTAGTTGCTGCATAACGAGCCGATTCCCTACTGGCCTGATTTGGACGATATTCTGTTTGCCTCTCGCTGCATGTTTCGCGATTCCAACGAGCCCGGTTTTATTCATGGCTTCAGCGAGCAACCGGTAGGCTCGCTCGCCACCTTTCTCGGAACCGAGGTAGTAGGGCTTGTCATAGAAAACCGGATCAATAGCCTTTGCAGGCACGAACTCCGTCAGTTCTATGGTGTTGGATGCGACCTCGAGGAGTGCTTTGTACTCTTCGTCGCTAAACTTGACGTATTGCCCTTTTGCAAATTCATACCCTCGCGCGGACTCTTTGCGTTCGACTTTTTCGTCACAAGTTGGGCAAACATATTGCTGTTTAAGGCGGGTTCCACATTCGCCGTGGAGCATATTGAAGGAAAGCTGATTCGATGTTTCCTGAGTCGAATACACTTTCACTGGGATTGAAACCAATCCAAACGAAATGGTCCCTGACCCGATTGCTCTTGCCCCCATACCCCTATCATAACAAGGTCGAGGGGGGATTCTGCAAAACATGGCCCCCGTCGTATAACTACTTATGTGTCTGTTTCGTCCGGATGGAGTGGGTGGTAGTTTGGTTTGGTGCCAAAGGGAGAGGACGCACTCAAGAAGTATCGTCAGATGCGCTCGCAGGACAGGACCTCGGAGCCTTTCTCTCCGGCTCGTTCCCGCTCTGGACGCGCCGCATTCGTAGTCCAAAAGCACCAAGCTCGAAGGCTTCATTACGACTTCCGGCTTGAGTGGAACGGTGTGCTTCTTTCTTGGGCTGTCCCCGAAGGGCCCACGCTCGATGCCTCGGTGAAACGCCTTGCTGTTCAGGTAGAGCCTCACCCGCTGGACTACGCAAATTTTGAAGGAGTGATACCCAAAGGGAACTACGGCGCTGGCTCTGTTATCGTTTGGGATCGGGGGATTTGGGAACCTCTCGTTGAGGCTGAGGCAGGACTTGAAGCGGGAAATCTAAAATTTCGTCTCTTCGGTCATAAATTGCGAGGCGATTGGGTGTTGGTTCGAACAAAGGGCAGCGGAAAAGAGTGGCTGCTGATCAAAAAGAAAGACGGGTTCGAAAGTGACGCGCCGTTAGCGGAAACCTCGGTCCTATCCGGGCTCGAACTTGAGGATCTTAAGAACAGCGCCGGAAAAGAAGCGCGAATCTCTGCCGAGCTAAAGGAGAACGGAACGCCTGCAGATGAACCTCGAGCCGCGGATGTTGAACTCATGCTTGCGCAGCAAGAAGAAACGGTGGTTGAGAGGCCGGGTTGGATCTACGAATTGAAATACGACGGGTATCGGGTTCTCGCTCAGCGAAACGAAAGCGGTATGAAGTTACGATACAGGCGAGGTTTCGACGCGACGAGCCTTTACCCTGAAGTGACACTTGCCCTCAAGTCGTTGCCGTTTACTTCGATACTTTTGGACGGAGAGGTGGTGGTATTCGATGACGACGGAAAAACGAATTTTTCTCGTCTCCAACATCGAGCCATGCTCGCGAAAACGAGCGATGTGAGCCAGGCCGAACGTGAGCACCCTGCGTGCTTCATGGCATTCGACGTACTCGGGTTCGCAGGTCACGACTTGCGAGCGCTGCCTCTTTCTAAGCGCAAAGAAATTCTCATGGACATCTTGCCAAAGCGAGGCGTGATTCGCTATGTCGACCATGTTGATGCCAATGGAGAAGCCTTTTATCGAAGCGCCGTTTCCATGGGGGCAGAGGGGATTGTCGCAAAGAAATTGGACGCACACTATGTAGGGGGACGCTCGCCGTCGTGGGCGAAAACAAAGCCGGTTCGAACCGGTGACTTCGTAGTCGTTGGGTACAGCAAGGGTGGCGCAGATCGAGAGGGGATATCCAGTCTGCATTTGGCGCTAAAAAAATACGATTCTGCATGGGTGTATGCGGGGCGTGTGGGCTCTGGACTTGCAGCAAGAGATCTAGCGTTTCTAGCGAAAGCATTCAGCGAAGCTAGTAAAGCGGACTACGGGTTTGAAAATGTACTTCCTGGCGACCATGTCTGGGTTGAGCCGAGTCTGGTTTGCGAGGTGCGCTACAAAGAGTGGGAGCCAGGAGAAAGCCTATTGCGGCACCCGGTGTTTGTAGGGCTTCGCAAGGATAAGAGTCCGTCAGATTGTATTCTCACGACGGAAGATGACATCGTCGTCCCTGAACCTGCCGAGTCGCTGCCCGCTGTGGTGCAGACTAATCGAGAAAAAATCTTCTGGCCCGGCTTGGGTCTGACCAAGGGAGATTTGTTGGACTACTATGACGCCGCAAGCGAGTGGCTTCTTCCCTACCTGCAGGATAGACCTTTGGTGTTAACTCGGTACCCCGACGGTATTGACGGGAAATCGTTCTATCAAAAGGACGCGCCTTCTTGGGTGCCTGGTTGGATCAGGCGAAAAGAGATATGGAGTGAGCATTCCCAGCGAAACGTAAACTATTTCATTGCTGATGATAGAGACTCGCTTCTTTATCTTGCCAACTTGGGAACTATCCCACTTCACGTCTGGGCGTCTCGCGCTTCATCACTGGCACGCCCAGATTGGAGCATTATTGATCTTGACCCCAAGGGGGCTCCCTTCGCTCACGTCGTTCGGGTAGCGCAGGCTGTGCAAAAACTCTGTACGAGCATCGAGCTTCCTTGTTATTTGAAGACTAGTGGTTCAACGGGGTTACATGTCTTGATTCCGCTCGGCGGTACCTGTACCTATGAGCAAAGTCGCAATTTGGCGGGGCTACTTTCGCAACTTGTGGCAACGGAGTGTCCCGATATCGCAACCATGACTCGGTCTCTCGATAAACGAGAGGGCAAGGTCTATCTCGACTGGCTTCAAAACCGCCACGGACAACTACTCGTTTCACCTTTCAGCGTTCGGGCAAAACCTGGTGCCACAGTGTCTATGCCACTTAGTTGGGAACAGCTCTCGGTTGGCCTCGACTTCAAGGCTTTTGCAATTTCAAATGCACTTGACGGGCTGAAAGCAGATCCTATGATCGGGTTGCTTACGGAAGTGCCGGATTTACTGTCGGCTCTTTCAAGGTTGCATGAGATGTTGGGCGAGGGTTAGATGACCGAACTTTTTGTAGGCACCAGCGGTTATAGCTATACGGCGTGGCGAGGCTCGTTCTATCCAGAGAAGTGTCCTCCCAAGGATATGCTTCGTGTCTACAGCGAGAGTCTCCGGACGGTAGAAATCAATGCGTCTTTTTACCGGATTCCCAAGGCCGATACGGTCCGCGCTTGGGCTGATTCTGTTCACGACGATTTTCGTTTCGCACTGAAGGCATCTCGCCGGATTACGCACAATTCCCGCCTGCGTGAGAATGATGATTCTCTTCTGCATTTTCTAGAAGTTGCCTCTCACCTAAAGAGGAAACTCGGCCCCATCCTGTTTCAATTGCCACCCAATTTCAAAAAAGACATTGACCGTCTCTCTGCCTTTCTGGAAAAACTGCCGCCAAACGGCTTGGCTGCTTTCGAATTTCGTCATGACTCTTGGTCTTCAAGCGATATCCAAGAAGTGCTGGCTGCGAAAAACGTGGCACTTTGCTACACTGATGGCGAAGGAGAAGACGGAGGAGATCTCCAGAAAGTCTCCTCTTGGGGTTATTTGAGGCTTCGAAAAGAAGGCTATTCGGATAGTGAATTGCGCGATTGGGCCCTGCAAATCCTGGCTATGCAGTGGTCGCGAGTTTTTGTGTACTTTAAACACGAAGATGAGGGCATCGCACCCAAGCTAGCGGCTCGATTCTCGGCTATCTTTGACGAGGAGCAGAAAAGTGCCCGTTAGCCTTCATATCCACCCCGGAAAGACCGTTAGCCGTGAGGAGTTTGCTAAAACGCATCCGCCGTTCAGTATCGCTCTGGATGGTTATGTTTCCGGTGAGCCTTTTCTGGAAACGGTAGAGCAGGGCCCGTACCGCAATTTTAACCATCACGAGGCGGTCGACAGGAGTTGCACGTCTGCGACTTGTGAACAGGTGCGACGGGCCGTGATTCTTGGTCTGTACGAACTCTTTCAGAAAGATGGTGCGCCAAATGCATCCGTTTGGGTGAACGATTGCGACCAAGATGTTTGTCTCGCTACATGGATTCTGTTCCACCCCGAGCGAGCAGGAGAAGCTTGGGTTAGGACTCTTGCTTATATTGAGGATCTTTTGGATATGTCGGCAGGCGGGTTTCCAATGCCTGACGAGAGAGATTTGCTTGCTGAGGTTCGATGGGTTTTTGAGCCGTACTCGGCCCAACGCCCCAACATGGCTGACCTGAATGCTGCCGATATGGATGGAATTATTCGCGAGGTTCACGAAAGGATTGAGCGATTCCTTCAAGGAACGAGCGACAGCCTGCCTTTGGTAGGCGACTACCGACAAATAGGTGGGGGCACGGGTTGGATTCTAGTAGATGTAGACCACCAAAACGCACGACGGAAGATGGTGGAGGCCGGCATTCGCGCTGGGGTAGAACTATACGCCCGCAACAAGGACCGTTATTTATATGCGGTATGGCGTCGGTCGGAATACATCGTGGACTTTCCTGTTCTTGAAATATTGCAGGAGCTTAACAGAGCAGAGGGCCTTTCGCCGGAGAAGGGGCCGTCCTGGGGTGGGTCGGAAAACGTCGGAGGCTCCCCGCGAGGTGTTGGATCTAGGCTGGCGCCAGCTCAGGTTGAAGAAGTCGTTAACTCAGTCGTCGAGCGAAACAGCAAACTATATTTGTTCGCGTAGGGGCATAATGCGGCGGAGTTTATGAAGATTGCGATTGTCGGCGGCGGCCCGGCGGGGTTGTATTTTTCGCTGCTAATAAAGAGAGCTTTTCCAAACTATGAGGTCGACCTCTACGAACGAAACCGGCCGGAAGACACCTTTGGCTTTGGTGTGGTTTTTTCCGATGCCACTCTGGGGAATTTAAAGGCAGCTGATCCAGAGAGCCATCGAGAAATCGTCGCCAACTTCGCTCATTGGGACGATATCGAGACTCACTTTCGTGGACATACGCTCCGATCCGGTGGTCATGGCTTTTGCGGTTTGTCTCGGAAGACACTCCTAATGATTCTCCAGAAGCGCAGTCGCGAGTTGGGAGTTAATTTGCATTTCTCTCATGAGGTGGCGGACCTTGCTAAGCTTAAAGAGTCTGACCTCCTCGTAGCTGCTGATGGAGTTGGCAGCACCATTCGTACTCTTTGGGCAGACAGATTTCAGCCCAACGTCGACGTTCGTCCCAACCGGTTCGTTTGGCTTGGCACTGACGTTCCCTTTGACGCTTTCACATTCTATTTCAAAGAGGCTGAGGCTGGACTTTTTCGGGTCCACGCATACCGCTATCAAGACGTGGGCTCGACATTTATCGTTGAATGCACGGACGAAACTTTTAAACGTACTGGTCTGGCTGAAGAGTCCGAGTCAGATACGATTGAGTACCTTCAAACTGTTTTCGCCCACGAGCTGGCTGGAAGGAAGCTAACACCTAACCGGTCGGTGTGGCGCCGTTTTCCCACGGTCCGCAATAAGAAATGGCACTTCGATAATGTTGTGCTGCTGGGGGATGCAGCCCACACCGCTCACTTTTCAATCGGCTCTGGAACCAAACTGGCGATGGAAGACTCGATAGCTTTGTGCGAAGAACTGGTTTCGCGGAATGGTTCCGTAGAAGAAGCTCTGGCGAGCTATCAAGAAAAACGTAGCCCTGTGGTTGCTCGTACTCAGCGTGCTGCTCAAGTGAGTCTTGAATGGTTTGAGGGAACCGAGCGTTATTTAGACCTTCCACCGTTGATGTTTGAGTTCAGCTTGATGACCAGGAGTCTCCGTTTGGGGTACGCCCGACTAGGCGAACGGGACGCCGAAGCGGCCAAGCGTATTGGGACGTTCTTCGGCGGTAAAAAGCCGCCTTGGCAGGCGCCTCTTTGTGCGGGTCCCCTAGCAGCTGAGAATCGAGTGGCTGGGCAGGGATTGCTTCCGAACTGGGCCGATGGCGCCGACCCAGGATTGATGCTGTCTAGAGAGGCAAAGCCAGAGGACGCGCGCTGTTTTTGGATACGCCAGGGGAGTGCAGAGGGAAAACCAGACGCAGTTGTTTACGAGGTAGAAGACGCGTCTCCAGAAACGGTTTTCGGCTTTGCTGAAAAACACTGTGACCAAGAATATCCGGTTGGACTACGCTTGCGTTCGGATGAAAATGCGGTGGTAGGCCTAGCGAAGGCCGCAAAAAGGGGCGGCGCCAAGTTTTTAGTCGTAGGTGCCAACGACAGGGCAAGCCAGGACGCCGGCCGTTTACGAGGCGCCTACGTCGCAGAACGAGCTCGACTCGAAGCGGGCATTCTTGTTGTTGCGGAAGCCGACTACCAGTCTCTTGACGATATCAATACGGTGGTTTTGGCGGGGCGTGCTGACGCATGTCTTGTTGGCCCCAAAATTTGAACTCGCAAAAACTAGTTGCGCAAACGCCAGGCAAGAGAACCATCTGCGATGCACGCCATTTCCGCAGTGGAAAATCCGGGCTGCGAACTGCCCGACAAGATACCAGCGACCGTGCTGACCAAAGGCTCGTGGGTTACCAAAATAGTTCCAGGGCCCATGGCAAGTAGTTCCTCCGCGGCCCGGGCCGGGGAGGAATCGGGTGTAAATGCAGAGTTCGATTCAATCGGTCCTTGGTAACCGATTGCCACCGCCAAGAGCTCAGCTGTTTGCACGGCTCGCACGTAGGGACTCGATACCATTTGGTATACCTCGATATTCTTCGCACTCACTACGGGGCCAAGCGACCGCGCTTGATTTCTACCTCGCTCGGTTAGCCACCTGGTGCTATCAGTACCAGCGTGAGAATGTGGAACGGCCTCCCCGTGCCTTACCAGGTAGATCACGCCGTACGGTATCGTCAATCCGCCCCGACTAGGAAGAGTTGCTTGCCAGAGATCCTATGAGGCCTCGGGTTTGGTTGTCTATCGACCTAGGTTCATGGTAACCGAAAGAGAGCGATGGAAGAATCCAACAAACCCAAGTCCAGCGCGCTTGTGCGGAAGCACAAACTTACGCCGGCATGGGAGCCTGATCCACCAGGGCCGCTTTCCGTGGCCCCAGTGGATGACAAGTACTTGCTGCCAGCGTCCTATTCTCTCGCGCGGCCAGAGCTTGCGATGGGGGTCTGCTTGGGTACAGCAGCTGCGTTGCCATTTATCGTTTTCGCGCTTCCGATGTGGGGTTTCTTTGCAACCTTTGTGGGAGTTCTGGGTGGAGCACGTCTCTACAGCAACCTCCATCTCCGCCGTTGGCGCAAAGGCATGGCGGCTGCTTTTGATTGCCTCGAGCGTGGCGATTACGAAGAAGCCGAGGCTACTTTTAGGCGCGTAGCTCTTCAGCAACGGGATCCTGTTCTTCGGAGTGCTTCGGCAGACTTTGGCTATCTTGCGTTGCGGAGGGGGGACTACGACTCCGCTCTTGCCATCTATTCGCGCGCTTGGCGTGCGCCAGGTATTGGATCGCAAGCGCGGCATGCCGTGGGGATGAATTTGGCGCTCTGCTACGCGGCTATTGGAGAATTGGAAGCATCGGAACGCTGGTTGCCAGATATTGAGGGCGCCTACACACCTTCTTCAGTCGCGTACGTGTGCGCGCGTTTAGGTAGATACGAAGAAGCAACAGAGTGCAGCTTGCCAGAGCTTGAGAGGTGGCAAGAAGTATTCGTCCGTCACGAGAGGAGGGTCCTCTACTTGATGCGCTCCTTCGCTATGGCAGAGATGGGCGAACCACACGATTTGGTCCTGGCGCACGCTTCTATTGCAGAGCCAGCATTTGATTCGGAGTTTGACTACTTGACCAAAGGGTGGGCCGAGCTTGACGCGTTCGTGCACGAGACCGTTCTTGGTGCGACAGACTCGCTGTAGACAGAATATCCGTTGAGACTCGCGCCGAGCTTATTTCGTCATATCCCATACGTGGAACATGAACGAATAATCGTAAGCTGTTTCTTTTATTCTATCGTAACGACCGGATGACCCGCCGTGTCCGCCATCCATGTTGATATGGAAAAGCACTGGGTTGTTATCGGTCTTAAAATCCCGAAGTCGAGCCACATATTTTGCTGGCTCCCAATACATTACTTGGGAATCGTTGTAGCTCGTTTTTACCAGCGTGATTGGGTATGCCTTTTTCTCCAGGTTGGTGTAGGGGCAGTACGATTTTATATACTCATACGCTTCTCTTTCGTTTGGGTTGCCCCATTCCTCATACTCGCCAACGGTTAGCGGCAGGTCTTCGTCGAGCATTGTATTTAGAACGTCGACGAAAGGAACTTGCGATATTAGTCCACCAAATAAGTCTGGGCGCATATTGGCGATGGCACCCATAAGCAATCCACCTGCGCTGCCCCCTCGCGCAACAAGGGTACTTTTCTCAGAGATGCCAGATTCAACAAGGTGGTCAGCTACAGCAATGAAGTCCGAGAATGTGTTCTTCTTGTTCATCATCCTCCCTTGGTCGTGCCACTCCTTCCCCATCTCGCCACCGCCGCGAATATGGGCTATTGCTACCGTTACGCCTCGAGAAAGTAGGCTGACGCGAGCGTGAGAGAAAGAGATCGGGTAGGGGTACCCATAGGAACCGTAGCCGACTAAAAGGGTTGGACTTGGGGCATTGGGGATTGCGCTCCGTTTCCGTACTAAAGATACTGGGATTTTTGTGCCGTCCTTGGCGGTGACAAAAATACGCTCAGTCTTGTATTCCTTAGGATCGTAGTCGCCGAGCACCGCGGTTTGCTTTAGGAGTTTCGAACTCTTCATTGTGGTGTCAAACTCGAACACCGATCCAGGTGTCGTGAGAGATGCGTAGTGATAGCGATACACGTTGGTCGAGAACTCTGGGTTTCGACCTGTACTCAAGCTGTAAGCAGGCTCTGGCATGCTCAATCGTTCGCTGTCTTTTGTGTTGGCGAAGGAACCCATTCTCAGATATGGAAGTCCGCCCTCTCTTTCAGCGAGTACAAAGAAGTCCTGAAATACGTCGAGTTCCTCAAGCATGACTGACTTAGAGTGGGGGATGACCTCTTCCCAGGTCTCGGGGGCCGTAACCTTTGCCTTGACGATGCGAAAATTTCGGCCTTTGTCATTCGTGCGGATGTAAAAATGATCGCCGTGATGGGTCACTGCGTATTCGTGGTCCGGCTTTCTCTTGGAGATGAGTTTGAACTTCTGTGTAGGCTTGTCGGTCGGCAAATACCGGATTTCAGAGGTCGTATGGCTGGAGGAATCAAGGAAGAGGTATTCTTGGTTTCTCGACAGCCAAACTGTAACTTGGAACCGCTCGTCCGCTTCTTCATAAATCATCTCGTCGCTGTCATGATTTTTTCCAAGAGCGTGCCGGTAGATTTGATACGGACGTTTGGCATCGTCATCAATAGCGTAGAAGAGCGTTTTTCCATCCTTTGACCATGCAATGCTTTTGACCTTGTCTCGATCTTCAGAAAGGTTTTTTCCGGTAGAAAGGTCTTTGACCTGAAGTCGGTATTGACGGAAACCAGTGTTGTCTATGCTATAGGCCAAATAGCGTCCGTCACTTGAGACCTTAAACGTACCGAGGCCCATAAATGGCTGCCCTTTGGCAAGTTCATTCATGTCGAGGATGACATTCTCTTCTGCATCCAGTGTTCCTTTTTTTCTGCAGTAGATGCGGTACTGTTTTCCCTCCTCGGTTCTCGAATAGTAAAAATAGTCACCTTCCCGCTGAGGAACGGAAAGGTCCGTCTCCTCGATGCGTCCAACGATTTCTTTGTAAAGAGAGGTTTGTAGTTCCTCCTGGGGCTTCATGAATGCTTCGGCGTAGGCATTCTCCGCAGCCAAGTGGCTGAGGACCTCGGGGCTGTCTTTCTGTTGCATCCAATGATACGGGTCACTTCGAGTATCTCCGTGGATCGTTGCTTCATGTTGCTTTTTTGCCGCTATGGGAGGATTCAGCGTTGTTTCTTCGTTGGGCATATTGGTTTCTTTTGGTGTGCCGCTACACGCGAGCAGTAAAATTGGAAGAATGGCTTGTAGCTTTTTCATGGAGTACTGGGGGTAGATAGGAAGGGAGACTAGCTCCAATTTAGTCGGGTTGCATCAAGGGAAGTTGGAGAGTTTTGGGATGTTCTGATTACCGCGTTTTTCGTGCCACTCCAGTAATGGTTGGTCGAACCCACGGAAGCGCTTTTCGCATACTTCGGTGATTTACTTCGACTATTTCGAAACCGTTTCTGTTGATTGCGTCCTCGGTATTTCGGGTAAGACGGCAACCGCCTGCTAACCGGGACCAGATTGGATCGATACGCCGCTGCCATTTTTTTCGACTGGAATTATCTGCGGCCGCCACGTGTTCAAGGAACAGGAGTCGACCCCCGGGCCGAAGAACTCGTTGGATTTCATACAATGCAAGGGATTGGTCCGGGACTGAACACAGAACGAGAGTAGAGACCACTACGTCAAATACTCCGTCGCCGAATGGCAGATTCTCTACATCAGCATTTATGGTTTCATGCTGTGGGAATTTTTTGGTCAGCTTCTGACGCATGTGCACGTCAGGCTCCGTTAGAACAAGCTTTGCTCTGTCGGGGTAGTACGGGATATTTCCGCCAGTCCCAGCGCCGATTTCAAGTACGTCTCCTTCTGCTCTTTGTAGAAGTTCTTTGCGCCATGCAGATAGACAAGCGGCTTCCGCGTTGTTCATTGACCAGTCGTACAGTGCGGCCATTACTTTTCCCATTTTCCGAGTCTAGCGCCGCTCAGCCACGGACTGATATTGATTTCGCGAATCTTGCTAATGGATCTGAGAGGATTAACAGTCAGGAAGCTTATACGCGCGAAGAAAAAATCCGCGAACACGCTTAAATCGGCGGAGAGTCACCGTGCTTCTCAACTAATCGATGATACACGGGGCCTGACCCGACACACTGCAAAGGAGGCCCCGATCTTGTATGTGGTTGGCGCAGCAATCACTAGCACCACCTGGTCTATCGGCACAACCGGCACCACCGCACTCGCCACAATTGATATCGCAGCAAATTCCCTCTTGCTCGACGCCTGGAAGTCCGTTGCTGCATGCCGTTGAACGTTGGCCGGGAGGAGCATCTTCACAGCAAAGGTCGTACGTGCAACCCGATTCGCCGTTTGCTCTTACGCCACATAATACAAACTCTGCATCTTCGATCAGAGTCTGGCCGGAGGGGCATTCTCCTATACTAGAGCAGAAAACCTGACACTCGTCCCCGGTCCCAGGAAGACAAGGCCTGTGATCGATGGACCAGGTTGATCGGCACGTCTCTCGATAGGGGTAGTTTGCGTTTGCAGAAAAGACGTCAATTCGAACCGAGTGTTCGGAAGTATTGTCCGGGTTTCCACCAATTGCTGGGTCATATACCGGCGTACCGGTAACAACCCCTGTGTCGGCATTCAGCGCAAGTCCTGGTGGCAATCCTGTTGCCGCAAATCTTAAATCACCTGCGGAAGGCCCTCCCTCCGCAAAATTCCCATGAGTTGTTCTGTAGTTTTCCAGAAAAGGTTCACCGACTGGAGTCGGAGCTATCTCTTGCGTGCCGTTCCCATACGCAACACTTGTTTCATTGTTGCAATTCAATCCAGTCCCGCAAGTTGTAGCTGCTATTGGATGCAGTGGATCGCAGTTTCCGCCATGGTCGAAAATTGACTCAAAATCCTCCGGGCCACTCATTCTCTCTTCATCAGTCTCGGTGACTTCAAGTCCGGCAGCCAAAATTCGTTCGTTGCAGTTTACGTGGCTTCCTGCCTCCGAATCCCGTAGCATTTCATCTTCGTATTCTCCCGTGTCTCGGCGAACATGACAGGGAGTATCGCCACCACCGATGCAGGCTAAAGGCAATGGTCCGTCTACATCAAGGCGACAGTACTGCTCACAAGCTCGCTCCAAAAGCATTTGGTCGTTTTCGGCATATTCTTCCGTTACGCAAATGACTTGATCGAAGGCAGGTTTCTCAGCCCAGACAGCAAACGATCCTGTCGGGCAACACTGATAGGCGAGCGGGTTTCCCAGTCCCCGACGAATGCCGCCCCCGCCACAGCGTTTCCGGATGCCAAAACCCCCAAGGCCCACCTCAATACGCAATGGCGTTTTTTTTAACCCGTCTTTAATCTTAGACGGTTTGTCGGTCGACGGGTCGACGTACTCGACCCAAGTCGTGTTGCAGTCCTTCGTTGCATGGTACTCAAAGACTTCGCAGTTGTCTGATGATTCAAATTGGCAATAAGAGGGTTCCGAACAAGAAATGTCTGGAATGGGAACCATGATTTGGCGTCTGGCAAAGTGAAACCGGGAACATGTACACAAGCCATCCGCCATTTCGAGCTCCTCGATGACGTCGTGCGAAAGCGAAGTTGCGGTAACAAATTCGGCGATAAACGGTACCGCCTTCGCCGCCCGGAAGGAAACCTTTCCAAGTTTAACCAACCTTTTAGTGGATTCAAAAACTACCTTTTCCGGGGTCGAGAATTCGTAGTGGGGGAAAGCAACGCCAACAGCTTTGATATCAGTGTTCCAATGGGCCGCGTCTTTACATCGGAATTTGTCATAACCGTAGGCAATCGGCACCCCATCGTCGTTGAGCTTTTGAGGACAGGAGTAAGATAGAACGTCCTCGCATTTATCCATCTTAGAGGGAACTTCTTCTAACGTCGCGGGTACCAATGGACGAGAGCCCCAGGGGAATTCAGGCTCGCTATTATTTCTCGTTGGATCTTCAGGCTCGTATACGAGCAATGAGCTACCAGCTCCGCAATCGCCAGGAACGCCCAAAGACGCGAGAGTGATACCAAATCCAGCAATACCAAGGCCCCACATCCAATGCGCTTTTTTCCCCATTGGTTGGGATGGTAAACTTTTACTGCAAAACAGGGAATTTCCGGTTCCGTGAAACCGGCTTTGTCCCTTAGCCCTTTACTTCTGAGGGAATGGACGAAGACCTGGGAGAAATACGGATGGACCGGGGAGGCCAGGCCCCCATGGACCTGAATCGCTCTTCGGAAAAGTGGCATAATTTCAGAGTCCTATTGGAGTTTGGCGACGGGAGCCCCTTTTGCATACATGTAGGTGATGGCCCCCGGTCCACTGGTAACTGCTTCTGTCTTGCTAGCTACATTCTTGTCTGGGTGCGTTGTTTCGGGGGAAGCCGTTGATAGCGAGTTCTTGTCGGACCGCGCTGGTTGCTCACAAGATGTGTGGCGTCTCGAGACCTTTCAACATGAACTAACCGTAGGGGGTACCGCGATAAAGGTTGCCCTTGACTCTGACGTGACCAAAGAGCAGGCGGATGAGCTTTTGGCAATCATAGGGGATGCCAACCGGCTCTTGCCAAATGGTATTTTGGCCCCCAAGGACCTGCATGTACTTATCTGCAATGCGGGCCCTACCTCCTATGCCACAACCTTTGCTGAAACACCGCTTATTGTAACGTCGGCTCAGATTCAGTTTTCTGACAAACCCACGGGGTTAGATGTCGCAAAGGCAGCGTTGCTCCACGAATACGGGCACGTGGTTTTCGATAAGTTTTTGGCCGTTCGTTCAGAAGGCTATGCCGCGTACCAAAGACTAAATAACCAGTACGTTAACAAGATAGAAGAACTCCAAGGGCTAAGCCCTCAGGACCAACGTTATTTCGCTCTGCGGCGAGAACTGCAAGCTCTGCGACCCGAAAACAATAATTATCACCAGCTCTCTCAGCCGTTTGTCGAGCTTGTGGCAGATACTTTCACAGTAGCAACGATGAACGACGGCGAGGCGGTTTCGAAAATATTTACTGGAATCCGAGAGGCCGAAGAGCACGCCCTCTTTCGCGATTTCACTAAGCTTCACTTGGCAGCCAATACTCCGTATGAAAATCCATACTTCACGTTAGCTCCCACTCGCAGCGAGCTTTGGCGCCGGTTTGGGGATGCTCCCAAAGAACCATGGAGCGAAGGGCTTCCTGCCATTTTCTCTACGTCTGCGGAGGTTCTTGATAGTTGGGTTTCAAACCTTCCAAGAGATGACTTCAAAACTGCAGATGCGTTAAACAGAGCAGTCCTTGGGCGTCTTGCTAACCAATAAACAGAGAAGCTCGACGGTGCCCAGAACGGTGAGGCGAACGCGGTGAGCAACCTGTCATGTTTAAGGTAACGAAACGACTCGCGATCTGTAGGCTACTTCCCCCAATGTAGGACCGTTAGAATTCCC
>CAYPIX010000011.1:0-54716 GCA_964410875.1 uncultured Kofleriaceae bacterium
GAATACTACGGTGAGCAAAACCAAGAAACCGTTCGAAACCACCCCAAGGAGCGCCTGAACCGTGTCGCCTGCAAGTTGCATGATTTGACTGGTATCAATGCGATTTTGGATGTCTTCTATTGATATCGCCATCCCTTGCTCTTGAAGCCAGCCGAGAACGTCACCGGTTATTTCATTGAGTCTGAACTTGTAGAGTGGAAGCTGATTTTGGAATTCGTCTACGGAACTGCCTACTATCGCGGTGACAGCGACAAAAAGAATGGAGACACCAACGGAGACCACGACTACGGAAGCCCAGTCGGGCAAGCCAAAACGCTGCAGGCGTTTCATAGGTGGAATGCATAAGATTGAAAGGAACAGGGCGGACAGAATAGGTAAGAGCACATCTGCCCCAGCCCGCAGGCCCGCGATCACAATGACTACGGCAGCGAGTGTGATGAGAACATTGGGTCTCTCTTTTCTTGGTTCGTTGCCCTCCACATCAGGGAGCATAGGAGTCCCGGCCTAGAGAACCAAAAAAGTGGCGGTTTAGAGTTGTCTAGAACTGGCTGAGGAAGGATTCCAGCGTTGGTGCGTGGGCTTTCTTGTAGGCTGCGCAGAGCTTCATGGATTCCATGGCTTGCGAAAGACTCCTTGGACCGCCAGGCATTTCGTCGACAACATCTGCGAAAAATGCCTCTGCATCCAATCGGTGGGGCTCGTCGCAGAAAGAAACGGGAAGGTAAACTAGATAGCGCTGTGACATCTCGGGCATCAATTTGGTCAGTTCACCAAAATTGGACTTCATCCACTGATAGATCTTCTCGCGGTGCTTCGGGAACTGAGTAGGTGTGTTCAAGAAAGTGGATGCCTCACGAAATTCGAATTCTCCGGCGAGCAAGATATCTAAGTTTTTTTCAAGGAGAGTAGGCTCGTCGAAGTGAGCCATGGCGTTCAACATCGTCCTTCGTCGAGTTCGGTCGCTTTCCACTTTCGCAGCCTGATAGAGCTTTTCGTGCAGTTTTTTATTTCCTCGATGCGCGGCTGCTTTGGTAACCACAGATCGCATTTCCGGAGAAATGGCATCTGGGTTCGATAGCCACTTTAGCGTGAGAGATTCCGCAGTACGGTCGAGGCCTTTGGGTTCCCCGTGTTTGGTAACCAAGCGAAGAATAGATGGGCGGAACATCCTAAGGTCGTCAGTATCTAGTTTGCGTGGCTTCCAACCAATCTTTCGCGCTCGTTTGGCAAATGTTCTTTGGATGAACCGTTCGTAGTTTGGGCGGAGTTCGTCAGCGACAATTCGGTCAACCGTCTCAGCTATTCGAACGGCTTGTTCCGCGATAGGTTGATTTGGATCCGAAAGGAGCTTGGGAATGAGGGCCAGGGATTGGCCAAGGTCGATTTTTCCTGCTTGTACAAGTGCTCGAACATCGTGAGTAAGACCTAGGCGCTCCTCTGGGTTCAGTTGATCTATGGATTTGTATAGTTTCTTGAGGAGTGACTCTGAGTAAGACGACCGGTAGTAACCGGCGGCACCGGCGTTCAGAACAACCCAGTCCGGGCAGCTTTTCCCAAGGTCCATTGGTGCTTGAGGAGCATCTAGCAACTCACACTTCTTTTGTGTTTTTTCTCCGTCGTTGTAGCGAACACAAACGGGAAATTTCCAACTAGTTTCGTTGTTTCCTTCAGAACCAGTGGGAAGGAAACGCTGTTGAGTTAACACTAAGTTGTTCTCTTCTCCACACTCTAGCTCGCCGTGTACAAGCGGTACGCCAGGTTTATTTAAGAATGTTCTAAACGCAGTTGGCAAGTCCTCCGTAGAGGAATTTGCCAACGATGCAAGAAAGTCATCCGCGGTCGTCGTTTTCCAAGCATGCTCTCGCATGTAGCTACGAAGTGCATTGCGGAATGCGTCGTCACCCATCCAGGCTTCGAACATTCGGATGGTTGCGGCACCCTTCTGGTAGGAAATACCGTCAAACGCATTGTAGATGTCGTGATTGGAGTTGATAGGCTGCCGGATCTGCCGCGCTGAGATGAGGCTATCGGCCCCCATAGCTCTATTTCCGCTTCCGATAGCTGAAAGAGAACCCTTCCAGGTCGGCTCCCAAGCAGAGACAACTTTCCCTGAAAGCCACGTGGCGAACGACTCGTTTAACCAAATATCATCCCACCAAGAAAGTGTAACCAGATTGCCAAACCATTGGTGGGCAAGCTCATGGGTCGCTACGCCAGCATATCGACGCCGGCTGTTCGGGGTATCTTCGCCAGGGGGCTGCAAGATCATGGAGCTGGCGTAGGTGATGAGCCCTGGGTTTTCCATTGCCCCGAGAAAATGGGGAACCGCCACGCTGTCGAGTTTTTCGTAGGGGTACGGCATGTCGAAGTAGTCTTCCAACCGTTCCAGGAGGTCTGATGTTACTTCTGCAGCGTACTTTGTGTGACTAGCTTTTCCCTTCGGAGTAAGGATTCGCATCTCGACGGCATTTCGTCCTCCGTTGCCAATGGGCACGATGTCGAATGGTCCGACTGCAAATGCCACTAAGTAGGTAGGCATTGGCTTGCTCGGCGCAAAGCGAACCGTTTTGGTTTTGCCTTCGCTCGATAGACTCTGTAGTTGCGGTGTGTTGCTGGCTACTACGTGGTCTGCAGGTACCGTTAGCGTTACAGAGAACGGGACCTTAAATTTGGGCTCGTCAAAGGAGGGGAATGCGCGCCGTGCTCCAAGAGATTCAAATTGGGTAAAGAGATACCAGCGGTCGTCTTGTTTCTGCCGAAATATACCGTTGTAGTCCTTATCGCTAACAACACCGTCGTACTTGACATGAATGGTTGCCGGGCCGGTTGGGATCGAGACCGGAGCCGAAAGTCCTATAAAGTCATCGTTGCCTGATGGAAGCACTGTGAGGTCGAACGACTGGCTGCCAGAGGTTAGGGTTGCTTTTAAATTGGAAAGCTTGGTTCCGTTCAGCCATATCGTGCGCGTAGAACGTTGAATAAGCGTTGCAATGTCAACCGAGCCAGAGAACGTGTCCTTGTTCGGATCCAAGGAAAGCTTAACGCTGTAACTGATAGGCTTAGCTCGGTCGTCAAGACGTAGCTTTGGAGTTACTGGCTCTCTTGGGCCGTCGTTCTTAGCTTTTGCACCACCGCAAGCAAGCGTAGAGAGTAGCGCGACAAGGCAGGCTGCTCTTCCCAAGGACAAACAACGCGATACATTTAAATCCATCCCGCAAAGACTATCCTGGCGCAGAACAGGTAGGGGAAAGGATGTTGGCTTTTAGATGGAATTATTCCATCCTTTCGAACTTAGTTTTCGACTAGAGGGCTTGAACGAATTCATCGCTTAGGAATTCGGCGGTTGCTTGGTTTCCTGAGGTCTCTAGGAACTTTCCAGCTTTAATATGAGCGGCAAGACAAGCTAGGGCAGCGGTTGTCATTGCGGCACCGCGATCTTTGGTTTTTACGTTTGGCAGCAAGTTCCAGAGCCCGAGTGGAATCGCAAGGCGTCCATTTAGCATTCCGTTTGGAGACAGCTCCCACTGAAAAAGTGGCCCGAATCGTTCGGTGTAGGCATCAAGAAGTTCTTCGAGGTGACTTTGAGCAGTAGCTCCAACTCTCGAGGTTGCACACAAACCGGCGATCAGTGCCCTGTTTATCTTGCTTGCGAGAGTGCTGTTGTAAGCACAAATTTTACTCAGCTCGACAACGTTACTGGCAATCGAGAAGCCGCGGCTCGCGGACAAGTCTTCTGGGCGAATTCGGTATTGAGCACGAACGACTTCGAGCGAGACAGATCTGGAAGTGATACGAACAGCTGCGGGGCATCGAGAAATTGCCGCAAGTGTCGGTGCCATTAGCTCACCAACTTCTTGAGCTAGTTCCTGAACTTCGGCATTCTGGCCATTCATCGATATGCTCACTTCAACATAAGAACGGCGCCCAGTGATTTCGATGCTGAATCGGTTCTGTGAAAGTCCTGGAATCTTTTCCATCGCTGCGGTGTGTAATTTGCCGCGAGATGACTCCAACCGCTTAACCAACTTCTTGGTCTCGGTCATATTGCAGAGGATGACTCGGACAATTGTTTTCGGTGTCGCGACACTGAAACGTATGCCTCCAGTTTCATCCAGTAGGGGCAAGAGTTTCCGGATGTCGTGGGCCAGGCTTGCGCTCTTTGTTTTTAGAACTGCTGGGCGAAGTTCATCGTTTACCGCGACAGTGAACGGGGACGGACTATGAGACCCTCTTGCCATGCGTTTGGAAGGTTTTGCGGCTACGTTGGTGTCTGGTCTGTTTGGTTTTACAAGCATTGTTTTTGGTTTTTCTAAGCTCTCTGGTGTGCCCATCCTTCGTAATTGCAAAGTCGGAGCCAGAAGGTAACGTACTGATTACTAGTGATTTTCGGACGAAATCACCGTCTCTTGGCCCCACAAAAGGCACGGGGTAGGGTTTGGTGTGCCCTGGACGAAAGTCCCCTTAGATAGGGCAAAAACAAGCGCCCAAACAAGGTCCGCGTTACAAGTGGCAAATGGCCGAACGACGCCTGGAATACAATGCGACATTGGTTAGTCGAGAGGACCACACCAAAGAACTGTGCACTTTCACTGTCCGTTACGATGATCCGTTGGATAAGACGCCACCCTTCCTGGCAGGGCAGTATGTCGCCATAGGATTGAATAACGAGGATGCACCCGAGAAAGGGGCGGTCCGCCGTTCTATGTCTATCGCAGGAGCCCCGACCGACTCTTCCGTTCTTGAATTCTACGTTCGATTCGTGAACCGGCCGGAGTCCGAAAATCCACTCACGCATTTGCTTTGGAAAATGAAGGTCGGAGAGCGGATCTTTGTGACCAGAAAGCCCGTTGGTAAGTTTACATTGGAAGCGACTATTGGACTCGATGACCCTCGCTACGTTTTGATGGTCGCAGCAGGGACGGGACTAGCCCCCTTCGTCGGCATGGTCCGGGATGCGATAGCGAAAGGTGACACTCGTAGGCTAAAGAAGTTTGTACTCTTGCATGGTGCCTCATATCCTGCCGATATTTGTTACCGGTCTGAGCTTGAGAAGGCAGCCAGTGACCACGGCCTGCATTACTTCCCCAGCGTGAGTCGAATAGGTGAGGCGCCGGAATGGAAAGAAAACAGTGGCAGGGTGGAAGACTTTTTCCTTCCAGACAGGTTGCTCGAACTGGAAAAATCCGTAGGGGTTTCGCCCGGCACCTTTGGCCCGGCGAAAGCAGCTGTTCTGATTTGCGGCCTACAAGGAACGATTGCGAAATCCATAGAGCGTCTGGCGAAGCGTGGGTTTGTTCCTTTTGACCGAAAAATTCGCAAAGCGTTGGCGCTTGAAGCCGACATCGAGTCATCAGTTTGGTGGGAGCAATACGACACGACTCCTGTGATCGATATTGCTGATCCGGTTGTCGTCGATTCCCTTCGCGCTGATCTAGAAAATGCAAACGCTATCTAGAAACCAGATCCTCACCGCTTCTGTTCAGAGCATCGCCCGAGCCATCAGGACTGGAGCGTTGACACCTACTGGTGTTCTGGAAGTCCATATCACCAGAATGAAAGAGGTGAACCCAAAGATAAACGGTGTTTTTGCCGAGCGGTTCGATTTGGCTCGTGAGGAAGCAGCACTTCTAGATGAAGAACAGCGGAGTGGGCAAGTGGACTTCGGCTCTAAACCGTTGTTCGGCGTTCCATGCACCATCAAAGAGTTCATCAAGGTAAAGGGAATGCCGCACACGGGTGGTCTTGTTAGTTGTGCGGACAATATCGCCACAGAGGACGCAGAGGTCGTGCAACGTATCCGCAGAGCAGGAGCAGTCGTGATGGCTACAAGCAATGTTCCTGAGGGCGGAATGTGGATGGAGACCTTCAACAAAATCCGTGGACGTACGAACAATCCGTGGAACCTGTCGCGCACCGCGGGAGGATCTAGCGGAGGCGAAGCGGCGTTGGTGTCCACGGGTGCTTCCCCATTTGGGATCGGTTCGGATATTGCCGGTTCGATTCGAATCCCTGCAGGTTTTTGCGGCACAACTGGTCACAAGCCGTCCGGGCGGCGGGTGCCGAATACTGGACACTGGGGCGGATTGAGCCCAACAACGAATCCCTTCTTAGTTATTGGGCCGTTAACAAGGACAGTGTCTGATGCGCGATTACTGTTGTCGATTCTTGAGGGAGCTGACGGTGTAGATACTGATGTTTTGGATTGGCCGTCCCCAGCCTTACCCGATTTGGGTTCTGTTCGTTATGCATTAGTGGACTCTGTTTCTGGAATCCGCTCAAGTGCGGGTATGCGTGCCGCATTACTACGAGGCGGTAAGGCGTTGTCCAACCGGGGCGCATCGGAGTTTTCGTTGCCCAAGAGCCTACTCGACAAAGCAAAAGCGGTTTGGTCGAACGCAATGAGTGCAGCGAGTAGAGACGGAAAGACCTTTGAGATGGTGCTGGGCCGAGGGAGTCCTATTTCAATTCGCAAAGAAGCTATCAAGTTCATGCGCCGCAAGTCTGAATTCACGCTTCCCGCGCTTGGTGCTGTGGGCTTTGAGAAGATTATGAACCGTTTGCCGGATCCGTTTTTGCCAAAGGGGCCGGCGTTATCTTCATTGCAGGAGGATTTGGAAAATGAACTGGGTGAGAACGGCGTCCTCTTGGTTCCTCCGTATAGCCGTGAGGCGCCCAGGCATGGAGCCCCGCTGCTCACGCCACTTCACTTTGTGTTCACAGGGGTCTTTAGTGTATTGGAATTTCCAGCGACGCAGATCCCCTGTGCCCTCTCTGGTGGTCTTCCGACAGGGATTCAGGTTGTTGGTCCTCGTGGCGCCGATTCTCTCTGTCTAAGATTAGGCCAAGTACTCGAGGACTCTTTGGGGGGTTGGCGCCGCTCGATGTAGAAAGGATTGTTAGGGGTACAGCGTATAGGTTACCTTGCGAGCTGCATGAAGCAGCTCAAGAATAAGCTAGCGGTTTTTGTTACCGCCGCGATATCGCTTCTTCTGTGGGTCCGAACGGCCCACGGTCAATGAGGCGGTTGAGTAAACCCTAACCTTCCGGTCGGAGGGTCAACGTCAGATTGGATAGCCGCAGCTCAGGGTAGCTTAGAAGGCAAGAGTGCGCTCTCCTTTGCCATTCAGTTTTCTTCCTTTGGTCGTCACCTCGAGGGTAAGAACGATGTTGATGCCAGTTTTACGGACAAACTGGATGCAGCGATTTTTAACCTTGGGTTTGACCACTTCCTCAGTAGCAATTTCAGATTTGGAGTTCGAGTGCCGGTCGGCACCATTCGCGTGAAGCCGCTTGGCGGCTTGGAACAGACCGTTTCGGGATTTGGTGATGTAAGGCTATCGGGTAGCTTCGGTGTGCACTCGTTATTTTCGAGGAGGCTGCCAGTTATACGGTTGCGTGGAAGTTTGGCATTGCCGTCAGGGACGGTAACGCGTGTCGAGGATTCCAATCCAGAGGTTCCTCCCAATCTCGTTTCAATTGGAGCTGGTGTAATTGCGCCAGGTTTGGAGCTCTTAGTCTCTCAGTCCATTGGTGCTCTTTTTTCTATACACGGTTGGTTAGGAGCTGAACTTCCTCTCACTCACAATAGCGCCAATTTCCGCACTGGACGCTCTTTGACTGGTGGCGTCGGTGGGTTGTTTCGCGCCTCAGATTCACTGCAAGCCACACTCGATATAGTGGCGAGCGATCGCGAAAAAAGCAGAAGTAGGCAAGTTGGGGAGATAGTAAATTCGGGCGGGACAACAGCGTCGGCGCGACTTGGGCTGCGGGTGCGGCTAGGCGATAAAGTCTTCGCAGGCGTTGGAGCAAGTGTGCCATTTTTCCAAAACGTAAATGGAACGCAGATAGCTTCAAGTTACTCGTTGTCGACATCCCTAACAGTAATGCTAGGTACCGAGGATGGTGAGCATGCTCATGGAGACGAAGAGCATGAACACGAGGAGGCCGACCATGACCACGAAGAACACGGCAATGAGTCACAGGGAGAGCACGGAAACCATGCCGGCCAGAATATAGAGAGTGACATTAAATCGTTAGCCTCTGGAGGCGAGAGCTTCTCGCTAGAACAGGCCGCGGTTCCAGGAAAAATCACAGTCGTGGACTTTTGGGCAGATTGGTGTGCGCCCTGCAAACTTTTAGAAAAGCGCCTGGCGGTACTTGCAGGAAAACACGAAAATCTAGCAATACGTAAAGTAGAAGTACCGAGTTTTACAACGCCAGTGGCCAACGAGCACTTGCGAGGTGCGAGCGGTTTGCCCATCGTTTGGCTGATATCTCCCACCGGAGAAATTGTCGAAAAACTAGAATCCGCTGGGGTCGACGCAATTGTCGCCGCGGTGGAGAAGCAGTTAAGCCACTAGGTTGTCCAAACCGAACTGCAAGAAACCAAAGCTTCTGGAGGTTCCGGAGCCTTTGTGAAACCTTTCTAGCCCGTGCCCTGGAAAGAAAATACTCCGCCAATCCTTAGCGATTTAGAACCCCTATGGCGGAATGCACCTATTGCAGAAGGCGGCAGGGCGAAGGATGTTGAAGCAGCTCGAGGTGGTTCTGGACCTCTCGTTTCGATCGTGATGCCGGTTTTCAACGGGGCATCCTATGTACGCTCCTCCATAGACAGTGTTCTCGCCCAGACTTTCGACGACGTCGAATTGGTAGTCGTGGATGGGGGATCAACGGACGGTACTGTTGAAATCTTGAAAAGCTATGGGGACTCGATTCACTACTGGCGAAGTGAGCGTGATGGCGGCATTTACGATGCGATGAACCGCGGTGTTAGTTTGGCGCGAGGGACTCTGGTCAAAATACACAACGCGGATGACCTGATGCCCAAAGAGTCCTCTGCAGAAGCTGTTAAGACATACCGACAAGCAAGAAACCCTCTCTCGATTGTGCGGAGCGCGCTGGCTACAATGGACGAAGCTGGAGAGCCCTTGGGGGTCGCGGGATTGGAGTCTCCCATCCCTTGGGTGCCAGCTGTCGCTCACCCGACTTGGTACGTTCCTTTGGAGGTCTATCGGCGCTATGGCCTCTATCACACGCAATGGCGGGTTTCCTCCGATACTGAGATGTTTTACCGGCTTGAGCGGGAAGGTGTTCCTTTTGTAGCTGCTGACAAACCTCTAGCTCTTTTCCGATCCGGTGGGGCTTCAAGTGGTACGACAAAAATTCGCGAGACCTTTGCCATCAATACGCACTACCAAGGGTTTGGTCCTGCCGCGTTCGTCGCTGCATTCGGCTGCCTTTCCGCGGCGCCGCGCCTGCTCCTCGGCAACAAAGTGGAGACTTCAAGCACGATCCGCTGGGTTCGCCGGAAATACCGGTCTCTATGGCAGTAGCCCCGAACCTCTCAAGTGAATGCTCTTCTCAAACTTTCAATAAGCCTGGCTGCTGCTTTTGACCCGCTGCGTAAAGCCGGTTGCAGCGGCTTTCTTCATTATTACCCCTGGGTTCATTTCGTCGCCCCTTGCTAACTCGATGATGTAGGCGACATAGTCCCCGGATGCGAATGATTTTGGTCGGCCCGCCTGGAGCGGGGAAGGGGACGCAAGCCGCACGTCTTGTGGACCGATTCAAGCTTCCTCATGTCTCTAGTGGCGACATGTTCCGCGCGCAAGTCAAAAAAGGGACTGAGCTCGGGAAAAAAGCTGACGAGTTCATGAAGGCGGGCAAGTTGGTTCCCGACGATGTTGTGATCTCAATGGTCATTAGTCGTCTGCGCGAGGACGACTGTAAAGACGGTTTCATGCTCGATGGGTTTCCCCGAACGGGTCCTCAAGCTGAAGCGCTTGACGTCGAGTTAACGAAAGCAAAACTGGCTCTTGATGTCGTCCTCTTTATTGAGGTCCCCGACGCTTTGATCGAAGAACGGATTACCGGTCGACGGTCTGATCCCGAAACCAAGCAAATCTATCACCTGACTTTCAACCCACCGCCACCGGAAGTAGCCGATCGTTTAGTTCAAAGGAAAGACGATACCGCTGAGGCCTGCAGAGAACGGCTGGCAAAGTATCACTCTGAGACCGCTCCGATTATTCCTTTCTACGAGGCGAAGGGGCTTATCAAGAGAGTGGACGGAAACGCGTCACCTACTGAAGTAACCAAGCGAATCACAGATTTGCTACAAAATTGAAAGTGGAGCCACTCCTATGAGTTCCAGCTTTGAACACGTCTCGGTCGACGCCAAGTGGCAAGCTAACTGGCGCGAAAACAACGCCTTCGCCACTGCGAAAGACAAAAGCAAGCCTAAGTATTACGTCCTCGATATGTTTCCCTACCCGAGTGGATCTGGTCTTCATGTGGGCCACCCCAAGGGATATGTCGCGACCGACGTAGTGGCACGAGCCAAGCGCATGATGGGTTTTAACGTTCTCCGTGTAATGGGCTGGGACTCGTTTGGCTTGCCGGCGGAACGACAGGCGGTGCGGGAAGGGAAGCACCCTCGGGAGATTACCAAGCGGAATATCGAAACATTCAAAGGTCAGCTGTCCGCCCTTGGACTTTCGTACGACTGGTCTCGCGAGCTCGCCACCTCAGACCCTCGGTACTACAAATGGACCCAGTGGATTTTTCTCAAGCTCTATGAAAAAGGTTTGGCCTACCAAGCCGAAGTTGCCGTTAACTGGTGTCCCGCGCTCGGAACGGTTCTCGCCAACGAAGAAGTCAAGGATGGCGCCTACGTAGAAACGGGCGATCCTGTTGAGCGCCGGATGATGAAGCAGTGGATGTTTCGCATCACTGAGTATTCAGAAAGACTGTTGGCCGATCTCGAAACTCTCGACTGGCCAGAAGGAATCATCAAGCAACAGGCAGACTGGATTGGCAAGAGTACAGGCGCCGATGTCCGTTTCTCCCTGAAAGACAAAGAGGGGGTAATTGAAGTCTATACAACTAGACCGGATACGCTGTTTGCTTGCGCGTGTTTGGTTTTAGCTCCAGAACATCCGCTGGTGGAAAAACTCACGACCGATGGACAAAAAAAATCGGTTGCCGCGTACTGCGAAGAGGTCGGGAAAAAGTCGGAGCGCGATAGAACATCTGCCGCGGCCGACGAGGAAAAAACGGGCGTTTTCACAGGAGCTTTCGCGAAGAACCCAGTGAACGGAAAGGATGTGCCCATTTGGGTCGCCGACTATGTTCTCGCTAGCTACGGAACCGGAGCTGTCTTCGTCTGTCCTGCTCACGACGAAAGAGATTATGCATTCGCCAAGACCTTCGATCTGCCAATCGTAGAGGTCGTGAAAGGCGGAAATATCGCTGAGCAGGCGTACACTGGTGACGGTGAGCACGTTAATTCTGACTTTCTCAACGGCTTAAAAATCGAAGAAGCAAAAGCAAAAATCATTGCTTGGTTAGAAGAACAAGGAAGCGGAAACGGCAAAGTCCGCTACAAGCTGAGGGACTGGCTGTTTTCTCGGCAGCGTTACTGGGGGGAGCCTTTTCCGTTGGTAACCCTCGAAGATGGCACCGTGGAGACTCTTCCCGAGGGAGATTTGCCGGTGCTACTTCCTGAGCTGACCGAATTTACGCCGACAGAAGACGGGGAACCTCCTCTTGCGCGAGCGACAGAATGGGTGAAAACCACGAGTCCGAAATCGGGGAAGCCCGCGAAGAGAGAGACCAACACCATGCCTCAATGGGCCGGTTCCTGTTGGTATTACCTGAGGTTTATCACTCCACTTCTTGACGATGCTGCATGGGACAAAGAAGAAGAGAAATACTGGATGCCCGTCGATCTCTACGTGGGTGGCGCTGAGCACGCGGTTCTTCACCTGCTCTATGCACGCTTTTGGCACAAAGTACTCTACGATTTAGGTTTGGTTTCTACCATTGAACCGTTTCAACGACTCTTCAACCAAGGGATGATTCACGCGACGTCGTACCGCGATGCGAGGGGAAAGTACTATTACCCTGAGCAGGTCGAGAAAAAAGGCGACGGGTTTGTCGTTAAGGAAACAGGAGCTTCGGTAAATACGAGCCGCGAGAAGATGTCGAAGTCTCGATACAACGTCGTTAACCCCAATGATATGTGTGAGCAGTATGGTGCGGATGCTCTGCGACTTTATGAGCTTTTTATGGGTCCCTTGGAAGACGGAAATGATTGGGACACCGGTGGTGTTCAGGGCACACGACGTTTTCTTGATCGGGTTTGGCGACTAGGTGTTGACCCGGAAAAGGATTCGATTTCAACTAAGCTCGTAGAGAAAAATGAGGGCGAGGAAGAGTTGGAGCGCGCCCTTCATTCCGCTATCAAAAAGGTTACGGAGGCGGTAGCTGAGCTTAAATTCAATACAGCTATTTCCGAAATGATGGTTTTCGTTAACGCGGCAACGAAAAGCAAACAGTTGCCGAAAACGTGGTTTGAAGATTTTGTGAAAGTACTTTCACCCTTCGCACCTCATGTAGCGGAAGAACTCTGGCAGCGTCTTGGGCATAAAGAAGGCTTGGTGAATGCTCCGTGGCCGTCGTTCGACGAAGCTAAACTCCAGGTTTCGACAGTAACCCTCGCAGTGCAAGTAAGCGGGAAGACCCGGGGAACTATTTCAGTTCCAGCTGATGTGTCAAAGGAAGACGCAATCGCAGCTGCAAAGCAGGACGCCAAGATAGCCAGCTATCTCGACGGCAAGACGATACGCCGTGAAATTTACGTTCCAGGGCGGTTGGTTAATATTGTTGCCACCTAACCACGGGATCAACGTGCTATAGGTGGCTCATGCCTCAGGCTGACTTTGTACCCGTTTGTGCGGCCATCGTTGTTGTTTCCGACACTAGGACTTTAGCTGACGATAAATCCGGTTTAGAGATTGAGAAACGTCTTCTAGAAGCAGGGCACCAAGTTCACGAACGACAAGTTGTTACTGACAACCGTGACAAGGTTCGGGGCCTCTTTTCAGAGCACATCAAGAACCCTGCCGTGGATGTAATCATAGCGACAGGAGGCACTGGTGTCACTCCTAGGGACGTGACGCCGGAGGCACTAGAGCCCTTGATCACTAAAATCATTCCAGGCTTTGGTGAACTGTTTCGCTGGTTGTCCTTCGAAGAAATTGGAACTTCAACAGTACAGAGTCGAGCGATGGGAGCTCTCTGTGAGCAGACTTATGTTTTTCTTTTGCCGGGTTCAACGGGCGCGGTTCGGACGGCTATGGGAAAAATTTTGATTCCACAGCTCGATATTCGTCACAAGCCATGTAACTTTGCTGAGTTATTTCCTCGTATTCGAAACGAACGAGAGGACTAGCCCGAAAACTAAAAAGGCCCGCGAGAAGCGGGCCTTAATTCTAAGTTGTGTCGTTTACAGAATGAAGTTAGCGACGATGCACCAGATTCCCAGGCCGATGCCCGCGATTCCGAGAACGCCCTGCTTTGGAGCGAGCTTCGCGATAAGCTGGTCGATTTTTTCAACAGCATCTGGTTGCTTCACGAAAGTCTTGATGGTCCCAACGCCAAGCAGCATACCGAGGGCGAAGAGAACGAATCCGGTCGCTGCCCAAGTTACCCAACCAATCATAGAGTATTTCATGAAGCTCATGTGCATGAGCGCTTGGATCATGGCCCAGACTCCATAGAAAGCAGCGCCTGTACCAAGCCAACCCTGATATGGGGCGATCTTGTTGATAAGATCTTTGGCCTCTGGCCTTTTGGCGATAACTAGGCTTGGCACAGCCAATACGCCTAGGACTACAAGTACGATTCCGTAAAATAAAATATTCATCATTGTTCTAGCTCCTCCAGTTGTTCGAGTGGGTGTGTAACGGGGATTCACTATGGTTCATTCCCACGGTGCCGATTTACTTTCCGCCCCGGGTCTACATCCCCCCCTAACTGTCTGTAATTCTGTCACTTGGCCCCACGGGCTGGCTAGTTTTCGTAGGAAAAAAGCTGGGCAGGGAGTCTAGCGGGAGAATTTACGGTGCGATGCGCTCTAAGACCCAGTTGTCGTTAGCTTTTTTGAAACAAATCCGGTCGTGAAGACGGTCGGCACGGCCCTGCCAAAATTCGAAAAAGATCGGAGCTAAGCGGTATCCACCCCAGTTATTCGGCCTGATCAGATCCCTGTTCTTCCACTCGGAGCGAAGTTCCTCAACTCGGTCTTCCAGAACGTTTCTCGAATCAACGGAGTTGCTCTGGGCCGAGGCCATGGCCGAGAGATTGCTTTCCCTGGGACGACTTTGAAAATACTCATCGGACTCTTTGGCAGAAATTTTCTCCACTTTTCCTTGAACGCGAACCTGCCGGTGAAGTGGCATCCAATAGAAGAGTAACGAAGCGTTTGGGTTGGCACAGAGCTCTTTCCCTTTCTGGCTGTCGTAGTTGGTGAAAAAAACCAGGCCTTTGTCGTCTAGTTGCTTTAGAAGAACGACTCTTTGGGACGGTGCCCCAGCCCCGTTAGATGTACTAAGAACCATGTAGTTGGCCATTGGCATATGCGGGGAAGCGTCGTGAATCCAGGATCGAAGTTGCTCAGTCGGGTTCTCGGAGACATTGCCTTTGTTAAGCTCCTTGCCTTCGTATTCTTTGCGTAGCTCGTCGTACACGCGTTCATCTTAGCTTTTTAACGTAGGGTAGAAAGCCCCTTTTGTTGTCTCCACTCATTGACCCGTTTTTGGATTAGTGGGTTGTCGTTGAGTATTCGGGAAATCGTTGAGGTTTTGGTCTGTAATTGGGAGGCGGTTTCCGCAATAGACAGATCGTACTGGACAAATGCATCGAGCAACTCGCTAAGCGCGACAAAGTGCCAGGGTTGAGCGCGCTGTGCTTTGGTTGGCCTATTTTGAATCACTGTTGAAAGTTCTTCGGACAATGGGCCAGGGGGAAGCCGAATTTCAGTCGAGAGTCGAAAGCGTAGGAGACGAAGCGCTCCCTTTCGGTTGGCTAAGAGCGAGCGACTCTCACTGGTCTTTGCAGCGATCCCTGTTTTTCGATGCGTGAGTAGAACCGCATTCTCTGTCTTGTTTCGTTTTTGGCCACCAGGCCCTGAGCCGCGATACCGAGTCTCGTCGCACTGGGCGAGAAGCTCTTTGTCCTCCAACATGAGGTAGGTGTTGCGCAATTCAAACTCCACTTTCCATATATTAAACGGAAACTGCTAATCGCGTATTCGCCAATTGCGAGGGAGCGGTTACCTTCCGGGGGTGAATGTATCCGATTTTCGAGAAGCGCTTCTCTCAACCATGGAGAAAAAGGAGCATTGGGGCTGGGCTTCTTTTTCTGATGGAACGGTGCCGAAAGAACGCCTTCACATTCATTTTGAACAGGAATACGAGACGTACGTACGGGATTTTCCGATCTTGGTTGGCTGGGCCTATGTTCAATGTCCCGTCGCGGCGGTTCGGCGAGAACTCGCAGAAAACCTCTTTGAGGAAGAAACCGGAGGGCTGGTCGCTGGTCGGCCTCACCCCGAGTTATTTCTGGAGTATCCCAAAGGGCTTGGTATGGACCTGGGCCGTTTTCAGCATATCGAATTGCTTCCGGAAGCAGGGGCCTATCGAGATGTATTGGATGATTGTTGTCAGCAAAGGGGCTGGGCAGTGGCAGCGGCCGTTTCAACGATTTTTATTGAGGGAACCAAGTACGAACGAGGGGAAATTGACGAGTCGAGTCCAAAACGCCCCCAAGCTCCGTTAGAAGAACATCCATTGGTACGTCACTACGGCTTAGCGCTTGAACACCTTGCCTTGACGAAGGCTCACCGTCAGGTTGAGGGTGAGCACAGGGCTTCAGCTTGGCGAGTCATGTTGGAGCACATACCCGAAGTCGAACGCGAGAGAGTTGTTGGTGGAGTAGAAGAGAGTCTCGCGGCTTGGAAATCGTATCGAGATGGTGTTTCCAAAGCGTGTGGTTTGAAAAAAGACGGCTAAAAGATCTGCAGTATTCTGGCTCTCATGCTCAATTGCGGGTTTGATCGGCCGATGAAGAGTTCATTCGCAACTGGGGTGGTAGTGGCATTACTGGCTGCTTGTTCGAGTTCAGCGAATAAGGTTGAAAACGCGTCGGGTCTTGCTGCCAATAGAATCGGCTTTGCGCCCTTGGAGCACGGCGCGGATCACAGCACATATGAAAAGATGAACAAGACGGCCTTCGTATCGCCAACCCACGGCAAACGTTTCGTCGACGTCTTTGTTAACCAAGTAGGCGCTGCTGCATACAAGAGCAATGAAGCAGAGTTCCCGGTGGGTACTGTAATCGTAAAAACTTCTAGAGAATCTGAAAACGGCGTGGCGACTGATATCCCTGGTCCTACGTTTGTGATGGTCAAAAAGACGAATGGGTTTGCTCCCGATCGAAACGACTGGTGGTACGCGCTTCATTGGGAAAAGGTGCCGGCCAAGTGGCAAGCAGCGATGGGTGCCGAAAAAGTTTATTGGCGCAGCCCTTCTTCAAAAGTCGACTATTGCTGGCAATGTCATGAAAATTACTCGCGTGAGATTGGCGGCCTGCCGTAAGGATCCAGAAAGTCTAGTTAAGAACTAGATAAAAATTCCGAGTGCCACAAGCGCACATGCAATGGCTAAACCGACCGGCCAATACTTTGCGACAAAGTCAGGTCTACGTGCGGCCAATTGCGAATTTTCTTGCGTCGGGGTTTCATCGGCAAATCGATCGTCAACAGTCGTAGCGTCGTAAATCTTCGGGGCGACGGCTACTGTCGGCTCAAAAGCGACATCGCTCTCGAATGTATGAAGAAGATCATCTATCGCGCGGATGTACTCGGTCGCATTGAAAAAACGATCATCTGGTTTCTTTGCAAGTCCCTTTGCAAGAAGATCCTCTAAAGCTGGCGGAACCTGCCAACCAACGACACTACCGAGCTTGGGAATTTCATTTGAAACATGCATTCTGAGGACGTTTAGGGGGTTTGCTGCGTCGTAAGGAGGAACTGCGGTAAGGAGCTCAAAGAGCATAGCGGTTGTCGAGTAGAAATCAGCACGGGCATCAATAGGTCTACCCAAAGCTTGCTCTGGTGACAAATAGTGCGGTGTTCCCACGGTTGTTCCCTTGGTGGTCAATGCTGACTGCTCTCCTGCAGCGTTTTCACCCACGATTTTGGCGATCCCAAAATCAAGCAATTTAGCGAATTCGGGTTCCTCGGGCGTTTCGACCAAGATTACGTTGTCTGGTTTCACATCCCGATGGACGACACTCAAGGCGTGAACGTGGCCGAGAGCTTTGAGAATATGCCTAATTATTTTGAGAGCTCGCCTTACCTCGAGTGCTCCTTCCCTAGCTAGTACGTCGGCCAAGATTACACCTTCGGCAAGTTCCATCACTAGGTACAAACTGCCGTCATCTAGTTTTCCAAAGTCGCTAACGGCGACACAGTTCGGATGTTGCATTCGCCCGGCTGCCTGAGCTTCTCGTTCGAACCTTGCAGCGAAATTTGCATCATTGGCAAAGTCGGGTTGCAGGACTTTGATAGCAACTGGACGGTGGATTCCCAGATGCTCCGCTCGATAGACCGCACCCATCCCGCCAGTGCCGAGTAGTCCTACCACTTTGTAGCGGGAGTCAATTACCTGACCAATGTGGTTTGTAGAATCCAAGCGCGCCTGATCATACCCCTTTGGTGTTGTGTCTGGAAATTGCTGCTGTTAAAGGGTCATTTTCCGCGGGACAACATTACTGTCGTACATTGCGCCTTGGTCGCTACTTGGAGAACAAAGTCTCCAAAAACGCGTCGTCGCCAGCCGGCACTCCGTAGTCCAAGGACCAAAAGGTCGCACTTCTCTGCTTCGGCAAGTACAGCGCCAAGAGGGTCTTGGGATCGGATTACGCGAATTGAAGCTCTTCCTGGGACTTTGGCTTCTGCCAAAAGGCCAATCGCCTGTTCAATATCCGATACCTCTTCATCGGAAGTGCTGGTGGGGCTCACATTTAGAAACGTGATATTTCTGTCTCTTGATCGACAAAGGCTAGTCAAGAAGTGCGCTCGCAGATTGTGAGCTTCACCTCTTCCTCCCACTGGTACAAGTATATTCTGTGTGTTCTCGAGTGACCAATCAGCCTCTGCTCTCATAATCGCAACGTCACAATCTATTCGGTTGAGCAGATTCTCCATTTCGCTAACGTTGGTGTCGACCTGATCGCCCGCTCCAAAACCGAGCAAAAGACTTTGGCATGCGTGCGCTTCCGCTACTCTTTCTATCTCGTTCCATCTTCTATCGGCAGTAGTGACCAAGGCTGAGGGTTGGTGCCCCCCCGCGAACGATGTCGTCAATGCTTTTCGAACGACATCTTGTGCGTCGGTTAATTTGGTTTCAATCAGTTCAGTGTCCGACTCTGTGGTTTTTCGCGCCTTCTCAATTACGGTTAGTAGCAACACTCTCGCAACGATGCTTGGAGCAATGGCGTTGGCTATACTCACCATAGTAGCCGCGCTGGCTGGGTTGGCTATCGGAACGAGCACAAGAGGCCTCTTTCCGCGGAGTCGTGCCAAGGTAGGATCAAGTGCTTCTGCAGAAGCGTCGCCTATTTCAGCTCCACTTCGGAACAGTGCCATATAAAGAATTCCTCCAAGGCCAAGCCAGATAACCGTTATGCCTCCAGCATCGGGCACTGCGAACGCCTGAAAAATAGCGAGCGAGGTACAGCAAAGCCCTCCAAAGATTGGAAGGACTGGAAACCAGGGACTCTGGAAACTGTTTGGATCGTCGTTGGGGGAACGACTCCGGGCAAGGTAAGCGGTGAGATGAGTAAGAGCAAAGGAGATCAGAAAAATTAGACTTGCGGCGGCGCCTGCGGAACCGAGGTTGGGAACCATAAACAAAATTGCCGCAAGAGTGAGCGTGGTCGCGTAGATTGCCATTGCTGGGGTCCCAGCAGCGGTAATCCCTCCGAGTACGGGTGGAAGTGTGCGATCCATTGCCATTGTGTGGGCGACTCGGGAGGCTGCCATAAGATTCGCTTGCAGTGCAGATAGAGTAGAAAGAAGAGCTGCTACTAAAACCAACCAATACCCAACTGTTCCAAGAAACTGTTGCACAGCAACTGCAAAAACAGTTTCGCCGTGAGTCGATGCAAGATCTCCAATCGAAGTTCCGGGCGTAACACCGACCATGGAGATCAAGAGAAGAAGAGGAAGATAGATAGCCAATGCACACCCTAGAGACAGCAGCATCGCTTTGGGGATAGTGCGCTGGGGGTTCTTTACTTCGCCGCCAATTGCCGCAATTAAGTCAAAACCTTGCAGGGCGATAAATGTGAAACCCATTGCTGATACGATTCCGGCACTACCACCGTAGAAGAAATTGTCTAGCCCAGCTGTTGAATCTGAGAGCGGTTGAGTGACAAGAGCGAAAACGGCTCCGAGTAGAATTACGATAAAAACGATCACCTTACCGTACGTCGCCCATTGCGCTCCCCCCTCGTTACTTCGAAGAAGGAGCAGGGCGTACAGAATCGTCGGTACGATTGCAAAAAGAAGTAACGAACGGCGTTGCCCCAGCCAGGGAGGAGGTAGGTGGTCAAAAATTCTAAAGACGGCGGCAATAGCTTCGGCAAGGAATGCAGCAAAACCAAGCGCGTAAAGCACCCCTGCTACGATATATGCGAACCAGAGAATCCAACCAGTCGCGAACGCTGCACGAACCGATAGGACTTTTTTGGCAAACGTGTAAGCACCGCCAGATTCAGGGAAGGTGCTTGCTATCTCGGCGAAAGAGATAGCAGTTATCAGCGCAATGATTCCGTTCAGGCCAAATGCAATAACAGCCGACGGACCAGCGTTCTCAAAGGCAACGCCAGACAGGAGCATGATTCCCCCACCTACGATAGCTCCGATCCCGACTCCTGTGGCCCTTGCCAGTCCTACGGTGCGTTCCGGCGTATCGGTTTCGAGAGCCACTTCTACTTAAGAGTAACAGTGTCGAGGCTGACTCTGGCGCGTCCCAGGTTACAAAGTCTTAACTTCTATAACTCTCGATTGAGAACCTTCTGGAGAACATCTGTATCAATATTGCCTCCGGAGATGACCGTGACAACGCGTTTGCCAGCGAGAGCATTACCAATTTTGGTAAGGCCAGCAAAACTCGCAGCACCAGCTCCCTCGGCGATATTGTGGGTCGCGGCGAAAAGAGTCCTGATTGCATCACCGATTTCGCCCTCGGTAACGGTTACGAAACCCGACAGACCACTCCGGAGCGTTTCAAACGTACCCTCATAGCAATTTCGAGTTGCCAAGCCGTCTGCGAATGTGAGCGCCGTTTCCTTGGCGATCGGTCTGCCAGCGTGCCAGCTGTCATGGATCGCAGAGGCGCCTTCGGCTTGCACACCAAAAACTTTTATATGGGGTGCCTTTTCCCGAATAACGGAAATAGCTCCAGCCGCTTGGGAACCGCCGCCGACGGAAATAACCATGGCTTCTATGTCTTTGACCTGCTCAAGAATTTCCAAGGTCATTGTGCCGGCACCCGCAATAATATTTGGATTATTCGTGGAATGCACCAAGAACAAACCGCGGCTCTCGGCAAGTTCCGAGGCCACTTCGGCGGATGCATCGTAGTCCTGCCCTTGGATAATAACCTCCGCGCCAAAGCTCTGCATCGCGAGATTTTTCTCAGGGCTATTTCCTCCTGGTACACAAATGACGACAGGTACACCGAGCTTCTGACCGGCCCAAGCTAAGCCTTGTCCGTGATTCCCTCGAGAAGCAGCGATGACCCCAAGTTTCTTTTGCCCTGGAGAGAGTGCTGTCAACGCACTCATTGCATTACGCGCCTTGAACGCGTTGGTTGGGTGATGATTTTCGTGTTTCACCCATACTTCCATGCCGTGGCCTACGGCATCATCGAGGACTGGATAGTTTCGAAGAGGCGTTTCGGGAACAAATGGAGATATGCGTTTTGCTGCTTCCGCAACATCGTTCAGGGATACAGATAGGGGGGGCATTCAGGCCAGTGTAAGCACTGTTTTTGCATTGTCGAGCCTAAGAAGGACTTGTCACATGCTTAGAGGATAATTGAGGAAATGGGTACGAACGGAAATGCGCAACAGGCCGAGCTTTTTGGAGCCGCAGACGACTTCAACATTCTGGACCGGATTACCGTCACAGTAGACATTCGAGATCAAGAAGTCATTGCGGCCGTGCTGGCCAGAGGTGAGGGGGAGGCTAGGCAGGAGTACCTTTCTGAAGCGTTGCGCTTGGGTGTTTTGTCTCTGAAAATGGCCGCGGGGAAAATTGACGGCGGAGAGATTCGTGCAGCCGGGGAGGGGTTGATGGCGGAACTTCGAGAGCTGCTCACCGAACGCGGTAACGAGATGGCAAGCACTATGAAGGGCGCATTACGCGATTACTTTGATCCGGAGAGTGGAATGGTGGCGGGCCGTCTTCGTTCGTTGGTAGATAAAGACGGAGAAATCGCTCGCGTATTAAGTGAGCATGTCGGTGGCGACGAATCTAAACTCGCTCGAACACTGGCTGAGCACGTAGGCGAGGGAAGTCCTCTCTTTCAGATGCTTGCTCCCGATGAGGCCAGCGGCCTTCGAGCTCAAATTGAAAAGGGAATCGAAGCAACTCTAACGGAACAACGTGAGGTTATTCTGAAAGAGTTCTCTTTAGATAAAAGAGATTCCGCTCTCCGCCGCTTGATAGGTGAGTTGGAAGAACGACACAAGGCTCTTCGCACGGATCTGGCTGGACAGCTCACGGATGTGGTTGGGGAATTTTCACTAGACAAAGAAGACTCAGCTCTATCTCGGCTGGTCGGACGTGTAGAAGCTACGCAGCGGACCATTACAGGAGAATTTTCTCTGGACAAAGAGGACTCAGCCCTCAGTCGCTTAAATAAAATGATTTCGGACTTTCGCGCCGAAGTTGGAGAGAAGCTCACGTCGATTCATGTCCAACGCGAAGAAATTGCCAAATCGCCAAAGCGTGGTTTTGTTTTCGAAGAAGCGCTGAATTCTCAATTGTCGCTGCTGAGTCAACGACAGGGGGACATAGGGCAATCTACTGGTAGTAAGGTGGGTGCTATTAAGAACTGCAAAGTTGGAGACTTTGTGGTGGAGCTTGGTCCTGAAAGCCCAGCGCCTAACGCTCGGATCGTTTGGGAAGCAAAGGATGACAAGAAGTACGATTTGCGTCGCGCGTTAGAGGAAATTGAGGTCGCCAAGAAAAACCGAGGAGCACAGGTCGGCGTCTTCGTGTTCTCAGAATCGTGCGCGCCCGACGGTTTGGAGCTCTTTGCTCGTTTTGGACAGGATGTCGTTTTGCGGTGGGAGCCCGATTCCCCTATGGCTCAAGTAGTACTCCGAGCGGCCATGAGTACAGCTCGCGCTCTATGTTTGCGAGAGCAAGAGCAGAACGGAGAAGTTTCCGCGGCATTGCACAAGGCGGAATTGGCGACACGCGCGATAGAAAAGCAAATCCGTTTTCTCGATGATGTTCGAAAGATGGCCGAAACGACTCAAGGACACGGGAAGAAAATTGCCGACCGAGCTGTTCGTATGGCGCAGGAGTTGGCTGGTGCTATCGGCCAGCTGGACCAACAACTCGAAGCGTTGCGAGTTAATGGGGTCGATTAAATTCGCTGGCGTCGAACGAACCACAGAAGAAACACGTATGATAGGAGGAAAGAAAAGTCGTGGGTATGATTGGAATTGCAACCGCCACCGTTGATTTCCAGTTCGTTCATTTCCGGTTCTGTGCTCTTGGTTGTAATTTGACTCTCTTGCAAGCACTGGCCCGAACACCCATCTCCGTCTTCTAGGTTGCCATCGTCGCAAGTCTCGCCAAGTTTAAGATCAACAAATTTGTTTCCACAGGTTTCGTTTGAACGGCAGTCGGCAGAGCACCCATCTCCGTCTTCTTGGTTTCCATCGTCACAGACTTCCGGTTCTTCAACAGTTCCGTTCCCACAGCCAAGGATCTCTATTTTGCACTCAGCGTTGCAACCGTCGCCATCTTCACTGTTGCCGTCATCGCACTCTTCTGTTCCTTCGGTTTTGCCGTCGTGGTCACAGTTGACTTCCCAAACCCATGAGTCTGACCACGTAGTAGTGCCAACATGATCGTAGTAAACCCCGTTGAAAACATCGTCGTTTCCGTAAGCGATCATCGCTATGGGACGTTCTCCTGTATCTATTCCTAGGAACCCAGAGTCATCTTGTGGGATCCAGGTTACTTGACCTATTAAGGAACCATCTTGATCCCAAGCGGTGAGGAACTGCGTTCCGTTCTTACTGGCAATTAAACCGACACGCGTAACTGATTTATCAAAGGTAGCTACACCACAAAACTGACATTGTGTTCCAAGGCTATTCGTTTGGCCTCCATGATTTTCGAAAGCGTCTCGACGGTTTATGTATCTCGGCCTGCGGGCGAATCCACGTGACGTGGTACCAGGCAGGATCGAAGAAAACTGTCCTTCTTGAAAAACGAGATGCCCCGACTCGAAAAGATTCATCGGAAATTGCCCACCGATGGGGCCGTCGTCAAAATTAGCGACAGAGGCATTTTCAGAAAAAGAGCTTCGGTCGGAAATAATGGTCACATTTCCTTCAGCATTTACCTGCCCGGCCCAGCTTTGAACTGGGGCCACAAATAGAATGACTGCTATTCCGAAGCCTTTCATCTCAGGTTTAGCTAGCCGCTGAAATCCAACTGCGCAACGTGTTTTTCATCGACTAGGTGGTTCGTTGGCAACCTTTGGTTTCAAGCGGGGCATTGTAGGGATTTCTACTGGCTAGGTTACTTGCCGTGAAAAGGCAGCAGGAGAACAGACTGACCCAGCTATTTCGCTTAGGTTTAGCTGTTACCAATCCGGGTGATGGGGAACGGCATTTGCAATCACAGTCCTGCAATGGGTCGGTCTTTTGTGCGTTCGCGGGGTTTACTTGCGATTCTCAGTTTGGGAATCGTTGGTTGCGTACAATCCGATTTTGGAGATCAGCAATACAGCCAAATCCCCGAGGGAAGTTTCGAGAATGCTCCTGGCGACTCAGCGTGGGGGCGCGGAGATTACAGTTGTGACGACCTTTCCGATTGCAGTTGCGAGAGCGACGAAGAGTGCGGTCGCGGTGAGGTTTGTCTGGAAGGTATTTGCCAAAAGGACAGGTGCAGTTTGGGGCCATATCTATCGGTCGCGCCGCTTGGACCTAACCACTATTTCTTTCGAGATAGAGAGCTTCTTGCGGTCACGAACTCAGGCCTGGTTCAGCGCGATTTAAAGAGACGGTCTTTTGGCCCTGCCTCTGGCAAAACCAAGAAAAGAGGAATTGTCGATGTTGCGGGTGGCCATATATTCAGCTCGCGCCCTGAAGAAAAGATTCTCGCGTTGGAGAACGACAAGTCCGTTTATGTTTTTTCTGGAGATTCTGAAGTAGCTCGATTCGACGTGGGTTTCGTACCAATTGCTATTTCCGCAGGCGATATTGATCAAGATGGAACCGACGAAGTAATAGCTCTTGCGGCAAACGCGGAGTTCGCTATTTGTCGTGGCGATACTGGTTCTTGCGAGCTCCACTCGCACAGACGTGGAAGTCTAGGGATTGATGTAGCGTCTGGAGACATTGATGGCGACACGTATGAAGAGCCCGTGTTTCTGTTGCGTTCAGCGGGTGAATATCAAATTCACGCGTACAATTTTGACGCCAAAAAATTGAATCAGAAAAAGATCGTTTCTGGCCCTGCTACACGGAATCAACAATTTGCGATCGCAGCTGCCGATACAGATGGCGACCGAACAGCGGAAATTTTTACGCTAGAGGAATCTGGATTAGGTGACTATCGGGCCGACCGCCTGGTTAGCTGGAAAATCGGCCATAAAGGAGAACTCTCGGGGTTCTTCATTGACTCCTCCTCCAAAGACATTATTGGCACGGATACGGATAAGAACGGAACGGAAGAGATTGCGCTACTTCACGATGCATCGTCCGTTACGGTCTTTCGAGGTCTAGGACGCGGGGAGCTTGCGTCTCTCTACAGCGATACCCTTGGAGGAACAGTTCATCGTATCGCGGCTGCTGACATCGACGGTGATTCTCCTATTGCAACGCGCATCGACAGTGAGCCTGAGCTTGTTGCTGGCGAACTCGTACCGCTCATCCAAGTCCACTGGCCTCCCTATCCTTCGAGCTACAGTAAAGGTGGTCCGTATGTTTACGTCGGCGAGACCAAGAGTACGGGAGAGTTTACCACCGACGTCGTTAGTTTATACTCTTCGGTGGAGGTTGCTTACGGTGGCCAGTGGAAAGGCTTTGGTCTAGATTTCAGCACAAGACTCCGTGACGAAACTCGAATTTACGAGAGAAATGGCTACGACCACTACATCGGGCACCGGGAAGTTCTTCTTCCAGACGCTGGAAACTTCGGAACACGATACTCAGTCGTTGTAGTAGCGAACACTTGTTACCATTCCTATCGTTACGAGTTGGAAGACCCCAATGGGAGTTTAGGGGGGACCGGTCGGGAATTCGCTCTTCTCATTCCAGTTGGCGGACGGAGTAAAGCTTGGTCGAGTGAAAGGTATAACGCGTACGCACGCGCTGTTGGTGGAATGCCTGAAGTCGACGGCACTTTCGAGCTTGGATCAGTAAAGGCTTATCCAAATACTCCCCAGAGGTCAGATGGAACTCCGATAACCGAGGACGAGATGGTCTTCGCTAGTACTCCAACTGTCGACGCTGGTGATGCTGGTAGAGGAGCGTGGTGGCTTTCAGCGAGAGACTTCAGTGTGAAAGAAAATCTGAGTTACCAAGACGTCAGTGTCCGTGGAAATATCAAGGTCGCAGGAATGCGTGTGACTCTGGAGAGAAACCAGGGTGATGGCCACGGTACCGGAATTTACCTCGGTGACGAGGTTCTGTTTGGTGGCGCCGCACCACCCATCCCCGATAATCCAGCAACTCCAGAAGATGAGTACGAGGCTCACGGCTACACGTTTAGGCCCTTTGTCTATCAACAAAAGTACGACATAGGCGAGTCCAAGGGTGCTTACTACGTACTGACTTACACGGTGGGAGAATAATGTTGCGTTGGCTTACGTTGATAGCAATCCTCCTGACTACCACAAGTTGTGTTGAAGAACTCGCATTGGGTGAATTCGCGACTCCTCGGTACGTAACTAACATGCGTGGGGACGTTCCCTTGAGAGCCGTGCCGCCGATAAGTGACAGGAATGGAAACGTGTATGTGCTTTATGGGCACATCAACTTCCGAGACACCCAAGCATATGCCGGGAAAAGAGTGAGTGGTTGGAAAAAGGGATGTCCCGGTCACCGCGGTGACTTCTTTGGACTTCACGGTTGGATAGGGCGAGCGCAAGATCGTGCTTGGTACTGGTCTGGGGAAGCACTGGTAGAGATTGCCGCCAATGAAGACACTTGCAGGCTTTTAGATCGCGACTACAGAAATAATGCCCTACTTCACATGGATGCAGTTTTCCCAGTCGTTAGAGAGGCTCCATCGCGGACAACGACAGTCGCTTTGATTCGTGCAGAACCGGATCCGCACCCTTTTTTCGTGGTCATTGATCTGTTTCGGAATACTTATTTCAATGCCGTACCGTTTGAGCCTTTGGCGGCTAGAAAGATAGAGGTCCTTGGGACGGGCGGAGCACGGAAGCATGGGCGCGCCTATTTGGTCGTTAAATACGAACTTGATGATCGGACGGTTGTCGAAGGAAGAACCTACGATTTAGAAGGAAACGAGACCAGTCGAGTTCGGATTCCTGGTATGGACGAATTGACGGCATATTCCATTTTAGGAAATCTCGTCTCGACCGACGGTAGACAAATCTCGGGGCTTCTTCCTGACGGCCGAAGAGTGTTCTTTACGGATGAAGAAGGAACTGTTCTGCCCGCTTCTGAGGAGATGGATTCGGTTGGCCTCCATCTTTGGCAAGACAAAACTTTTCTCGTAGGAACAGTCGACGAAAAGCCGGTGGTTGCACAGGTAGAAGGAGACAGCATTGGCCCTGTTTCTCCATGGGAAGCCAGCTTGCGCGCACGTGATTCGCTTCGTGGCAAGCATGTAAGAATCGTTGACGAACGGCAGGCGCCGATGACCGAGACTACTTGGACCAATCCAAGCTCGGCTATCGGCAGTTATCCGTTTTTGTCACCATATACTCCTAACCAATACACCGATCATTCAGCTGGCTGGCTTATTGCGGGGCCGCGCTATGAGACCAGTGGTGCTCAGATAACAGCGGTGGCGTTCACTCCAATGGGGATTAGCTACCCGTGAATACTGGCTGTCAACAAGGTGTGGTTTTAGCCATCGTTTTACTGCTGTTAGTAAACGTTGCCTCTGCCCAATCCTATACTGCTGTCGGTCAAGCAGCAGCTAGTGCTGCTTCATCAGCGAGCTCTGAAAATGCGACGACAGCTTCTAGAACTGGAGAGACACCAACAGTAAGCTCGAGCGGCGGTGCCCGGTCCGTACCACAGATCTCAGACTTCTCGCTCGATGCTCGTCGCGAGGCTTTCGAGGGGCGCAAGGCATTTACTGTCGGTGGGTACATTCAGCCAACCTTCGGTTTGAGGTATCGGCCCGATGGTTTGCCGCGAGACCAGTTCGACTACAGTGCAGCAGCGACGCAGTTGGGATTCATCGTTTCTGGGGAACCTGTCTCTAAACTCTCCTATGTTCTTCACGTGGTAGCGACTGGGCAAATGTTGACCCAAAGGGGTAATCCCAATTCCGACAAGAGTGGTGGTACAGCCGACGGAAAAACGCCACTTTTTGGTGCAATAGGAAGAAGCCAACTTTCCTCGGGAGTTCGAGTAGAGCAGGTCACTGTAGCGTACCAGCCAGTCGACAGCTTCCGTGTTCGTGCCGGACAGATGCGGGTTCCTTTCACGGTTGATCAGTTTAGTGGAAACACGAGGCTAATGTTTCCAACCCGATCGGCGCCCACTCAAGTATTTTTGCGAGGAACGGATTTGGGAGCCTTGGCGGAGTATCGATTTAAAAAACAGGTTCGTGTAAGCGCTGGCGTTTTCAATGGGGCTCGTGTGAGCGGTGGCGGGAATTCACGCGGTCTTCTTTACAGTGCGCGAGCCGACTACAGTCCTTTGGGAAGGATGCCCCTCCAACAGGCGGATTTTGGCCGCGGAGGCTTTCGCGTTGGAGTAGGAGCTGGCCTGGTCTATCTTGCTACTTCCGCGTTTGATAGTGCGGGTTTCGCGTCGGTACGGGCGAGAGATTTACGAGCCAGCGCATCTTTGCGGTTGGCGTACAAAGGGTTTTATTTTCAAGCAGAAGGACTGCGGCGGCAGCGCACCGATAGCCTAACGGCGCGCCCCTTAGTTGCGACTGGTGGTTACGGACAGGCTTCGATGTTCATGCCTATCAAAGGCCGCTTGTCCATTGCACCGATTGGCCGTTTTGGTTGGACACAAGAGGATCAGGCCTTCTCGCCCCGAGACAGCTTTTGGGCGGAGGCAGGGGCTACAGTATATCTGGGAAATAAATCAGGTCGCCCCGATGATATGAGTTTAACGCTCCAATATTTGGGTGAGCGTAGAGTGACGGACAACGAAAATGCTCATGGAACCGTGTTTCGTGCCCAGCTACGTTGGTAGTTTCGAGTTAAGGACCAACTGAATTGCAACTCCATACAAAAATACTGATAGGAATGGCGGTAGGAGCTGCGATTGGGATATTTCTTGGTCCCAAATCAGAATTCCTAGAGCGAGATCTTTACGAGCTTAAGCCTGGGGCGAAAGCTATTCTCACTGTAGCTCCTGACAGTTCTGCAGAGCGGCTGTCCATTTCATCTATTCTAGAACTAGAAATTCTTGAAACCCGTACGGTTGAAAAAGGGACGCAAACTCTCCCGCGGTGGGTCAAAGTCTCGTTTCCGTTTACGCGGCAAATGGCGCTGCTGGATCGCGATGAAACTCTCCGAGCCAAAATCGGTGCGTCGAAACCTGGCGACACGGCAACGGCCTGGTTGCAAATCGCTCATAAAGAGCTCAGTGATGGTCGTTTCGTAGCGTTCCCACAGCCCGTCAGTTCCGTTGGTGCGAAATTGATTCGCTTTCTATCACCTATTGGCGTTTTGTTTATGCGGTTGATTCGCATGGTAATCGTGCCCCTTGTGTTCGCCTCACTGGTGGTAGGCATAGCGAGCCTAGGTGATGTGAGGCGCTTGGGCCGTTTAGGTAGCAAGACTCTCGCGACGTACATGGTGACGACGGCTCTCGCTGTGAGTATCGGCCTAACTGTGGCTCACGTCGTACGCCCCGGGGAATTTGTTGGAGAAGCAGATGTTGCGGCTTTGCGTGCACAATTTAAAGCAGACGCTGGCAGTCGAGCAGATCAGGCGGCGGTTGCACCTTCCATGGTTGAGAACTTGCTCAATATCGTTCCGGAGAACCCGGTCGAGTCGATGGCAAACGGCAATATGCTCCAGATTATTTTCTTTGCTTTACTTTTTGGTATTGCCCTAACGATGCTCAAGGAGAATCGATCACGACAGGTGGTCAATTTTATCGATACCGTTCAGCAGGCGATGATACTGATCATTCACATGGTGATGGCGGTCGCTCCTTTTGGCGTGGCGGCGCTCCTCGCTGAGGTGGTTGGCAATAGCGGCTGGTCCATCCTTGCCTCCTTAATGGTCTACGCTGGAGCCGTAGTGCTTGGTCTCTTGTTGCAAGCGGGCATAGTCTACGGTCTTCTCGTGCGTTTCATTGCGCGATTGAACGTGAAAACGTTCCTCCGAGCTGCTCGGCCTGCACAACTAATTGCGTTCTCAACGTCTTCTTCGTCGGCCACTTTACCGGTAACCCTCGAGTGTGCGGAGGACAATTTGGGAATTTCAAAAGCGGTTTCAAGTTTCGTTATCCCCCTTGGTTCGACGGTCAATATGGATGGCACGGCTCTCTATCAAGGAGTTGCTGCCGTATTCATTGCCCAGGTCTTTGGAGTTGACCTGTCATTGGGAGCCCAATTGGGAATTGTTTTTGCGGCGACTGCAGCGTCTGTTGGGGCCGCCGGTGTTCCAGGCGCGGGTATGATTACCCTCGCGATGGTTCTTACTACGGCAGGTATACCTATCGAGGGTGTAGCTCTTATTCTCGGGGTCGACCGAATCCTAGATATGTTTAGGACGTCCGTTAACGTTACCGGGGACCTCGCTGTTACTGCCGCAATGGCCGCGAGCGAGGGTGAAATTATGCAGCCTATCAACACCCAAGAAGACAGGCTCAACCCAAATCGTGGATTTGAGTCCAGGTTGAACCCTGGAAATCCGGTCAGTCCGGATCAGACTGAAACCAAGAGTTAGTAGTACGTGTGAAGAGTTAGCGCGCTTTCCCATGTTCCTGGGCGCGCAGTCCCCCGTGCATCAACAGTGAATCCGTTCGCAATTTGCCAACGGATTGTAGACTCCCATTGCCACTCAAGTGCTTCTTTTTGCTTCGGGAAATAGCGAAAAATCCCAGTAGTTAGACCTACTAGCCTATCAGAGAAACGCAAGCGAAGACCGGCTTTGGGGCCGCCACCTATTCGAAAAGAATTTAGGCTGTCGTTCAGATCTGGGGCATAGCCAACCGCGGTGTCCAAAAAACTGAAGAAGGCAAGACTTTCAGTTTCGTTTGCGAAAGTGACTCCAGGCCCGAAACTGGCGCCCGCAATGCCGCAGTTACATTCCCCTAGGGTTCTGTCAAAACCAATTTTTACATCCCAGGACAGTTTTTGCTGGAAACTCGAAACTGGAATCAAGTGAGTGAAACGCAGGAGCGATGCGGAACGGACATCGAATTTATTGCTGTTCTCTGAGTAACGAACTCTCGTCGGGAGAAACTCCAATGCAGAGAGTTCGGGGTATCCTGTCGGAGGGTCCACAAGATCGTGTAGTGCAATGCGAACACTGGCTTCAGCGAACGCGCCCCCCTGGTTTGAGTAGCCACCGCCAAAGCCAAGACGTCGTGAGCCATGAGCTAGGTGCGGCATATCGCGAGCCTTAGCTTCTAAGCTAACCGGTGGGCTGGGAGCACGAAGTTGAGCACGCTGGACGAGAAGGCTTTGCCGTCGAGTCGCAGCCGGGGATTCTTTTCTGGAAAGAACATCGTCTGGGTGTTCTAGATCAATTAGATCGGTAGCTGCGTCGAAGAGTTTCCCCTTGGTTTGTACGGGCATTTCGTTCGGAAGTTTGGTTAGCGCGTTACTGGCAAGACGTCGCACTAAGCGTCTTTCACCTAGATCTAGTTTGGCTATTCGACTCTTGAATTGGCTGCGTAGAGACGGGCGATAGTTAACGGATGTAACCAAACCAGGAGAGTCGTTGATTGCCTTCACGGTGTCTGCTGGTATCACCGGGTATTTTAAACCCTTGAGAAGCTCGAGCTTGGGGTTGGCCGCTTCAAGAGCGGCCAAGAGGTGGTACGAACAGTTTTCGCTTAGGTAGTAATAGTCGAAGTAAGTCGAGCCGAGTTCCCAAATGTGAGAAACGAGCATTGTTAACTGCTCTTGGGTGAGATCGAGTTTGTACTCCCACAGGTCTCGGGCCTCGTAGTCTCCGTATTCGCGTACCTTGTAGTAGTACGGCATTCGCGAAAACTCACCACGGAACAAACCTGTAAGTCCCTTTATCGCGTAGACAAGGCCGTTGTCTGTATCAACGGAGGCAGAGTAGTTGATACCCGTATCTAGTAGTTCTTGACGGCCACCCAGAACATCTCGTTTATTGATCCGGAGAAGAGTGTGACCAAAGGCCGAAGCGGGAGAGCCGAGGTAGTAGGAGGAAAAGACGACTGTTGCGGAGTTCGGCGCGACAAAATCGTAATATTCCTTAAATCTTTCGCAGTTTACTGTTGGCAGTTCGGATGGATCAAAATGTAAGTGTTTTGAGAGCCAGAGGAATCGTGCGGGAAACTTGCATATTGCGTGCTCGGGGCTTGGGGCGGCAAAGAATGCCTCAATGGTTTTATCGAGTTCTTGCTCGGGACTCGTCTTTCCTTTGTCGGCTAGAAAAAAACCGTGTCCATCGGCCTCACTGATCCAGTTACGGAGGACGCGGGTCTTCCGCCAGTGTCCGAGTCTGAGCCAGGTCTTTTTGTCTGCTAGCTGTAAATTCCTAGCTTTCTTGATGTAAGGGGAAGCGCGGAAATCGGCAGTTGGTTGTATGGAGCCTAGAGGAGCTGCTGTAGCGACCCGCTCGAAAGTTGCCGAAAAAAGTAAAACGCTCGCGAGGTAAATACCTCGCGAGCGCGTAAAAACAACATTGGTCATAGAACCAAGAACTATTTCGAAGCTACCTTAGCTGCTGGAGTTTTGAGGTTTTCGCAAGATAGTGATGCGTCTTGTCGGAGTACGGAAACTACAGAGCCGCTCACTTCAACGTTGGTCACGTCTGCGCCAGGGAAAATTCGGCTGTACTCAGATTGCAGCTTCGCAGCCACCTGCTTGTCATCGCTACAACCAGCGAGCGAGGAAAGGGCTTCAATGGTTTCGCCCGAGCCACGTGCGATGTCCTTAGCGAGAACTTCGCGGTTTGACTCTACAAATGCCGCCGTCGCGACAATGGAACCACCGCCGCCAGCACAATTTAATGTTCCGGAGGTGATGCCGAAGGTCTGGTTGCCTGAGATACCGTTTGTGGTTGCCGCAAGAATTTGCACCATGCCTGGATCTGAACCGAAGACTAGAGAACCAAGTCCGCACCCAGCGGTTCCATAGGCACCAGCGTGGTGGTCCGCACTGGCCGTGTTAACGCCGGTGCCAAGAAGAAGGAGAGAGCTCAATACAGAAAATAGTAGTTTTTTCATGATCATGTTCCTTTCAGAAAGAGCGTGAAAACTATCGGTTTGGAGCTGAATGGGTCAAGGTAACGGAGGGCTTAACGGTAGATACTAAAGACCAAATTGAGGTTCAGTGGATTCCGGTGCTCTGGACTAGGGTTTCAGGCGAGATCCCTAGCGAGCGCATAGCGAGGCTCCACATCTCTTCCGAGGGAGCGCTAAAGATCAAGTCACTATCAATATCAGCGTGAAGCCATGAGCCTTCCACTAGCTCTTTGGCTAGCTGACCCGGGCCCCAGCCGGCATAACCGAGAAGGAGTCGGTAATTTGACGGTGGGTTTTCACCAAGTTCGCGAAGCTTATCGATGGAGACTGAGAGTGCAACGCCCGGTGCCACCAGCATACTTTCGTCGCTGTTGATTCGTCCCTCTTGAGTCTTCGCGAGCGGTTTACAGTTTCCACTAGGGGAATGCAGCATCCATCCGGTTTCTGGCGATACCGGCCCTCCACTCCAAACGACATCCTGCGTGTCGGCGGCCCAATGTAGCTCCAGCTGCGAAAGCACGTCGCTTAGCTGCATTTCACTTGGGCGGTTGAGAACGAGGCCAAAAGAACCGTTTTTGTCATGCTCGAGCATCAAGATGACCGAGCGAGAAAAATTTTCGTCTTCAAGTTGTGGCATGGAGAGCAGCAGGCCCGGAGCCATCTGACGTTTGCAATCGACAAACATCTGGTGAGCGTAGCGAAAAACCATGATCGGGAGTGCAGAAAACGAAAAGGGCCTCTCCGTGGTAGGAGAGACCTCTTTAGGGCGCACGTTAGTGACGTGTCACCGAACCTGACGGATTTACGTGTTCTGGAGGGTGAGTTGCATCTCGAGAATTAGCTTGTCTGCCACTGTCATATCTTTGCTTGGTGGAGCTCCGACTTTCAGATCCGACCTTTTAAACTCATGTGACGCTTTTACAACCACTCCATCGTCCATTTGCTTGACGACTTCAAATGAAATGGGCCATTGGGCCTTCTCTCCGTGCGCATTCACGGTTGCGGTACCCATGTATTTCTTGCCGTTTTTTTTGTCCACTTTCACTTTGACCACTGCGGTCGGCATCTTCGGAACATTTAGAAAGTCTGGCGTCTTGAGGTGGGCGTCGCGATCGCTGCTCCCCGAGGACAGACTGCCCAGGTCAATTTCGAGAGTCGCCGTGCCTCCCACAAGCGCGTTGGGATCGAAAGCCATATCGGTGACGGAAAACGAACTGAATTCGACGACAACAGGGTCTCCTTCCTTTTTGGGTTCGTGCATGGCGATCACTTTTATGTAGTCGCCGTCGGCAATCTCAGAAGGTGGGGTCTGCACAGGTTCTCCCGCAGCTGTCTTTTCTGCAGAAGCCGCCGCTTTGGCTTTTTGGTCAGCATCGGCAGCTGCGTTCGCTGCTTTCTCTACCTTGGCAGCTTCGTCCATGGCAGGCTCAACTGCCTTTTTCTTGTCGCAGCTTGTGCTGATGGAAATTGTGAGTGCTAAAAGTAGAATTGTTTTCATCTTGTTTACCTTTCTGTTTTGGGCAGCTCCCGTTTTTGCCCGAGCGGAAGCCTAACCCGAATCGGTACCACTTGTTCGTTGAAGGTGTCTCCTTCTGCAAGGGGCGTGGATTCCAGGGAGTATTCAAGTTTTGCGTTGACCCAAAGAGTTGGTTGCTCTTTGCCCGGGATCGCTAGCGCTACAGTCCCGGTTAGTTCGGTTGTTTTTGAAATTCCCATCAAACTGATGGCGCCGGAGGCCGCAAATTCAACTGTATTCTTGTCAATTTGCTTGCTGGCGACCAGTCGTTCAAGTTTGAAAGTTATTCGTGGATACTTCTCGGATTTTAGTTTTTCGCGAGCGTGTTTATTACGCAACCCCACTCCAGTATCGACAGAGGAGGAGGAAATTTCGAATTCTGCGCTCATTGGCTTGGAAAAGTCTGACAGGTCGCCGTTCCAATAACCCGTTATCTCATCCGCAAACCTGGCGTCGAATGTCTCTCCACCTGCCTTCAGCGTCGCAACTAGTTCGCCGCCCACATTGGAAACGATTTTGTATTTTCCTGGTGGAGCCTTCAGGTGGCCAACTAAGCCAGCTAGTTTAGAAGAGGTTGATATCTCTGGTGGGCTATCAACAGCGTCTGCGGGGCGTAACCCTTGCGAAAAAACCCAAATAGGAAGCAGCAAGGCAGCTACAGAGGGAATCCAAAGAGCTCGCCCCAGACCATTTCTGTTGCGATTCTTGGCGATCCAACCAGCAACAACTATGCCTACGGTTAAAGCAAAAAGGCCTCCGACTGCATCCAGACCAAGCCAAGGAGCGCCATCCGAAACGAAATCCCATTGGCCGCTTTCATTGGGTTGGTAGTATCGATCGTGGAGTCGACTGTAGATGTTGCCGGAACCCTGCTGAAACCAGCGGACAAACGCTAGCAACGACCCCAGCAGAGCCGGAAATGCGCAAAGCAACCAGGTTCTTTTCATTGTCCAGGCACGAGACGTGAGTGGCTACTCGTTGCCACTCTGAGGATCGTCGACTGCGCCGTCGCTATCGCCGTCGGTCTGCGCAGCCTTGGTAGGCTCGTCGCTGTCTTCTTTTTTGTCTTCAAAGCCAAGCTCTTTGCTAACTCTCTTGAAGAGGGCAGAGCCCAAGCTAAATGCAAAACCGGTGACGACGCCTCTTATGAAAATACCCATGTCTCTAGCCTCCGACGATAAGTGTAACCTCGGAAGGGCTGTTTTTCTACTGACCGGAGAAATTCGGTTTTCGCCGCTCGGAAAAGGCCCGTAAACCCTCCTGCGCGTCTTCTGAGATAAATAGGCGCTGTTGCAGCTCCCGCTCCAGAGCTAGGCCGGCATCGAGTCCGAGATCCGAGCCTGTTTGCACTGCTCGTTTGATGTGGCCAACCGCTCGGGAGGCTTTGTTCGGAGGGCAAAAACCTTGGGCATATTTTTCAACGGCTTCGTAGAAATTTTCTTCGGGCAGTGTGTTGGTAACGAGGCCTATCTCCTTCGCTTCGTCTACTGACAGGTTGTCGCCGCTAAACATGAGCTCCATGGCCTTGGCGCGTCCGACCAGTCGAGTTAGGCGTTGGGTGCCGCCGGTTCCGGGGAGGACGCCAAGACCGACTTCGGGAAGGCCTATTTTTCCTTTTCCTTGTCGCGCGATACGTAAATCAGCGGCCATGGCGACTTCCAGCCCACCGCCAACGCAGTGCCCTCCAATGGCGGCAATTACGAGCTTGGGGGTTTCCTCTAGTCTTCGGAGGGTTTCATTGGAATGGAGGCAAAAATAGTATTTGAAAGAGGGCTTTGCCGTCTTAAGCATTTCGATGTCGGCGCCGGCGCAGAAAAACTTGTCTCCACTTCCTCGAATAAGAATGACATGAACCTCGTCGTCCATTCTAGCCGCAAGCACATGTTGGTCGAACTGGCAGAACATCTCGTATGAGTAGGCATTGGCAGGTGGGTTGTTAAGCTCAAGAGTTGCAACGTGGTTTGAGACAGAGTAGTTAACGAGTTTAGTCATTGTCACTTTTCGCTTTGATTGGTTAAGGGTTGGTAAAGATCAGGTCGTCGGTCTCGAAAAAAACCAAACGCAGCGCGTTCACGTTGGAGTTCTTCAATATCCAAGGTGCCGATTGCTACTCCAGCCGTATTTTCGAGGGAGGCGACAAAGTCGCCCCGGTGGTTGCAGACAAATGAATGGCCATAAAAACTCATTGCACCCTCCGTTCCGATACGGTTCGACGCCGCAACACCGCAAGCATTTGCTACGGCGTGACCAACCATGACACGACGCCATGGATCACGGGTGTCGAGTTCTGGGTCTTGAGGCTCCGTACCAATTGCGGTTGGGTAGAGGAGTACGTCGGCACCTTTCAACACCATAGCCCGAGCCGCTTCAGGGAACCACTGGTCCCAACAGATACCCACACCAATATTGGCGTACGCCGTTGCAAAGTTCTTGAACCCTGTATTGCCCGGGCGAAAGAAAAACTTTTCTTGATATCCGGGCCCATCTGGAATGTGGCTTTTCCGGTAGACACCGAGCTGCGAGCCGTCTGCGTCAAGCATCACAACCGAGTTGTAGTATTCCTGCCCATCCTTCTCGAATACTGAAACCGGAATGACGACTCCAAGCTCTTTGGCAAGAATTGAGAAATGCGCGACGGTTGGGTGTCCCTGTATTGGCCTTGCCAAGGAAAAGTCTGCTTCTTTCTGCGATTGTGGAAAGTACTGGCTTTCAAACAGCTCCGGTAGGAGGACAATGTTCGCACCTCCATTGGCCGCGTCACGGACGTAGCTTGTACACGCGTCGATGTTTTTATCGGTGTTGTCACCAAAGTCCGTTTGGACAATGGCGACTTTAACTTTGGAAGAGGTCATGACGCTGGGATTTGTTGTGTAACACAGTGGAAGGTGCCGCCGCCGAAAAGAAGAGCCTTTGCATCAAGGCCTTCGACACGACGTTCTGGAAAGAGTGATTGAATGACCTGAAGCGCTTTTTCATCGTTTGGGACCCCAAATGTTGGCACCACCACGGTTGAGTTGCTGATGTAAAAGTTAAGATAGCTTGCGGGCAAAGGAGAGCCATCTTGAGTCGGAACCAACCCTGGCGAAGGAATTTCTACTACATCTAAGGGCTCGCCTCCGGCGTTCCGCATTCCGCGTACAGAAGAGAGTAAGTTCTCGAGAATTTCTCTGTTGGGATCGGTTTCCTGTCCGGGTTTCATCATAACGACTGCAGAGGGAGAGACGAACCGACAGATATTGTCGATGTGCCCGTCCGTGTGATCACCCAGTAGACCTTGTGCAAACCAAATGACTTTCTCTACCCCGAAATGCTCGCGGAGCGCGAGTTCGATATCGGTTTCTCTTTTCCCCGGGTTCCTGTTTGTATTCAATGCACATTGGCGCGTGGTCAAAACCGTACCGGCTCCGTTCCAATCGAGGGCTCCCCCTTCGAGATTTATTTCGCAGTGCTTCACCGAGAATTCGAATTTGTCTGAGAGACGTTCCGCAAGGGTTTCGTCTCCCTCGAAAAGAAAACGATTCCCCCACCCGTTGAACGAAAAACGACGCATTTCTATTTTATCGTTGGCGAACAAGCCAATGGGACCTGTGTCACGCAGCCAGATGTCACCGTATGGCATAACCAGGGCTTTTGTTTCGGCTGGTAGGAATTCCTCGACCTTGCTTTTGGTGACCTCGTCCTTCACGAGAACAGTGACGGGTTCATCCGGGGCGAGAAGTTTGACGAGTTCCAAAATCGCGATTTGGCTTGCAACAAGTTGGTGTTGCCACTCGTTTTCCAAGTGTGGCCAAGCCGTAATGCAGCCGCTGTGAGATTCCCATTCTGCCGGAACTCTAAGTTTCATTTTGTAATCGTGATGCCGGCCGCTCTTGCTGTCATTTTTGCAATCTCTCCAAAGACGCTTTGGTTTCTCGAACCGAGACCGATACGAAAGGGGCCGTTCTCTGAAAAGGGCGCAAAAACGGGCCTTACGTTGATGCAGTGAAGGTCCCCACTATTTGAAAGCGCAAACTCGACAAGGGCTAAGTCTTCACAGCCGAAACATCTAAATGCTTTAAGTGCGCTTGAGTGGGCCTGTTCTAACAGTGCCGGTGTCAACTCTGCTGGCTTGGCAGTCCATAAATCTTCTATTTCGCAAACCGGTAGCACTTCTGGTTTTTCACGGCCAATAACTACGGTAGCGAGACGTTTGCCCGGCTTCTGCTCTTCGACTAGGAAAGGTAATTCGAAGTCCTCGAATAGCTCTTCAACTTTCGCACTTACGGACTCGGGGCCCTCTACTTCCGATTCCTCAGAATAATATGTGTCTTCGTAAGATTGGCTTACGTGTAAAGGGGGCACTAGCTTAGATAGGTCGGGGATTTCAGATGCATCTCTTAGAACTACAAAGCCGGGGACCTGGACTCCTAATTCTTGAAGCGCGAGGCGAGTGTAGACTCGATCTTGGCAATTGGACATACATGCGGCGTCGCACCCCGTAAAGCTCACTTCCTTCAACTCTAGGTATGCTGCTACCAGGCTGTGGGCGGTTTCATCACCGCGAAAATGATCGACAAGGTTGCAAACGACAGCCGGCCGATGAACCGCGAGCGCATGGTCGATGCGTTCGATTTTGTCCTCCAAATTCACAAACTGTGCGCTGAGCCCGCATTGGGCGAACGCTTTTCCAAGTTCTACAAAGTCCTTATCCGATGGGGGGATGGTCTGTAGTTCTTCACTTTCATCAGTCCAATTCCAGAGGACTAGTGCGGTGCGGAACTCCGGTGTTGTAGGCTTGGATTCGGCCATAGCGCGCGCATAGTACGCCGTTTCTACAAATAGCTACAGCGGCGCCGATGATCGACGTCGTGGCACGCGAAGGGGCCGTAAACACGGCAATCGGCGGATAACCGAAGGTTCGAATTTAAGGATCTACGGGCGATAGAGTGGTAATTTGTCGCAATGGTTCCGTACTGGGGGCCTGGGTGGTACGCCTCCCCTGTTGAAGGTATTGAATAGAGCTCTTCCCCCTCTTTTGGCAGTCGCGTTGGTGACTGCGGTATCGTGTAAACAGGAGTCAAAAAGTACCCCAGCCGATGTCTTGCCAGCGTCCAAGGCAGGGGAGCAAAAGGCACCCCCGGTAAATTCCAAGCCACCTTCGGGGCCAACAGGGAATCTAAAAGGTGTGGTTCGTTTCACAGGCGAAATTCCAGAGATGCCTGCAATCCAGAGCGGCTCTGATCCTGAGTGCGCCAAGTTTGAACAGAAGGCTGAGACCGTATTGGTGACCAAGGAGCGGACATTGCGCGACGTTGTTGTTCGTATACCCCCAGGAGCTGCACCAAGTTGGGTACCGCAAAAGAAAATCCGAGTTGACCAAAAGGGGTGTATGTATCGCCCTCGCGTTCAAACTGCAGTGGAGGGCCAGAGCATCGAATTTGCGAATGATGACAAGACCTCCCACAACGTGCACGCGAAGTTTATGCCTCTCTCTTCACGCCAAGGCACGGAGAGCATAGTTAACCGAGGTCAACCTGCTGGTTCGCCGCCCTTTAATCTAGAAGTTCATCACAGCTCAAACGTGTATACTCTGCGTTGTGACCAACATGCGTGGATGCGCGGTTACGTCGTTTTGAGCGATAACCCCTACGCTGCCGTGACGACAGAATCGGCAGAGACCACGATTGCCAATGTTCCAGTAGGCTCCTACAAGCTGCAGGCATGGCATGCCTTCTACGGTGTAAAGGAAATCGAAGTCGAGGTCTTAGAGGGAAAGACGACCAATTTTGAATTCACCTATGATGCGGCGACGGATAAGCCAGGTGCGTAAATGATGGCGCACAGAGCAAGTCAAATCCTCGTTTTCGCAACGTTTCTGCTTTTGCTAATTGGCGGCACGGTGAATCCAACTGGTTCTAGTCTGGCCTGTCCTGAGCCTACTCTAGTTTGTAACGGTCAACTCTTCCCAGAATTGACTGGCGGTGTTTTGTACGAGCACGGTCATCGGCTCGCAGCCATGCTTGTGGGGTTTCTGCAGATTGGATTGACGGTTCTTCTTTGGCGGAAGGGAAAAATCCTGCGTAGGTTGGGAATCGTTGCGCTTGTGATGGTCTGCGTACAGGGCGGTCTCGGTGCGGTAACTGTTGGCTTGAAGCTGCCATGGATGGTGTCAACCGCGCATCTTCTTCTTGCGATGTCTTACTTGGCATTGCTTTTCTACATCGCAGCGCGAACAGCGCCTATCGCTTATGCCAAGTACGAAAAGTCGCCCAAGCCTTGGCTTGTGGTAGCAGGTATTGCGGTTCTTTCTCAAATTGCACTGGGTGGACTCGTTCGGCATCATGAGGCGGCTCTCGCATCGATCCAGCTACCTCTCCACAATGGAACCCTTTGGCCCTCAGGTGCACCACTTGCTCTGCAACTCCACATGGCCCATCGAATTTGGGGAGTGGTCGTCGCACTTGTGATCTTAGTTTGCAGTCACTTTCTTTATCGAGCGGGGAAGTTTGACTTGGGTCTCCGGCGACGGGCGCTTGCGTTACCTGCCGTGGTTTGCGCCCAGGTTACTTTGGGAGTCTCGGTTATCCTCAGTTATCGGGACGTCTCCGTTGCTGTTCTCCACTTCGGCGGTGCCGCATTGCTTTGGTCTATTGTAGTTAACTCTTATTTCCACGTTTCGCGACGCCAGAAGGCCTTTACGGAATCGAGCGAGGTCGCGGAATGAAGCAAGAGCGAGAAACTTCGCCCTGGGTGGAACTGACCAAACCAGGAATTACATTCTTTTCAGCTATCGTTGCTGGAGGTGCGTACGCATTGGCACCTGGGCCTGTGATCTTGGGGCAATTACTCCTCCTACTTTTCGGAACGATGACCATCGTGGCTGGGGCGAACGTCCTCAACATGTATCTTGAGCGTCATAGCGATAAGCTGATGGGGCGAACCCAAACTCGTCCACTTCCAGCTGGTCGACTTGAACCAGAGGGCGTTTTGGCGTTTGGCGTTTTTCTGTCAGCGCTCGCAACGACGTTTCTTACCTTCGCCGTAAATCCATTGACAGGGTTTCTAGGGGCTATTGCTCTAGTAATTTACGTGCTCGTGTATACGCCGATGAAGCGCAGTACGACTTTGGCAACGCTTATCGGAGCTGTTCCTGGTGCGATGCCAGCGCTTATGGGTTGGACCGCGCACACCAACAGCATCAATGGAGCAGGTCTTGCGGTCTTTGGCGTTTTGTTGCTCTGGCAGGTACCCCATTTCCACGCGATAGCGATGTATCGCCGAGAAGACTATCGACGGGCAGGTCTTAAGGTCTTACCCGTTGAGCGCGGGGATGACATGACTCGTTACGCGATTCTTTTGTACTTGGCCGCTCAAGTTCAACTCAGTTTGCTCATGTTTCCCTTGGGTGTCTCTGGGCCCTACTACACAGTAGCCGCAATGGCTCTAGGTGTCGGATATATGGTGGTTGCCATGAAGGGCATCAGAAAGGGCGGACGCCGTTGGGCAAGGGTCATGTTTCTGACCTCTGTCGCCTACTTGCCACTTCTTTTCTTCGCAATGGTGTTGGATGGCACCGCGTAGCGATTCACCAGAAGTCCCAGCTCGCATGTTGGGTAAGCCTCATGCTTGGTCTCTCTTTGCATGGGTGCTCTTGGTGATTCCTATCCTTGGCTACCTGTTGCGGTCTAACTGGGCTTGGACCGAGGTACACCCAGCTCTCAATGCAGTCCTAAACGGGACAAGCTTCTTTTTCTTGAGTATCGGATTTATCGCAATTAAGTCGGGCGATCGCCGTTTTCATAAATTTTGTATGCTGAGTGCGGTCACCGCGTCCGGCGTGTTCTTAGTTTCATACGTGGCCCGGGTTGCTATGACTGGAACCCATACGTTTCAAGGCAGTGGTTTTGGAAAAACCGTGTACCTATCGGTTCTCTTCAGCCACATGGTTCTCGCGGCGGTCTTGGTTCCTTTGGCTTTTACGCTCTTGTATTTCGCGTTTCGCGGAAGCTTTTCAAAGCACAAGCGTCTGGCTAGGTGGGCTTTTCCAATTTGGATGTATGTTTCGGCGACCGGTGTAGCCGTCTACTTCATGCTCTATCACTAAGCAAGTCAGTCGGCGCTAGAGCTACCGGATGGAGACGTTGGCGGTGGAGCCGGCGCTGCTGGGCTCGCTCTAGTTGCTCTTCGTCTGGTGCCTGACCCATAAGGGGCAGCAACCTGAGACGCTCCGTGTTCGCTGTAGAAATCGACGCCAACGTTGTATCGGCCCTGAAGAAAAGGAAGGAACAAGGGAACCTGTTGTAGCCAACGGCTCTTGAGTGTGAGCACTCGGGTCTCACCTGCATACAAGGGGCGTTCGACTTGAACTCGTCGCGACTGACCGTCTTCGGTAACGGCTGTGTCGGTTACCACGATGCCGTTGAAGCTATAGCGATGATTATTCGTTGGTGATTCTGCGTACATTCTAGCCGCGTCTGCGTCCATTTCGGAGAGTAGTCCGCGACGTTCCGAACGCGAGTCAACGAGCGGACTGATTCGGACGATGCGTTTCGCTGGATTGGTTGGAAACCAACTGAACCGACCTAAGAATGGAATCCATTGAGGTAGAGACCTAACGCGTTTGAACCTAGAAATGGGTCGGCCCTCGTTGCCGTGGCGGACAGAAACTTGCCAACCAAGCTCTGCGTCATGCCAGAGCCTAGCTGAGAGTTTAAGTTTAGGAATTTTTAGCTTGGCAACGCCCGCGTCGCGATTGCTCTCAAGCTCGACGTGAAGCCCTCGAAGTTGGAAACTGGTTTTCCCATTCGCTTTCAACGCTCGCGTTGCACCAAGCCGTCCACGCTTGATCAAAAACTTTCCATTTCGATGGCTAATTTTTACCCGGCCATCCATAAAAACTGCCCGCTGCACTCGCATAGTCATGCTGGCTTTTCCTTTACGGACTAAGCGGTTGGCTTCCGCTTGCTGCCACGGCAGACCCAGGAGAGAAAGCGTCAAAACCAAAGCAGCGGATCGCGTACGCATTGCAGTTGTTTAGAGCAAGCTCCGTGCCCTTATCTCTTTGGAAACTTTAGCTTTTTCCAGTCCGTCTTATTCAACATTTACTCGTGACGGAAGCCTGGCAACAGGGATGGCCCCAGTGGCTGCTGCATCCTCGTCAAAGAGCCTTGGCGAGTTTCTCAGCTGCCTCGAGATCGGAGGGGGTGTCTACTTCCTGCCAGCAGCAATCGGTCACGTCAGCCCCGTGAAACAGCGTCCCACGCGACATCATCAGCTCGTAGGCACGCTCGTAGTATTCGTGGGTTTCTCCGCGGTCAATCAATTCGCGTAGAGTTTCAAATAGGAGAAAGTTCAGTTGGGAATCGATTCTATCGATTCCGAGGGATTCCCCGAGTGCTTCTCGGGGCTGCATCCCCTTGTTGAGAGCACAAATCTGCCCATCAGAATTCACCCGTACTTTCATTTCTTCTTCACCGAGCGGCCCAGAACGATCAACGGCGAGAACCGCTGGGCCGCTTGCTTCGAGAAGACAGGGTAGAACCCGGTTGTCGAGAAGTACGTCGGCGTCAAGTTTGACGAAAGAGCGCCCGCCTATCGCTTCTTCGGCGACAAGAAGGGAGTAGAAGTTTCCCCAGTCGCGAAACTTGGGGTTAGCCACGAAAGTGGCCTTACCCGCCAATGGTGTGGGGATACCTTGGACGTGATCTATGAGTTTTTCGCCCTGGTACCCGTGGACTACGACAACCGAAGCAATTCCGGCTTCCTCAAGCCTTTCGAACATGGTGTCTATCAGTGGCTTTCCACCAACGTCCACCATGCACTTGGGCAGTCCTTTGGCAGCGGCGCCAAGACGGGTGCCCCTGCCAGCAGCCAGTATTACACCGACCATAAATTGACCGCCGACTTAGTCGTAATACTCATGTCCTAGGTGCGTAATGAGGTCATCGCCTTTCACGTACCGCAGAGTATTTTTTAGTTTCATTAACTGAATGAACAGGTCGTGCTCAGGGTAGAGACCTTCGGGTGTCATTGGGCTTTTGAAATAGAAAGAAAGCCATTCTTGGATACCAGACATTTCGCATCGTTTGGCGAAGTCCATGAAGAGCGCTAAATCGAGCACGATTGGTGCCGCGAGAATGGAGTCACGGCATAAGAAGTTGACCTTGATCTGCATTGGGTAATCCAGCCAACCTCTAATATCGATGTTGTCCCAGCCTTCTTTGTTGTCGCCGCGTGGTTTGTAGTAGTTGATACGAACCACGTGCTGCATGTCTTTGTAGAGATCTGGGTACTTGTCGGGCTGGAGAATGTGCTCGAGCACGCTAAGCTTGGAAACCTCTTTTGACTTGAAGGAACCGGGATCTTCGAGAACTTCACCGTCGCGATTTCCGAGGATATTTGTGGAGAACCAACCTTCAAGACCAAGCATTCGAGCTTTCATGCCCGGCGCCAAGATGGTCTTCATAAGAGTTTGGCCAGTTTTGAAATCCTTGCCGCAGATGGGGGTTTGGGTTTCCTTCGAGAGTTGTTGAATTGCGGGAAGGTCGACGGTCAGATTTGGAGCGCCGTTAGCGTAGGGAACACCCTCTTTGAGAGCCGCATAGGCGTATATTTGAGATGGAGCGATTTCGTCGCTGCTGTCCTTCAGCCCTTGCTCGAATGCGGCGAGAGATGCGTGAACCGATGCTGGTTGCCGGTAGACTTCGGTCGAACCGCACCAAACCATGGTGAGACGTTCGCATTGATTCGTAGCCTTGAAGTTTCGAATGTCATCGCGGAGTTGTTCCGCTAGATCCATCTTGGACGTTCCCTTTTTCACATGGTCGCCGTTGAGTCGCTTTACCCACTCCCGGTCGAATACGGCCTTCATGGGAGCGATGCCACTAAGCTCTTCGCGAATCTGTTCAAGAAGCGCCGGTTCGAGGACCCCTGCGCGGGTGGCCGACTCAAACGCATTTTCGGAGAAGATATCCCAGCCCCCGAAGACGAGATCGTCAAGGGTACTTAGTGGAACGTAGTCGCGAATGGTCGGGACATTGTTGTCGGTTCGCTTCCCGAGACGAATGGTGCCCATTTCTGTTAGGGAGCCAATTGGTTTAGCCAGGCCCTTTCGAATCGCCAAAACTCCGGCGATGAAGGTCGTTGCGACCGCGCCCATGCCAGGGGTCAAAACGCCAAGTTTGCCCTTGGCAGGTGTTACATGTTGTTTCTGATTGAGGACCATTTGCTTCTCCTAGACTGCCCGCAGAAATCGCAAGTAAAACGCGTCGCGCGCAGAGGCCCGGACGATGCATCAGCTTTCCTTGTCACGCAAGTGACGCTTTTGGATCGTTTTGTTTACGAATGGAAGGTTGACAGAGTAGATTAGAGACTCGCGGGGCTACATGTCCCCGAACATCGGAGGTTTTCTCGTGGAGCTTCCAACGGGAAATGAGAATCACCCAGAGCAACCTATCTGCAAGTAAATGAAATCTATACGTGCACATAGCGTGTTGGGGGTCACAGGCCAGTGTGGAGGTCCGCTCCCATGAGTGTTGGGCGAACATCCGTGCGGTGCGTCGTACTTGCACAGGGACTCGGACGCCGAGGCGAATCTGGGTTCTTGCCCGCCCAGATTCATCTCTTGGGGCGAACTTTAAAGGAGTTGAGTGCTGCTGGGGTCGCGGATGTCACCATTGTTGACGGAGACGAGCCCGCGCAGCTGCGTTCCCAACTTGAGATACCTTCGGCTCTCAATGTCGACGTCTGTGGTGATTCCAGTTGGCAAAGAAGTAGCGCCTCAGTGGTTGGTCGATTAGTTAAGGCATCGACACGAGCGGTAGGCAATGAAGAGTTACTGTTGGTGGTTCGCGGAAACCGCCCTCCTGGCGAACGTGCTTTTCGCGATTTGTTGGCTTCTTCGAAAAACGAGTCTTTCAGCGCAGCCCTTATGGTGGTCAAAAATGAACAACCACTGGTTGGGGAAAACAGCGTGGACGAGTGGAAGGTTTGTTCTTCTTACGGGAGAGTTTCCCAATTGGGTATGGACCTCGAGAATTATGATGGTCTTTCCGCGGGTCACTGTTTGCTACGCCGGGAGTTTCTAGAGGGTTTGCCGACTCACGCGGACATTTCAATTGAGGATGTGCTAACGAAACTTCCCTCTGAGATTGTTTGTGTAAACACGAAAAGAAAATGGCCTCTGGTTCCGCAACCTGTTCGTGTTGAAGACGAGGTGGAGGATCTCCTAAAGACTCGGGGACGGAGAAAGTACACGCTGCTCAACCCTGGTCCGGTTAATACGACCGCGAAGGTCAAGAGCGCCATGGTCCATCAAGATCTTTGTCACAGAGACAGAGGCTTCGAAGAGTTAATGGCGTCCCTTTCACAAAAACTCAGGCGAATTTTTAAAGGAAGTGCCGAGCACAGTGTTTGCATATTAACTGGTAGTGGAACCGCAGCCATGGAGTCAGCGCTTACGGCCGTCGCTTCCCCAACGGACAAGCTTTTGATCATAGACAATGGCGCTTTTGGCGAGCGAATGGTTGAAGTGGCGACGGTCCACGGAATTGAGGTGGTCCACCTAAAATACGATTGGGGAGAAGAGGTTAGAGTAAGCGACGTTCGTCAAGCGTTTGCGAAGCATCCGGACATCGCGGCAGTTTCTATGATTCACCATGAAACTTCTGTCGGCGTTCTTAACCCCGTGCGGGCGGTAGGGCAGGCGGTTCGAGAGTTGGGAGCGCTCTTTGTGGTCGACGCAGTCTCTTCTCTTGGTGCAGAGGACCTTGATGTCGTGCGAGACAATATTGACGTTTGTTTCAGCAGTGCCAACAAATGTCTCCACGCTGTGAGCGGTGTCGGTTTTGTCTGCGTTGCGCCGCACGTTTGGGAGCGTACAGAACAGATTTCTCCGAGGAGTTTCTACTTAGATCTCCGTCGCTATCGTAACTACGCCAGAGACCGTGCTCAGACACCGTTTACGCCCGCGGTCTCGTCTTTCTTTGCCCTCGAAGCTGCGTGCCGCGAATTTCTTGCAGACGGGCATGAATCTCGAATTGCAGCCTACCGTGCTCGCAATGCCAGGTTGCGCGCGGGACTTGAATCTTTGGGAATGCCATCGCTGAGCGCCACTGGTCGCGAGTCGCACTCCTTGGTCACCTGTAGGCTCCCAAGGGAAATGACCTTTGTGGATTTTTATCACGGGCTCCGAGCACGCGGATATATCGTCTACGCGTGCAAAGGGCCCCTTGAGAATGACTATTTCCAGGTCGCAAATATGGGCGACATCACCGGAATTGAGATTGATGCTTTCCTCGGTTGTGCGGGAACGATTCTACAGCGTGCGCGTGAAAACATTGAGAGAAGTTCAGGGAAACAGATCGGTGAATCACGTTCGCTTTCTGTGCAAACCTGAACTGATTGTGAAAAAAACATCTCACTTCTTGGTCGGGAAAAGGGTTTGTTTTCAATGAAACTTGCGCGGGCACGAAACTAGCAGTAGACATGGGAGTTCGATGCGAACCTACCTCCACCTACTTTTGATTGGCCTTCCGTTTCTTACGACGGTTGGATGCGCGGGACCACGTCCGGGTGTGCAGGTGATTGGTATCTCAACTCCGAGCGTGATTCAGGACGAGGAAGCTCTGCTTTTCGTAGAGGTAACCAATCCCACGCAGCGTGATTTGGAATTGTCTAGGTTCGACTACGAGCTGGAAGCGTCCGGCTGGCCCGCCGACTCAGGCGAGGTACCGCTTTCTAGGGGGCTAGCTGCCGGAGCAACGGCCGTAGTGGAAATCCCAATCAAGACCGGCACAGGCACTGCTGCGAGTGGTCAAGCTTTTGAAATTCGCGGGCGGCTCCATGCAACAGAAAACCGAGTTCCGTTCTCTTGGCCGTTCAACTCGAGCGGGGCGCTTGATAATTCCCAGATCGACACGAGTTCGCTCAGGGTTAAAGTTTTCCCTGCGCGTGCGCGATAGAGCGGCTCACATTCTCTTCCCACTAGCACTTGGTTAGACTACTGTTCGCGCCCAATGTTTCTTAATGGCGCAACACGTGGTTCTTTTGCCGATGGGTACGCCGACAAGAGTCTCTCCGGTGGGATTTTGTCGCGTGATGAGTCTAGTCGCGTGCTCAACTCAAGCAACGAAGAACTTCTCCCCCTCTTGGATGCAGCTTACCGTGTCCGCAGTCATCGTTTTGGGAACAAGGTCCATATCCACGTCTTGGAAAACGCGAAGCTCGGAGCTTGTCCGGAGGATTGCTCGTTCTGTTCTCAAAGTGCTCATTATCAAAGCCCATCAGGGGTTGCACCACTGGAGGCGATTGAAGAGCTCTTGGGGGCGGCAAGGAGAGCGGCAAATATTGGTGCTAAACGTTTCTGTATGGTGACCGCCACGCGGGCTCCCTCGCAGCGAGATCTTGATGTTATTTGTCAGGCGACCGAAGCCATTAAATCTGAAATGCAGATTGAGGTTTGTACTTCACTTGGGTTGCTAAATCAGGCGAAAGCAAAACGCCTTGCTGATTCAGGCGTCGACCGTTTCAATCACAACCTCGAGACTGGGCCTGAGCATTTTTCTAACGTGGTCTCTACCCATACTTTTCAAGATCGCGTGGACACGGTTCGCTTTGCACGGGGGGCGGGTATGGAAATTTGCTCAGGGGGTATTGTTGGGCTTGGAGAGTCTCAAGAGGACCTGCTCGACTTAATGTACGAGTTGGTAGAATTAAAGGTTGATTCGCTACCAGTGAATTTTCTCGATCCACGCCCCGGGACACCATTGGCAGAGAAGGGAGGGGTCGACCCTCAATATGCTCTTCGCGTTCTCTGCTTGGCTAGGTTTCTCCATCCGACAGCAGATATCCGGGTTGCGGGAGGACGCGAGGCTACGCTTCGCTCTCTGCAAGGACTTGCACTCTTTCCCGCAAATTCGATCTTTACTAACGGGTACTTAACGACGGATGGAAACAAGCCCAGTGATGATCATCAGATGATATTGGACATGGGTTTTGAGATCGAAAAGAGTTCCTCGACCAATAGCTCAGTCGAGAGAGTCCAATCTGCCGCAGTGTGAGAGATCTATATGGTTAGGATTAATCGTGTCTACACCCGAAGCGGTGATGAGGGAACGACAGCATTGGTCGGAGGGAAACGTGTTCCAAAACATGCACGCCGAATCGAGGCGTACGGAACCGTAGATGAGTTAAACGCAACTCTCGGATTGATCCGTACCGCGTTGGCGGAATCCTCAGGGAAAGATCGGCTACTGCCAATCATTCGTAGAGTCCAGAATGAGCTTTTCAATCTAGGTGCCCAGTTAGCAACACCGGATCCGGAACGTCTTGCAAAGTCTCCATCTGTTGGGCCCCAGCACATTGAGGCGCTCGAGAGAGAAATGGATGAGCTTAACGAGGGCTTGCCAGAGCTGCGCAGCTTCGTCCTTCCTGGAGGCGGGTATTGTTCTTCTTTCCTTCACTTGGCGAGGACCGTTTGTCGCCGAGCTGAACGTTGTGTGTCAGCTCTGACAAACGACGGTGAGATAATCCCTGAGCATGCGATGGTCTACCTAAACAGGTTATCTGATGCTCTTTTCGTGTTTGGGCGGTGGGTGATTCACTCCGAAGGGCAAGAAGAGCCGCTTTGGATTCCTGAAAAAACTTGATGACCTTCAACTGAGCTCGACCTGTTATGGATGAAGCAAACCTGTACCAAGATGCTATCGAACGGATCCGCGAAGGAAACTACCGCTTTACTTCGAAGGTACGCGGTCAATCATCCGTTGTTCTAGAAGAGCTTGTTGATCCTGACGGGGAAGCAATTGCGACGCTCGCTGATTCTGAAGGAGATCAAGGCGCGCTAGCTCTATCTATTGCTCTCGATGTGATTACGTTTGAAACTTGGCTTTTCGGCCAAATCGGCGATGTAGAGTCTCTTGATCTTGATCGGGGAAATCACGAGGAGACATGGTTCAATTTTGGCGCATGGATCGGAGAACTACTACGTTTGCGCCATGGAGGGCACTGGTTAATTCCGGGGGACGATCCCAAAAGTTGGCGACTCGGTTTCTCGAAAATCATGCTCGAAATAATCCCTTGGTTTTTCTCTGAGCAATTACTGCGTTCCGGACCAGGGGCGGTAAAACGTTTGCTGGGAGAGATTGAGCGCTTGCGGCTTTCCCACGAGGAACAGGCTGAAAAGAACGGTGGCCAAGAAATAGATAGGTATACCGCCGAACACTACGTCCGACTCCATACAGTTCCTCTTGGTCAATGGATGGTGATGGACTTCGATCTGCTTGAAAGACTCTGGAATAAAGCTCCCGCAAAAGAATTGGCCAAAGAGCTTCGTAGCGCCGGAAAAAAACTCGGTGAGCAGAATGCTCCTATTTTAACTAAGGTCTTGGAAGCGGTCGAAGGAGTAAACGCTGCAGAGCCTATTGTTAAGCAGGCACCGGATAGGGGGCTGTTTGAAGCAGTAGCCCAGATCGTTGGTTTGCGGCGAACGACACAACCAGTAGCTGTCGATATTCTGGAGAAAATGATACTCCCGGCGCTTCACATTGGTGTACCCGATAAGTTCCCGCCTCTCGACAGCGACGATCTTGCCCAAATAAGGAAGGGGATAGAGTTGTTTGCTCTGTTTGTCGATATTGTTCCTCACAAGTTTCAAGCGGATGACGAAGGGTTCCTGGGCTCGATTCCACAGGAAGACCTCGCGAGCCCGTACGGAGAGAAGTCCGTTGATGTTGGTAAGGGCGATTGGGTGGTAGTAAAGGCTAGTCGGTTTAAGGAGATGTTCATTGGCTTTGACAGCAAGCGCCTCCTCGCCCGCTATATGGAATTCGTAGAGCACGTGAAAGCAACTCCCAAAGCTCCGCGTAGAAGAGACGATGGTCGGCACCTTGCGGAAATGGTCGCCAATTCACTCGCGGACTTGCGTGCATGCATCACTGCTGCTGCTAAAGAAAACCACTCGCTGGTTTTCCGTTTGTTGCCGCCACCGTAGGCTTATTGATCGGACTTGGACGCTTCTACTAGCCGGCGAGCTTCTTCTTGGCTGAGACCAGTGTTCTCGTTTTGGAGCCACTCATCGAGTTCCTCGGTGAGTCCTTTTTTCCGAGGCTTCGGCTTCGATTGAATCGGAGAGCCGGGGATCGCTGCTGCATAACGCCTGAAGGCGACATTTCCGTAGCAGCTCTGGAGCTCGTCTCTAAATTCATCCATGTTTTGATGACGCTTGTTGGGGTCTTTTTCAATTGCCCGCATCACCAGTTGTTCTGCCGCTTCCGTAATTTCAAGGTGCGGAGAGACATCCCTGGGTTTGGGCGGAACCTGGTTGATGTGCATGGCCAACACTTCGGCTGCAGCATCCGCCTCAAAAGGAGGCCGCCCTGTCATCATGTCGTAGAGGATTACGCCGGTGGAGTAAACATCCGCCCGCAAGTCAACTTCTTCGCCTCGTGCTGCCTCTGGAGACATGTACTCAGGCGTTCCAAAGACAGCGCCTGCCAAGGTTTGAGAAGGAGATGTTTCATCTCGCTTTAGGACCTTTGCAATTCCGAAATCTAAAATCTTTACAAAATCGTATTTGTCCTCTTTTTCAATTACATATTGAGGAGCGCCCGAATCATCCGTACGCCGGATCAAATCTCTTCGCCCGGGCTTGGGAATTAACATGATGTTTTCAGGTTTCAAATCGCGATGGATGATCCCTTTGTCGTGAGCGGCTGCGAGTGCTAGTGCCAACTGGTTGGCTACGTTCAAAGCACGGTGTAGCGGCAGAGCACCGCTTCTATCAATCATGTCCTCTAGGCTCGTGCCGGCGAGGTGTTCCATAACGAAGTAGACTCCGCCGTCATCAAGGGGGCCGAAGTCCGTCACATCCACAATATTGGGATGGTTGATTGAAGAGGCAGCACGCGCCTCGCGTAGGAACCTTTTTACGGCGTCTTCATATTTTGCAAATTTAGGATGAAGCACTTTGACGGCGACCTTCTTGCCGATGTAGACGTGCTCTCCTTCATAAACTGTTCCCATACCGCCACGACCCAGCACCTTTTGCAGATGATAGTTCCCAACCGTGGTTTCGATACGCGCCAAATCCTGATCCTCGACCAGAACAGTTGAGTCCGTTGGACAAAACCGTTCCCCCGATGGAAAGCGCGAGCGACATTGCGGGCAAATCCGCACGTACTTAGGTTACCACAGCAAACGTGTCTTTATTCTCGTGCGCGTTTACCTACTACTGCGCAAACGGCACACAAGCACCTGGCTCTCCGCATCTCCAGACAGTTCTTCTTCCTCGAAATCTCCGTACCTTGCTTCCATCACGAAGCCATTTGATGCCAATAAAGCTTCGAGCTCTGCGGGAAAAAATTTCCTCTGTGCCAACGTTATTTTTTTCGATGGACTGCGTGTGGTCGTAACGCCTACTTTTTCGTTTGGATCGTAATAGATAGAAATAAGGACGATTTGTGAAACCGGATCGTAGATGTGGTTGCTCGAATAGACTAGTGGCTCGCCAGTCTCAGGGTGCTTAAATCTCGTCCGTGCCCAACGTTTTTCAGGGTTGCGGATCAGCCATGCAAGGTCTGGGTTTTGCACATCGAAGATGAAACGGCCCCCGGGTTCGAGATGTTTCTTTATATTGACCAAGCACCTTTCAACGTCACCTCGGGTGTAGAGATGCTCGAATGAGTTGAATGCCATCAATATGAGTGGGTACTTCTTTTCAAAACAAAAATCGCGCATGTCTGCTTTGACAATATGGACGCGCTTGCGTGAAGCGTGGCCGGCCTTCGCGAGACGGGTTTGACAGCGGGATAGCATGGGTAGCGAGATATCCAATGCGTCTACGTTTACCCCTGCACGGGCGATAGCCTTGGTAACTCTGCCGCTGCCGCAGGCGAGTTCAAGTACGGTGCGGTCGTTCGCATATTCAACAGCAGCTTTTTTGTAAAAACGTACGTCGTGCCTGCGCCTGCGATACTCGTAGTCGTAGAGAACTGCATCTCTGTAGTGTTCTACAGTCCCTCGGTAAACCCAATCCTGCTCCACAAAACCTCAAGCTATGATGCGGTTGTAGAAGATTTTCTACCGGGTTTTTTCTTTTCGGTTTTTTCAGAACTAGAAGACTCTTTGCTGGAATCTGGTTGCTTATCGGCGCTCGCGTTTCGATCTGAGCTCTCTGGGTATCCGGGTTCGTGCCCAAATCGGCGGCGGCGGCCGCCACGTCTTCTTCGACGTCTCTTTTCGGGCTTACGAGATGGGTTGGATGAGTCTTGGGATTGAAGTTTTCGCCAATAGTCGGCGGACTCCACAGTTAGTGCACCGGTGGCACGTCCTGTAATTTCATATACTAGGAGGGCTTCCTCGAAATAGTCTCTCCGGACAAAAGTCATTGGTCTACCTCTGCGTCGCTTAGCCGGTGCTAGTCGACGAAGAGCGACTAGTACATTCCTACAACGTTCGGCGTCTCTCCGGGCCACCTGTAACTCAAGACAAAGCGGCGCCAGCACTGCGTCTACAATTGCATTGGTTTCAGACGGCCGCAGATCCGGCTGCAGCAATTTTTGTACAACCAACGGCGCGCAGATGGCGGCGAGCAAGACTACGTTACTCAGCTCCTTTTTCTGTCGAGCCAATTCGTCAAGTTCGTCTAGAACCCGCCACACTTGCAAATGAATCTTTCTGGTTGGGACCGCGACCTCGGTCAGCTCCTGCTTTGAATCTGCCAGTGAGTCGTCATTCCATGTCGAGGCCCAGTCTTCTTGAGTGTTTTTAGGCTGATGGCGTGCGATTGGTTGCGTCGGCTCATCGTCGGTATCTTCGTCCTCTGTATCTGAGGGTTCAGCAAATAGGCTTTCAAGCTCAGGGGAGAGTGTCCTCGCGATACCGGTACTCATCAGCAATTTAATTGATCGTCTTGCAGCTCCGCTTCGTAGTAGTCGATACAATTCCTCGAGAACGCGAGGTTGAGCGCACTTACTGATGTCTTCACGTTGCCGTAAAATCGCTTCATAGCTCTCGTCAGCTATTTGGAATTCCAGCCGAGCCGCGAATTTGATAGCTCGAAGCATCCTGACTGGATCTTCCTGAAATCGAATATCCGGGTTTCCAATCGTGGAGATGACTCGAGCTTCTAGGTCTTTGAGTCCCCCTACGTAGTCGATGACTTCCTCGGCTTCAACATCGTAGAACAGTCCGTTTATTGTGAAGTCGCGCCTTCGAGCATCTTCTGTGTCACTACCAAAGACATTGTCGCGACGAATCAGAAGCTCACCTTCGTGCTCACCTTGGCGAGGGTTCGCTCTAAAGGTCGAAGTTTCGATGATTTTTCCACCGAAGAAAATGTGCGCAAGCCTAAATCTGCGTCCAATGATTCGGCAGTTTCTAAACAGTTGCTTGGTTTCCTTGGGCGTTGCGCTAGTCGCTACGTCGAAATCCTTAGGAGTCCTTGATAGGAGTAGGTCCCTGACGCAACCTCCAACAAGGTAAGCTTTGTAAC
>CAYPIX010000012.1:0-23379 GCA_964410875.1 uncultured Kofleriaceae bacterium
GTGTCGGGAAACCGGTGAAAAACCGGTGCAGCCCCCGCTACTGTAATCGGCTACAAAAACGAGACACCACTTAGACAATTCAAGTCTTGGGAAGGTTCGTAAGTAGGTAATGCCGAGAGCCAGGAGACCGGCTGTGTGCATTGGGCAGCGAAACTCTCCGGTGGGGAGAGGGGGCCACCATCACACGGATTTTCTCTCCAACATTTTATCTTGTTTGTTTCTTGCTCCTGGTTCGGAGTTCTTTTGGCTTTGCCCAAGAACAAAGCGAACAAGAGACAGGAGAGACCATACTGATTGAAGGGTCTCAGGGAGGGTTGGATGGGCTCGTAAGTGAAAGGCCTGATTCTAAGGATAGGTTCCGCGGACTTCATGACGGTCACTTTGTTTCGGTGCGTCGTGTAAACGAGACCAAAGGAGAAAACTTAGACCTGCCCAGGTTGCTGGCGAGTTCCGCGGGCGTAAAAACCAGGTCGCTCGGTGGCTTAGGTAGTTTCACTTCGATTTCAGTACGTGGTGCTTCCTCCGGACACACGCAAATCATCGTCGATGGCGTGACGCTTTCACAAATTGCTTCTGTGACTACGGACTTATCTCAGTTTGATTTAGATGGGTTTTCCGAAGTCGAAGTGTATCGGGGAGGGGTGCCTGCGGAGCTAGGGACTGCATCTATCGGTGGCGCGGTCTTACTAAGATCAAAACTAGGAAGACGAAAACGACCTTTGTCTGTGGCGTTCGGTGGTGGATCGTTTGGGTACTTAGATGGTCGTCTTCGGCTTTCGCACGGGACTAGCGACAATCGATGGTCCTACTTGGTTTCCCTGGGCGGGCGCCGGTCGGATGGTGCGTTTTCTTACTTCAGCGACAATGGGACACCATTAAACTTAGTCGACGACTCTACGCAACTTCGTACTAACAATCAGTATCGACAGTTAAGTGGAAACGCGCGGGGTCGATACATCCAAGGACAGATAGAGTTCGAATCTGGCATCCGCGTGGCGCATAGACGGCAGGGGGTTTCCGGTAGTGCGAATAGCCCGAGTAGAACGGCAAGCCTTGAAACGACGACAGCTATAGGCGACGCGCATGGGAAGTTTGTGTCTCCGCTGGGAGTGTCGAAGTTACGACTCGAGTCCAAGGCGGTCGTTTTTGCAGAACAGCAACGCTTTCGTGATGTGGATGGGGAAGTGGGCCTTGCAAGCCAAGACAATCTAAACAGGACCATCTCGGGGGGCGTTCAATTCTTAGGGCATTACCGTTCTCAGTTTCCGCTTCTGGCTATCCTCGATGCCGGAGGAGACTTCTTTAATGAGACAAATGATTTATCTTCTACTCCGAGAAGCTCGGGAAAGCGGCTCCGGTTTGGAGGCGCTCTCTCGGCCCAGTTTGAAAAAAATGGATGGGGAGTCGAGCCGTCGCTTCGTTTGGATGGGCAGATAACCAAGCCATCACGAACCGAGAATCCTGGCGGGCAACAGCTACGGACAGTGAGACAGTTTTTGTTCAGCCCCAGGGCAGTTGCGACATGGAGGGTTCACGACAATTTTTCCATCAAAGGCAGTCTCGGCCGTTATTTTAGAGCGCCAACCGTTCTTGAGTTGTTTGGCGACAGGGGATTTGTAATTGGAAATCCAGGGTTGCGTGCGGAGTCGGGAGAATCAATGGACATCGGTTTCGTTTGGGCGCCCGCAAATGCTGTTGGAATTTTGGACCGGATCTTCGTTGAAGGTGTTGGCTTCGGCCGTCTCACGAGAGATACGCTTGTTTTAGCTGCCAGGTCAGGTCTGGTCGCTAGTGCTGCGAACATCGGAAAATCCCGCGTCTATGGTGGTGAGTTTGCCTTCTCGTCTCGAATAGCCAGGACTGTTACGCTGGCTGGAAACTACACAGTGACTCGCGCGTTGCGGACAGATGGGGAGGCGTCTCTGGCGGGAAAAACGCTGCCAAGACAACCGCTGCACCAATGGTACCTCCGGGTCGATGGCGCCACCAAGATTGCAGATCGCTTGTTGATCGGGTGGGCCGATCTGTCCATCGCTTCCCCAAGCTTCTTGGACGATGCGAATTTGCGCCGCGTCCCGGTTCGCCGTTTCGCAGGAATGGGTTTGAAGTTTGAGCTCTGGCCACAGCTGATCATTGGCGCGGAGATACGCAATCTCGCGGATCAGCGGACCGAACAGGAGGTACTATCCCCTCCTCCTAGACAATCTCTTACTCGTATTAGTCGATCTGTTACAGACATTGCTGGCTTTCCACTGCCAGGCAGGTCTTTCTTTCTTCGAATTGAATGGGAACCGAAACTATGAATAAAAAAATCGCGATCTACTTATTAGGAATGGTCTTCTTCTCTGGCTGCGGAGGTGAAGGAGACGAAATATCTTCTGGGAATAATTCCGATACGGCTCTCGTAGTCGCTGTCGCCGGAGACTTTGTCGGCTCTGGAACAATCTCAACCATTGGAGTGCCTTCTCTTGAAACTACCCTCAATGTAGTCGATGGAGTCGCCGATATAGATCCAGTGATCCGAGAAGTCGATGGCCGTATTTATATTGTAAATCGTTCGGCGACCAGCAACATTACTATTTTGGATGCGGAGACCTTCGCGCTTGTGGACCAGTTCTCAACTGGTGCTGGTTTCAATCCTCAAGATGTCGCAGTCAAGGACAATTCAATCTATGTAGTTGGTCTTGGCGTTGGCGAGATTCGGATTTTTGATGCGACAGATACTGCCGCTGCACCACGGTCGGTTGACTTGAGTGGGCTTGACCCTGTCGACGGTAACCCAGACTGTTCCTCTTTACTGGTTGCCGGAGATGATCTCTTTGTTACCTGTGGCTTGTTGGTGGAATTCCAAGCCAACAGTCCTGGTTTAGTTGTAGTATTAGATACGACGAACGATACGCTCGCTGCGGAGTTTTCCCTTGGCAACCCAAACCCTTTCGGATTGTTGCGAGCAACCAGCTCGACGAGTGAACTTGGCGGCGACCTGCTCATAACCACTGTCCCTAATTTTGGCGATTTGAGCCAAGGCTGTCTGGAGCGAATCAATCTGGACAGGACCTTGGGAGGGTGCCTGGTAGAGAATTCAGAACTCGGCGGGTACGCGGCGAGTTACGGGGAAAATTCATCTGGCTCTGTTTCTTTAGCTATTACGACGGGGTTTGGAGAGGCGGGCCCAGATGGGTATGTGGCTCGTTATGAAGCTGGCACGCTTACGGCGCTCATCACTGGTACCCAGTCATTCGATATTGCGAGCTGTCCGACCGGCGAGTTAGCGGTTGCTGAGGCAGGACAGGGGCTTCGAATCTTTGGAGACGATCTGACGGAGCTGACCACGACACCGATCAGCATCGGAATCTCTCCGGTACAGAATGGGTTGATTTGCCTTTAGCTCAGGTTTTTACTCGCTGGCTTTTGCGCAGTAGGCGCGCGCGATAATCTCGATGGACGTTTCAGAAGATCCGTTTTGGAAGTCGCAATGCCACTCCGCTTTTTTGTTTGGGTCTGCAGCGTTTTGCGGGTACGAGCCAAGCAAGCGAGCTGTCCACATTGGTGATGCAATGCAGCCACCGTAGACAAGAACTTCATTGGCACTCTCACAAGAGGCAAGAACCGAGGCCGTTTGACCTGGTGGGACGGTTAAGCGTGATTCGTGAGGGATCAGATCAGTCTTTTTCGAGAGTGCCGAGGGGGGGCCGGTTGGTCCTTTGGGTCCTTCTGCCCCTTGGGGACCTTGAAGTCCCTGAGGACCCTGAAGTCCTTGAACACCCTGACTCCCCGGTGGTCCTGGCACACCTCGATCTCCCTGGGGCCCGGGCGGCCCGGTTTCACCTTTTTTACCGATTGGACCCTGTTGGCCCGGCAAACCAGTGGGGCCTGGTGGGCCGGTTGGTCCTACTGGTCCGATAGGGCCCGTGAGCACAAACTCTGGGGTTTTTGACAGTTCTTCCGCGACACGAGCAGGATCGACCGGGATAGTTTGTTTTTTTAGGCCAGCCTGACCGGTCTCAAGGGAAACAAGGCGCTTCTCCTGGGCTTTTAGCTTTTCTCCGATGTCGCCGCTAGACATACATCCGAGGGAAAGGAGGGCAGTCAATCCAGAGATTTGTAGAGCCCGGAATGTCATCGAACCTGTAGTGTGCCTGAAAAGCTGGGTTGAGCCCTGTTTTTTTTGTAAAAGGAAGGATACGACAAGGCTGAGGGGGGTAGTCATGATCGAGATCGAGGGGATTCATAAAAGGGTGAAAGGACCAAGCGACCTTGGCGTCGATGGTCCACCGATCTTGCGCGATCTTTTCCTTCAGGTTCAAAAAGGTCAGGTGGTTCTAGTCACCGGGAGCACTGGATCGGGAAAATCTCTCTTGTTGTCTTTGCTCCATGGCACCGCCAAATCCGACTCTGGATCGGTGAAGTTGCTCGGACACCCTGTGAAGAGGTTGCAAAGGGGATCCCTGCCTCTTATGAGGCGGGTTGTCGGCTACGTGCCGCAAGAAATCCGCTTGCTCGAAAACCGAACCCTTTTGGCTAACGTCGAGCTTGGCCCCAAGGCCTGTGGCCTTAATCGTAGCGATGTGCGCTTGCGTGCAAAGAGCGCATTAGAGTCGATGGGGCTAACTGATCTGGCGAAAATCACTGCAAAAAGGGCAACAACCGGGCAGCGAAGACGAACCATGTTGGCTCGGGCTTTTGCTTCAAAGCCGCCGATTTTACTGGCAGACGAGCCCACCGAGGGTCTTGATGACGATCACTGTACGGTTCTAATGAATGCCATCAGCGAGATGGCGCGGGAAGGCGGCGCAGCACTGATTGTCACTAGAGATCCGCGATTGCTCGAACGTGGGTGGAGCCGCGGGTGGCGTTGTTCTGAGCTGGTAGATGGAGCAATCGCCGAGCATTCAATGAATGATTTATTCAAGCGAGAGATAAAGAAAGCGGGTAAGAGTTCTATTCGACGCAAACTCCGCAAGAAAGCTGCGGCAATTCCACCTACGCCCCCGGATGCCAAACCTTCTTCTACCAACGTCTTACATGAGCCATTCGTGGATGAGTCTCTAAAACAAGAGGGTTGGATTGTATAATCGCCTTCGAGAAGTAAGCTATTTGGCCTCTGAAGGAGCAGCGAATAGTTTTCGCAATCCGAGACAAGGGCTTGCTACTAGCTTTTTTGTTGCGACCTCTTTTTTCGTTCTTGGGTTGGCAATGATCCTTCATCACAACACAAAGTCATGGATGGACACTTGGGCGGGCCCCCAACTCACACTCCGTTTAGATGCAGGGCTGAGTGAGGAAGCGACCCAAAAACTTGATAAGGCACTCACACGAGTGGACGCGGTCGTTGAAGTTCGGCGAGTTACTTTGGCAGAGGCAACCAGTCGGTTGGGGGAATACGTCGGTCAAGATCGCGAGCTTCTGGCTCTTCTCAAAGAGGAAGTACGACCAGCCATTGAAGTAAAATTGGAGTCGGGTCTGGAGAATGTGGCTGTGCTTCATCCATTCATAGAACGTTTGGAACAAACGCCCGGCATCGTTGACGTCGATGTTCAAGAAGGTTGGTCTAGTTCGGTTCGGAGCCTCATCGAATCTTTGCATTCGTGGATTCGTCTTTTGGTAGCTATTCTCTTTATTACGGCGACTATCGCGGTAACTCTGGGAGTGCGTTTAGCGTGTGTAGAGTCTGGGCAGGAGGTTTCTCTTTGGAGGATGCTCGGCGCACGAGATGGTGGGCTTTTGGCTAGTTCCCACGGAGCAGTGCTAGGCGGAGTAGGAGCATTTCTGGGCCTAGTCTCGTTGTGGGCTTTCTTTACATTCGCTATGGCACCGGTTCTAGGAAGAGCACTGGGATACGTGGGCGACCTGAGTGTTTCTTTTATGCCCTGGACGTCCAGCCTACTCTTTGTTTTTGCGGGCGCTGCATTGGGCGCAATCGGTGGTTGGTGGGCCGTTGAAAAGAATCAATATGTCGGCTAGGTACCTTTTTGTAGCGTTAGCCGCGCTTCTTATTAACGCCGGCGATAGTCTTGCCTCTGGTGCTCAGTCTGGTGCAGAAGTAGAAACCCGGCGTGCTGCGATTCTTGAGGCAATCGCGTTGGTAGAACCGCAACTTGCTGCAGCAGAAAAACGGTTGCAAAAACTGGTCGGGTTCGCGTCGCGCGATATGAGCCAGAAAAAGCGTCGACCATTCGGCGATCCATCCATAGAAGGGCAGGCTAGGGAACGCAAAATAGTCATCGCAAGATTACGCCGAGAAGTGGCACAGCGCGACGTGTTGCGGAACGAGTTGGCAACGTTGAAAAAGCAGTCTGAGTCTGGAGCAGTTTTCCCCCAAGGCGTTTTGGCCGAAAAACTGGCATCTCCAATAAAGGGAAAAGCTCTTTCCAAACCTGGGGTCTCATTTGTGGGACGGTTGAAGACGTACAGCAGTAGCGTAAGATTCCGCGTTGAAAAAAACGAAAAGGTTTTTGCTCCCGCTGCAGGTGTCATTGTTTACAAAGGGGTGTTGAATGGCAAAGACGTCCTTCTTATGGAACACAAAATTTCCGAGGTTAGATTCTGGTCTCTTTTTGCTGGAGTCGGCTCGGATCTTCCCGTTGGCCATAGCGTAGGAAAAATGACAGAAATTGGGCATGCGTCGGGGCGCCTCGTGGAATGGCAACCACGTATGCAAGGGTGGCCGGGCGGCATACCTGTAAACCTGGAAGAGTCGCTCCAAACTCCACTACGCCTTCGTCGCAAATAGGCACAAAAATAGGTCGATCCGAATGGCCCGGCCTTTATCCAATCGAGATTCGGCCCCCTCACCTTGACCTCTTTGGTTCCAAACCCTACACTTTTCGGGTGCTTGGCGGTCTCACGTCATTCACAACATCAGTCTTAAAGCCATGCACAAGCTTCTCATACAGGACGACGAGGGCAAAACGACTGTCGTGCCGCTACTGCGCGACGAGCTTTCCATTGGTCGAAGAGAAGGCAATACGATTAGGCTCACCGAGCGAAACGTTTCGCGTAAACACGCCGTTGTTTCGCGTCAGAATGGTTCCGTCAGTATAGAGGACCTGGGCAGTTACAATGGGATTCGGGTAAACGGCTCTCGAATTTCGGGCAAGGTAGAGCTCAAAGAATCTGACCGAGTTCAAATAGGCGACTACGTTCTTCAAGTTACTACCGACGACGAGAAGAAGTCGCCGAAGGACGTCACTACTCAGCCTATCGATAGAACGGCTGATATTGCCAAAACAATGCCAATGAATATGCGTGGTATTGCGAAGAGTCAGGAAGAGGCCGCCCTTCGCCAAACCAAGCCAATGAGCATGGAGGATGCGGTCTCTCTTGGGGATACGGCTAAAGACGAAGCAGAAAGTACAGAGGATCCCGCTCGTCTCGTGATCCTCTCCAAGAACTTTGCTGGAGACGAGTTCGACCTAACTCAACCGACGACGGTTATTGGTAGAACACAAGAGAATGATATCTGGCTCGACCACCGGTCCATTTCTCGGCACCACGCCCAGGTTGTGAAGAACAAGTCTGGTGGGTATCTAATTGAAGATTTAGGTTCTTCGAACGGCGTGCGCGTTAACGGAGAAGAATACGACAGAGTTGAACTTAGAAAAGGCGATCATGTCGACTTAGGGCACGTACGGTTTCGATTTGTAGCCCCGGGGGAAGACTTTCTTTTTAGCCGAGATGGGGAGGTCGTCGATATAGGAGCTGGTGGTGGTGGACGAACATTGCTCTGGATGTTGGCACTTACCTTTGTTGCCGCAGGCGGAGCTCTCTTTTGGTGGGTTCAGCAGGGCGGCCAGATTCCATTTTTGAACGGTGGCGAAAAATCGGTGGCAATAGTCGATCCGTCAGTACCGACGACAGGAACTCAAGAGGCTCCACCTGAACCACAGGAGAAGACTGTTGAGCCAGCAAAGGACCCGACGACGCCTGTTGTGCCTGTTGAACCAGCTGCCAAGGACCCGGAACCATCTGATTTGCTCTCTAAGCATTTGGTGTCCGCGCGGGGCGCTATGGACACAGAGACTTGGGCGGATGCTAGAGCTGCCGCGGCATTGGCCCTGAAGGTCGATCCTGCTAACCGAGAAGCTAAAGAAATAGCAAATCAAGCTCGTTCAGAAGAAGCCGTTCAAAAGAAGTTTGCGCTTCTACAAAAATGCTCGCCGACAAACTATCAATGCATTTCTCGCCAGTATAGAAGCATAGCGAACGATTCTGTTTACAAGGCCAAGGCTCAAGAGATTTACGATACAGCTGGGCCTGGGTACACGGAATCGAAAGTGACAGAAGCGCGCAATGCTGTAGACACAGCAGCGAACCGTGGGGCTTGCGTTGGCCGGGTCAACCGAATAGCCAACCAGGCCAAACTCTGGCAGGAGACCAAAGCAGCAGTACTCGCAGAGCGAGGTAAGTGCTCACAGATCAAACCAGCCGTTGCTGTGAAACCCGATCCGAAGCCAAGTGGTGGTGACGTTGTGAAGCCGCCGCCCGAACCGCCCAAGCCAGCAGGTCCATGCGCGACTCAGGAGGGCTTACCCCGCTGCGCGATCAACGCATGCAAGTCAGGAAAGTTTGCCCAGGGGCTCAAGTACGCTGGACGCCTGGAAGATCCGGGAAAACGTGCTCTTGCGGAAAAGATTTGCAACACGGAAAAAGCCAAGGCTGGGGTTAACTAGCCTGCTCTCCTAAGCCCGCCGGTAAATTGACCCAACGTATCCCTATGTGGGTTACTCCTACCAATCAAGATGTTGGATTGGACTCCCATGCTAAATAAGAACCGTATTACTTGGCTACTTGCCGCAGCCTCGCTTTGCATCTTTTTTCGAACTCCGGCCGTGAAGGCCCAGCCGGTTGGTGCAGACATCAACATCAACGCCTTTCGGCCAGCCCTTGATTCACGTGGCTACATAACCGTGAATGCGTCCCAAACTCTGGGACATTTGGAGTTCTCATTTGGACTTGTAACCAATTGGGGCTTGGGGGTGTTGCGCTTTGAGAACGGCCCCAATAGCTATGAGGTCACGAATATTATTACGCCAACTCTTGTTGGTGCTGTGGGCTTCCGCGTAGGACCACTCGATCTCGAGCTAGCAGGTCAGCTTCCCTTCGGAATTATGTCCGGCGATCGTGATCCTGATGACGTTGGAGGAACACCTTCGAACCCAAACGACGATTCTAACTTCAAATTTAGCGGGCAGGGTTTTAGCGATGCATCCGTACATCTCAAATGGAGGTTACTGAACACCTCTAAAGGTCCAGGTATAGGGCTGGCGTTTATCGGCTCCGTTTACCTACCGACCAGTACAAGAGGCAATTGGCTTGGCGATCGTGAAGTCGTGCCCCAGATCATGGCGGTGGTCGATAAGGAATTTGGTAGCACTCGCCAACTTAGAATGGCTCTTACTGGCGGCTTCAGGTACCGCCCTAATGCAGTTTCTTTTGTCGACAACCCAGTAGCAGGAATGCCAGTACCGCCGTCGACAGGGCGCACCATCTCGGTTGAAAACAGTATCCTCTACGGATTTGGTGTCGGGTATTCACTTGTCCCCGACAGATTTGAAGTTCTTGCGGAGGTCTTTGGAGAGCACGGTTTAGACGAAGAAAACTACCTTCCTCTCGAGGGTCTGCTTGGTTTGAAGTTTTACCTGTCCCGAAACTCTTTTCTACTTCTTGGTGGGGGCACAGGTTTCCAGCGTAGCGAGGGTGCAAACCCGGATCTACGCGGATTTTTGGGGATTGTATTCGAACCTAGCGTTGGCGATCGCGACGGTGATGGAATCAAAGATGATGTAGACCAATGCCCAGATGATCCGGAAGATCGAGACGGCTTTCAAGATAGCGATGGCTGCCCCGAGCTCGATAATGACGAAGACGGGATCCTTGATGAAGACGACGACTGTCCAAATATTCCTGAGGACAAGGATGGCGTAGAGGATGAAGATGGTTGTCCTGAGGGCAACGAGTCGGATAGGGATGGTGACGGAATTCTCGACAATGTCGATAAGTGTCCTGATGACCCAGAAGACTTCGACCAGTTCGAGGACGAGGACGGTTGCCCAGATCCAGACAACGACAAGGACGGGATTCTCGACGTTAGCGATTTGTGCATCAATGAGCCCGAAGACAAGGATAACTTTGAAGACAAGGACGGTTGCCCAGATCTAGACAATGATAGAGATCGTATTGTCGACGTAGACGACAAGTGCCCACGAGTCGACGGAGAAACGGCCGAAGAGACGGCAGAGGTCTATAACGGCAAAGACGACGAGGATGGCTGCCCCGACCGCGGACGAGTTGTCGTGAACCAGGGCGCGATTGAAATCCTTGACAAGATCTATTTCGAATACAACAGCGATGTAATTAAGAAGCGAAGCTATAAGATCTTGGACACGCTCGTTGCCACTCTGAAGGCATTGCCGGAAATTAAGCTGGTGGAAGTACAGGGACACACCGACGAGCGTGGTTCGAACTCCTATAACCAGGATCTCTCCAATAGGCGAGCGGCGTCGGTTAAACGATACCTCGTCAATGGGGGAATCGAAGAGAATCGGCTTGAGTCGCAGGGCTATGGCGAGACCCAGCCCCTGATTAGAAAGAGTAACGAAGCTGCTTGGGCTGAGAACAGACGAGTCGAATTCTTGATTCTCAAAAGAGAGTAGCTGGCTGGCGCAATACGAGTCTTTTCCTGGTTGGCTTTAGCTAGCCCGATCGATACCGCGTTCTAGGAATGTGCGCTGGGACACTTGCTGCTATCATCGTTCACCGTTAGAACCAGGAGATGAAAAGAAAATTTTTCGTCTCTCTCGCTCTCGTTTCTTCCGTTGCATGCGGTGGAGGTAGCGATTTGGATCTTCAGGAATTCGCGGCCTGTGGAGGTGAGCTCTCTGGAACGGATTGGAACCTGACAGAGGCGAGTCTTACTCGTTCTCCGAACGAAGTAGTGGAAAACTGTACGGTCGATTTTGATTTTTCCATCTCTTCGGCTTCTGGAGCTTGGTCTTTTGATGCAAGTGGCGAATATGAGGAGATGGTAAGTCTTAGAGGGATTTCGGAATCGGTTTTTTCAGCGGGCTGTTTTGATAACCTTGAAGAACAGTGTGAAAACCCTCTCTTTGACGAAGAAAACCCCAGCGAAGTATGCGTTAGGAATGCAGATGGAGGTTGCACTTGCACAGACAGTTCTTTCGAAAATGATGTTAGTGAAACTGGCGATTGGGTGACCCAGGGCAACACATTGAGCCAGGATGATAGGTTGGATTCAGAGTATTGCGTTGACGGTGATCAGTTGCTGTTGCGGAGAACGATAGATAATTCGGTAGCTGTTTATCGCCTCAACCGGTCCAACTGATAACGAGTAGCGGGCTACCGCACAAGCCACCGTTTCGCCCGGGCTGGTTGAGCTAGCTCGGGGTTTTCGTATGTGGACTGCGCGGCACGTTACCTGCAGGGATCTTGGTCATGGTCCCTGCGTTACAGGCCTTGCTCAAAGCGATGGTTTGCCTGCTTCTCGTCACTTTCGCCGGGGAAGCTCAAGCGGGAAAAGCACGGGGACGAAAACCTTCGCGAAGTAAGCCCAGCCTTCGCGTGTCTAGAAGGGCTTTTATGGGAGCGACGGGCGCGATGGCCCTTTCCCGCAGAGTGTCTGCTTCCGAAGGACACAAGGGCCTTACTCACTTTTTTGGAGAAAAGGGAGCCAAACTCGTATCGCGACACCTTGATTCGAAAAAGAGCTCGAAATTGGTTTCTTCGCTAGAAAAGAGTAGCAAGACAAAGACAGCTACGATGCTTAAGACAGCGGTCGATGCTTTGGTCGGTGCCGAAGAAATTGTTGGAACCGTCGAAATGAAAGAGGCCTTGAATTTGCTCAGTAGCGAATTGCTGAGTTCCTCCTCTGAAATATTAGATGGCAAAGCTGCCTACAAAACTAGGACCATTAAAGGGTCGCAATTTGGCCCTCTGACAGAGGAAATCGTCGAGGTTGGCCCCATTTTCTTCGTGGTTACAAAGAACCGTCGACTATCTTTGATTTCGCTAAGAAAACCCGGGATGTCTCCTCTCACCATTCGTTTGAGCAAACAGAAAAACGGAGTAACGCTCGCTCGGTCGTTAGACGAAAACAATATGTCAGAACGAATTGAGTTTGCTCCCCGTGCACGCGATGGACTTATCCTAAGGCGAGATAGAACCTACGAAGTGGCAGAAAACCAAGAGCGACCCCACGCTGTCACGGAAGAGAGCTACTGGGTTGATGATACGGGAGAGATCGTCCCGCAATTTGATTTAGAAATTGTGGAGCTGGGAGCAAAACCGCGACCAAACGCGGGCAAGCCAACGCTGCTCAAACGCGTATCTCGCAAGGATTTGCGTACCAATGCACTGAGAGAAACTATAGTGCGAGTTGGCGATTGAGTCTCTGATTCTCAGTTTACGGCCAGACCTATGGCCAGGGGGAAACCAACCCAGTTTGGGCCTCGATTGGGGGAAACCGTCCCAGTTGACGTTCTCTGAGTGAAGAAAACAAACTTGCTAGCGCTCTGCGACGTGGGCACACGGTTTGCTCCTATTGAGGACCTGGTGAGTCCTAAAATCCCACTGGCTGCGATATTGAGCCTGTTCCCACTTGTAGCTTGTATGGGTGAGGGCGTGAGCCGAGATCCAGGAGGAGGCGGATTTGTTGGACCGCTTTCTGACGATGTTTGCGACGTGGAATGGACCACGGGGGCTTGTCCCGAACGGTCGGTTTCCGAGGTTGAAAGCGGGCTGATTATGTCGGAAGGAGTCGTGTTGGCGGCTAGTGGTGATGGAGATGTATTGCTTGCCTGGAACGACTACGCATTCTTGGATGAAGCAAAGCTTTCCTTTGTTTTTTTTGGCAATGAAGCCATTCGACAACACGAAGTCTCACGGCCATTTTCGGTGGTGGGAAAATACATGGCGGCAGTTGCAGATGGCGACGGTCGGTTCCACCTTGTTTACTCTGAGACCGGTGTACGTTCCGCTATTGAACATGTAACGCTTTTTCCAAACTCAACTGAGCTGCCGGCACCCAATACGGTTCCGGGTGCGCCCGGCCCAATAAGCCTTGGAGTTACCAGGCGTGGTTCCTTAATACTTCCCGCGTTTCAGCCTCTGAACTTGTCGTTGGGTGTGGCGGAGAAGCCGCAAGATGGCGATTGGGTTCTAGAGGGAGATCTTTTTTCGGCCTCCTTCGATCTAGATACGCCGGGTGTTGGGCGCTCAGCCGTTGCTGTCGATTCGTCAGGAACTGCACATGTGGGTTATCTCCGCGCGGTAGATATTGCTCGGGGGCAGCCACACTATTCTCAAAGAGTCGGATCGGAATGGACTGCTCCTCGCACAATTGTCGATCCAACAGCTGACAACCTTTCCGGTTATGGTCTTGACCTTGTCGTCCTTCGGGACGGTTCCACTGCTATGGCGTTTTATGTTGTGCGACAGGACAACACTGCATCTCTGCACCTAGCTTCCTGGCGAGGGAACGATGCCCCCAAAGTGGAGCTCCTCGTGGACAATATCCCGTTGTCCCCGAGTGCACCGACAGCGGGTTTGTCACTCGCGCTCGCAGCTGACTCGGCAGATAAACTCCATTTGGTAGCAACCGTTCCCACTGCTGAGACAAATACTGTGGCTTATTGGCGAAGAGGTTCGGAGTCGCCCGTTTGGATTCGTGAGCATGTAGCGACGGAGCCGACGCCCGGTGAAGTTGTAGTCGATTTGGCGGTTGATCGTGAAAACCGACCCCACATGGGAATCTATCTAAGCTCCTTACAAACGATTTTGTACGCGACTCGTGAAGCCAGGTAGCTTCTCAGGGTGTGCCTTCGATGGGCTTCTCGTTCACAAAGGAGTCCACCGGAGAAATTGCGCCTGACGTTGGGTTGGATGTGGCCGCTGCGTCGGGCTTGTTCACTTCTTCGAGCCCCGCTTCGACACCGCGGCGAACGCGATCAATCGCGGGGCCGCTCTCTTTTTTCACGGAGTCCACGAAGTCTCTGGTCTCCTCAGATTTCCAGATCCTCGACAGGTGTCCAAACAATGTATGGTCGCCTATGGAGACAGTAGTCGCGAAGACGATGATACCTCCGAGTACTATCAGGCTGAAGAACGAGCGAATCATGGACACGCGGGTAGTCTAGCGAGGGCGCTTTCTCTACGCCAATTCGAATTCCTTGCAGAATCCAATCTTCAGGGGTTCTGCTGGACTGCTATCCAATGACTCCAGAGTAGGCAAGGGCCAAACTGACTGAAGTTCGTTGGGCCACTCATGAGCGCATTCGCCGGAACTCGTGGCGAAAAAGCAGTGTTTGCAAGAAGAACGGAGTTGGTACTTCGCGGCTTCGCGAACAAGTGTCTCAGTGGCGGGAAACTCCACGAAAATAATGTAACAGAATTCCGGGAATGGAGCCTATGTATGAAGAGACCGCTAGTCTCTCATCGGTTGGAACAAGCATCTCCATATGAGCGGAGGTTTCGGATATTTAACCAGTGGCAATTTTGGAGGATTCTTGCTGCTAAAGAGTTTTTGTTGTCTGAGTGTCGCGGTTCGAGGCAACTTCTTTGTGATGCGTTGGTTTTTGATTGCTTTGTTTCTTGTGGGCTCAATCGGTGAGGTCGCTGCTAAGCCTATTGAGGTCCTTGGTGGCGAGCTTGTTACTACGATTGAGCCTGACGATGGCTTTGTAGACGACGCATTTGCCTTCGACTCTGGAGGGCGTCGCTTTGCTTGGATCCGTTCAACCGCAACCGGTGTTAGCGAGATTCACACCTATGACTTGGTGCAAAAGGCGGAGCTGTCCCATGGAGTGCTCAAAGGCATTCCCCAGGATGTATCGACGCTTCAGTTCGTGCAAGATGGTCGGCAATTCGCCTGGTTCAAAGAGGGCGAGAAAACCCGCGGTGGGCTCTTTTCAGACAATGGGCGCTCGATTCGCAAATTCGCAGCGGCCTCTGAACTTTCCATAACAACATTGAACGGGCGTGAGTATCTGTCGACGTACAGGTCCGTCCGAGGAAAAGGCGGATCAGAAAACCATTCCGTAGAGCTTACCAATCTCGCAACTGGAAAACGGCTTGGCAAGGCAACGACCTTTTCGGTGAACAGCCGAGGTGTCAATTCGGCACTCGGGTTTCGACTCAGTCATTTCAAGGACGGCCATCGCATAGCGGTTGGTGTGAAAAGTGGAGCTTGGGACCCAGAGACAAAAATCCGCTCGTTGGACACCCATGCTGAGTATTCCCTTACTGGGCGAGAGTTTGTGAAAAAACTTGAGATTGAAGATCTCAAGGCTCACCGAGAGTTCTTAGCCGTACGTCAAAACGGTCCCGCTAGTGACAGATTTCTCGAGCCCGTAGGAGACCAACTTGTTCTTGCTGGCGACGAACTGTCTCCTATTACCCTCGCTGAACCTTTCACGCATTACGATGGCAAAACTCTTTCGACAAGGGACCTGGGAGACGGTTCAATTTTGTTCGCGATACAGATTGATCCAGTACACCCGGAGGCTGCAAAAGCCAAAAGAGCCGAGAAAAAATGGACGGACGTTTATCTCTTAGCTGTGGGGGACGCGAAAGCGAAGCGAATTGCTCGAGTCTTTGTACGAGGCGAAGAGCCTCTGGTGTGGCAGGGCACGTCCGAGTTTCTTGCGATCTTGGATGAACACGTAGGTTTTGAGCGAGGCGGACCTAGGCTACGCGTGTACAAAATTGGAAAAGAGCTACTCTGATTTCTCTGCTTTGCGTGCGTTCAATCGGAGTCGTTGAAGCGAGCCGTGGACGACGCCACTTCTTATGGGAATGAATTTGTAGCGAGCAACTGAGTGCCCGGCTAGCACGAAAGTAAATTCGTGTACCTTGCCGTCGCGGCGCGCTCGCCACAAAGTTGGAGTTCGGCCAATGATAACTCCATCAACGGCAGCGTTGGCTCCAGGGGGACTCGATCGCAACACTAGCTCAACTTGCTTCGATCCCGGTTCTCTTGGCGTTACTGGAGTCGTTTCTAAAGGGGGGCCTATTTGTTTTTCATCGTCGAGGTGAAAAGGCCCTTTCTTCTTTGTTGTTACCGGGGTTTCTGGTTCTTCAGTCGCAGGTACTGAGACGGCTGGAAGGATTTGAGCTGGCTGGGTGCTAACGGCTTGGTCGCTGCATCCTGCAAACAGTACTAGCGTTAGGCTCGCTGTTGCGAATGTCGATGATCGATTCACGGCACGTTTCTACCACGTCCAAGAACCGGTCACTTGTCCCGGACTACCCGTAAAATAAGGACGCCAACGAAGGAGGAAGCTCCAAATGAAGTAGCATCGGGTCTAAAGGGGCCTCGGCCCCGGGTTTGCACAACGAGACGTCGAATGCTTGTTCGTATTCGTTCTTGTTCTCTTCATGGAGTCGACGCTGTCCCGGTTGAGGCGGAGGTGGACGTTGCGTCGGGGCACCTTCCACGGTACCAGGTGGTGGGTCTTTCAACCGCAAGTGCGCGGGATGGTGCCATTCGAGTTCGAGCTGCGTTGGAACACGAGGGGTTTCCTATGCCTCGAAAACAAATCACTGCGAATTTGGCGCCTGGTCATTTGCATAAGTCTGGGCCCGCATTCGATCTCCCGTTGGCAATTGGTATTTGTGTCGCCGACGGACGGCTCGCTGCCACGGCGGTCGAAGGACTCCTGTTTGTGGGTGAGCTTGGACTCGACGGAAGTTTGCGTGACGTACCTGGTGTCTTGGCAGCAGCAATTCTGGCAAGAGATCTTGGTCTACGCGGGATCGTCGTACCAGCGGATAATGTGCATGAAGCTGTTACCGCAGACGTCGTTCCAGTATTTGGTTTTGACCGTCTAAGAACGTTGATGGTTGCTCTTCAAAGTGGAGAGCTTCTCCCTACAGAAAAACCCGTAAGACCCTCTGCAGTTGAATCTAATGGCATGCCCGACTTGGGGGAAGTATCAGGTTTGGTCCTCGAGAAAATGGCATTAGAGATTGCCGTCGCTGGCGGACACAATTTAATTCTGGTTGGGGCGCCAGGAATGGGGAAAACCATGTTGGCTAAGCGAATTCCCAGTATTTTGCCACCCATTTCTATCGAGGAATCAATAGAAGTTACGAAAATTTACTCTTCTCTTGGAATGACAAAAGGTGGCCTTATCGGGAGGAGGCCGTTTCGTTCGCCACACCACACTAGTAGTTCGGCCGCCCTGACTGGCGGTGGACGCCCGACGAAAGCGGGTGAAGTGTCGCTGGCCCATCGTGGAGTTTTATTTCTCGACGAGATTCCGGAATTTAGTCGCTCTGCTCTTGAAGCTTTGCGTCAGCCGCTTGAAGACCGCGAAGTGCATATCAGCCGAGCACACGGGCGTTACGTCTATCCATCGTCGTTTCTTCTGGTTGCGTCCGCTAATCCCTGCCCGTGCGGATATTTAGGATCCCTTAAGCGTTCTTGTCGTTGCAGCGTCAGTGCGATCGAAAGGTATCGGGCAAAGTTGAGTGGACCTCTTATGGACCGGATTGACTTACAAATACACGTAAAGGGAAACAAGCTAAGCGAACTACGGGAAAAACGACTTGGTGAGTCTTCAGCACAGGTACGAAAAAGAATCGTGACTGCAAGAGAATTACAGAGGAACCGTCTGCGCTCTTTTGGTGTTTCGACGAATGGAGAAATGCCGGTTCCTGCCATAAGGAAAACTTGTCGGTTGAACAAAGAGACCGAAGCAGCGCTTCATCGTTTGCACAAGCGTTTCCATTTCTCTGCCCGCGGGGTTCACCGTCTTTTGCGTGTCGCTAGAACGATCGCCGACCTGGCGAACGAAACGGATATTACGGTCGAGTCATTACACGAAGCCGGCTCCTATCGAATGTCATAGAGAGCCGCCAAACAATACGCCCTCCGCTCGCGCTGCCAAACCATGCGCCCGCGGTGGCTCAGCCCTATGCGCCCGCAGCTCAGCGTAGCGGCGTAGCCGCGAAGCGCTAAAAGAAAGACGGCCACCGAGGAGGCGACCGTCTTGGGGGGTGCTATTTGTGTGTTGTTCTGTCTGATGGGGAGGGAGGCCCGCATCGGACGGTTGGTCTGTGTGCGGCGAACCGCCTGACTCAACAACCGCTAGGTACTCAAGCTTGGCGTCAATAGCAATACTTTTTGTGCGTGTTTGTGCGATTACCTGCGTTGGTGAAAGTATTTCTTACTTAAGTTCGATTCTTTAGACGCTAACTTCCTGAAATTAAATCAATGGTAAATAATGAGGAGGAATGGGTTCTCGCGTTGGAATTGTGCTGAGCGGTGGTGGTTCGCGAGGAGCGTACGAAGTTGGAGTCATCCGTTTCATTCGGGACGTGGTTTCCAAGCGAATTGGGCGCCATGTGCAATTTGATATCATTGCTGGGACAAGCGTGGGCGCCATCAACGGGGCTTTTCTGGCTGCAAGTGCGGATGTGCCAGATCGCCAGGCAAGCGTTCTGTGCAGCAAATGGGCGGCACTCAGGGTGGAAGAGTTGATCTCCCTTGGTGCCCGCGATGTGATCCGCGCAACTAAGTTGCTGTTCGGAGGGGAACCGCCACCATTGGAGCCGGGAGTCCTGAGCTACGGTGGTTTGGTCGAAACCAAGGGCCTGGAAAAATTCGTAATAGGCGCTGTGCCCTGGCGAAACATTCGAAAGAACATTTCAGCTGGACGAATTCAAGCGCTGTCTGTCACGGCGACTCATGTGGGAACTGGAAGAACCGTTACTTTTGTAGATAGCCGCGAACCTCTGCCACCTCGATTACACAAGGACCCCAATGTTCTTTACACAAGGGCTCCGATTGGTCCGAGGCATGCACTGGCTTCCGCTGCGATTCCACTTCTTTTTCCAGCGGTGAAAATCAAGAAAGCATTTTATGTAGACGGTGGTTTGCGCCAGAACACTCCTCTCGCTCCGGCTATTCGGCTGGGTGCAGAGAAACTGTTGGTTATTTCACTTCGCCATCGGAACCAGTCAGCGGGAACGGAGGCGCTCGGGGCCCAAGTCGCAAAACCATTATTGCTTGCAGGAAAGGCACTAAATGCGTTGCTTCTCGATCACACACACACAGACTTAGGTCGGCTGGATCGGATCAACGAGATTTTAAAGGCTGGGCGCGAAATTTATGGTGACGAATTTGTCGGTAAGCTATCTGCGGAACTGAAAAATCAGGAAAAAGCCCCTGTGGCGAACATAGACTTTGTACATGTTCAACCCTCGTCAGACATCGGCGCTCTCGCTTCCAATATGGTTGAGCAGAACAAAATACGAGTGAAGGGACGAGTTGCAAAAAAACTCATACGGCGAATGGGGCGCAGTGGTGCCAAGGCTGAAGGAGATCTGCTGTCCTATTTTCTTTTTGATGGGGCCTTTGTCGCAGAACTAATCGACATGGGGTACCAGGATGCTGCTGCGCAGGAAGATAGACTGTGCGAATTATTTGCCTAGTCAATTTATTGCCCGGTTTGTCCGAGTGACGGAACAAAGTCCGTCCAAATAATCGGCCGCAAAGATCGGCCGGCGGGAATTACAAGCCGTTTTACCAGGCATGGAAGTTGCCTAAGACTTTGCTGTGACTCAGACATCAAAGAACAGTGCAATTACACAAGCCCTAAAAGTTATCCGAAAACAGTTTGGCACCGGAAGTATTATGCGTCTCGACGGGAAGGAAGTAACCCGGGTAGACGTTATTCCCACGGGCTCGGTAGCACTAGACGTTGCTCTCGGTATTGGCGGGTTACCCCGGGGGCGTATCATCGAGATTTTTGGCCCTGAATCATCAGGGAAGACCACCCTGACACTGCATGCGATCAGCGAAGCGCAAGCCAAGGGGGGCATTTGTGCATTTGTGGACGCAGAACACGCGTTCGACTCTAGTTATGCCAAGAAACTTGGAGTGGAGCTAAACGATTTGCTCGTTTCGCAGCCGGACTGCGGGGAGCAAGCACTGGAAATTACCGACACCTTAATAAGAACAGGAGCTGTTGATCTGATCGTAGTGGACTCTGTTGCTGCACTTACTCCGAGAGCAGAAATAGATGGAGAAATGGGCGATTCACACATGGGTCTTCAGGCTCGGTTGATGAGTCAGGCCCTTCGCAAATTGACTGGTGCCATATCAAAGACCAAAACTGTTCTGATCTTTATCAATCAGTTGCGCCAGAAAATCGGGGTGGTTTATGGAAATCCTGAGACAACAACAGGTGGAAACGCGTTAAAGTTTTATTCTTCCGTTCGTTTAGATATTCGCAAACGGAAAGTAATCAAGAGAGACGAGCAAATCGTTGGCTGTAATACGCGAGTGAAAGTAGTCAAAAACAAATTGGCTGCGCCTTTCAGAGAAGCGGAGTTTGAAATAATCTACGGCTCAGGCGTCAACAAAAACGCTGAGCTTGTGGATTCAAGCGAAAAGCTTGGATTGGTTCAACGAAGCGGATCTTGGTATTCTTACAAAGGGGTGAAGTTGGGGCAGGGGCGCGAGAAAGCTATGACTCACCTTGAAAACAACCCGAAGACCGCTGAGGAGATTCGCACTTCGTTGCTCCGTCTAAGTGGGGGCAAAGCAGCAGTGTCGCCGCCTCCAGTTAAGCCGGCGAGTGCTTGCTGAATTTGGAGCTTAGTAATCAATCCAAAACGTGGGCGAAAGCAATTCATTGCTTGTTTTTGAGAGAGTTTTCGCCACATTTTTTGGATTCCGGGTGGTTGGTTGTTACTACCAGTAGTGATGAAGAGGCTTTTTGGCTGGGTTTTCCTGCTGGTCTTTATGGTGGGGTTCGCGCTTGTAGCTTTGGGAAGCGCGTTTTCTTGGCATTTTAATTCCAAGGCGAATGTTGTTGAGGCTGCTCGAAACGCCAAGCTTCGCGATTCTGCGATTGAGAGTCTGTCTTCTTTCATCATGGCAGAGTCGAATGGTTCAAAGGGGGATGAGTATCTCCAAGAGGAATTCGTTAAGGCGGGCGTTCAGCAAATCATTACTCAGCCATGGGTAGACAACGTCGTCGGAGAAACACAGTCGGAGCTACTTTGGCTTGCCGAGAACACGGATAGGACTGCAGCCGCGGATTTACGAAACCTAAAAAGCATGCTGCGTACCCAACTCGCGAATTTGGATGCGCGCGCAGAAAGTCTTTGCAACGCGGCGGTTGGAAATAGCAGGTGCCGCGACAAAGCGAGGGTGAAGAGACTACGTGATTCCTATCGAGCAAGGGTCAATCAGGTCATCAATCGAATTCCCGAACGCCTGACGATTCATACCAACTCTGCAATCTTTCCTGCACGGCTAAGTGTTTCCAAGGTTTGGCGGTGGTGCATCGTGGCCATCGCCTTCTTTACCTTTCTGATGTACGCGTATCTTTACCGGCGTCCTGGGTACAGGATGGTGAAAGCGATAGGTCGTTCGGTAATGTTTGCTTCCTCATTCTCCCTTCTCGCGGTTTTGGGAATCAGCTCAATGCGCTTGGGGGGCCTCTTGGACACCTTTGCGACGGAGTTGGAAAGACACCTCATCCTCGTTGACCACGAGCGGATTCTGTCTGGGGGAGCTCGTCACTTCTTTGCAGAATTTACATGGGAGTCTTGTTGGTCGCTCTGTGTTCCGTTGATATGGCTTACGGTTATCGGGTTTGTAACCGTTCTGTTTGGTTCGATGTCGGAATCGTCAACCAAGCGGCGAAAAGCGCGGCAAAAAAAGAATTTTGGCTAGCCCCTCACGGCTTGTTACCGGAATTTCGCTAGTTACAATTTAAGTCAGGAATGAGCGAGGCATTGGGGAATATCCTGTTTATCTTGCACGCTCGTCGAGTACGCACTTCTTCAACGTAGGAACGCTTTGCATTTTGTGCGGTGTTCGCATCTAGCGTCCGTCCGAACTCCTCTAGCGTCATTGGAATAGGAGGAGAGCTTGGGCTTGAAATACTCACGAGTTCTGACCCCAACGGCACCTTATACTCATCAAGTATCGATTCGAGTAAGACGGGAATAAGATCTGAATTACTGCCGCCTGTTCCGTCGAGCAGAGACATTTGTTTTAACCGAGCGGTCTGGCGTTGGAAAAGATCGCATCGAAAATCGCTTCCGACCGGGGAAGTCCAGTCAAGAGCCCTTACGCGTAACACTTGTTTTGGCGTGAGCACGTTCCGCGAGACGAGCGCCATTTCGACTGCCTCCGTCGATATTCCTCTAATCGGGACTAAGGTAAGAGATGGCTGACCTCTTCTCGCTGCTGGAAGAGTCTGTTTTTCAGACTGCCAATTCCATGTTTGGTCAGGTAGCGCTTTTCGCATGAGCGTACGAGTTGAATTGTCGACCCAGACATTGCTTGGTAACTCGCCGTTCCTGTGGGATTCAGAAACGTAATTGACGGTCTCGTCGCAAAATAAAGGGCGCAGTAACTCGATAGAACTCTCTATGTTGGGCGGGCTATGTCGACCTAGAAGTCGAGAATTGGTCACTCGCTGAATACCTGATCGTACGATGGGTTCTAGTTCTGATGCTGATGCCGAACTAACTGCGAGGGCATTGAAAATTTTTGCTTCGGCTAACTCAGGCGGTACGTGACCGTCGAACAGCTGCGATTTAAAACCGGGTTCGGCTATCCATTGGGACCACGGGTTTACCATCTCGTTCATGAGCGGTTGCCATTTGGTGTTGCCTCCGTGGCAAGACATGCAAAATACGGGTGAGACTGAAACCTGCAATGCACCTGTTTCAGCGTTTGGATAGGTTGCGTAACGTCGATACTCGTTGGCATTAGCATCCCAGGCGGCAAGGTGCATCGTTCTGGTGTCGATGTCGGAACGGTCAGGCAGGAGGTAGGGGATCGTAACTAGTACTCGCGACGCTCGGTTGGACTCTTGTGTACAGCTTGCCCAAACGGGTTTGGGAGATAGACCAGTATTGGACAGAACGACAAAGTTTTTGGTTTCCTCGATATTGCAGCCTGCGCTCGAGAAGATGCCGGAAAGTGTTTCTTGAAAGTTTGAGCCTAGTGTTCCGTTTTCAGAAACGTTTTCTCGTAAGTACTCGGCGATAGGGTCCTTATTCGGCTCTAGTCGCTCCATTAACTCTGCATGGCTACTGGCACCCCCACAGCCATCGCCACGGCATGGTTCATCGAGGTCTACGGACGAACAGCCAGCAATGAACGACAGGAGGATTGAAGTTTTGGAGAGAGAAAGCAATGAGTGATCCATGAATGGAAAAAAAGCCCCCTAGCGATGAGGCTAGGGAGCTCTTTAGCGCGGTGTTAACAACTAGCAGTCGGATCCGCACTCAGAGTAAGAAACGCGACTGGACTCAAGGACGTTGCCGCCATCGTTGGCGTCGCGGTCCGTATCGGTATCGCGATCCTCTTCGGTGTCGCGGTCCGTATCGGTA